>NZ_JBKFGF010000022.1:0-52516 GCF_051233485.1 Massilia sp. LXY-6
GCGGCTATGCGCAGTACGCTGCGGAACGCCGCGGCGCCTGATGTGTTGAAACCGGTCCCATGCGCCTGGCCCTGCTGACCGACCTGCACGCCAACCGCGAAGCCGTCGAGGCCTGCCTGGCGCATGCCGAGGGCCAGCGGGTCGACCAGTACGCCTTCACGGGCGATTTCGTCGGCTACGGCGCCGACCCGGCCTGGGTGGTACGCACGGTGATGGACCACGTGGCGCGCGGCGCGGTGGCGGTGCAGGGCAACCACGATTATGCGGTGACCCGTCCAGGCAGCCGGGAGCCCGGACGCCCCCGGATGCATGCCGAGGCACGGGAAGTGATCGAATGGACCCGCAGCCAGCTCGACCAGGAACAGATGGCCTTCCTGGCCGACCTGCCGCTGACGCAGAAGCACGGCAACGCCTTTTTCGTGCACGCCAGCGCGCATGACCCGATCCGCTGGGAGTACGTGACCGGCATCGGGGAGGCCGAGCGTTCGCTGAAGGCCAGCCGCAGCCGCATCGTGTTCTCCGGCCATGTGCACGCGCCGGCCTTGTATCGCCGCACCATTGAGGGCCGCATGGGCCTGCATGTTCCGGAGGCGGGCCAACGGATTCCCCTGCAGCCGCAGCACCAGTACCTCGTGCTGCCGGGATCCACCGGCCAGCCGCGCGACCAGAACAACGCGGCCAGCTATGCGGTGTTCGACGACGAGGCCAGGGACATCACCTATTTCCGGGTACCCTACGACCACGGCGCCGCGGCGCGCAAGGTGATCGCCGCGGGCTTGCCGATCGTATTCGCGATGCGTTTGATCGAAGGTTTGTGATCGGACCGCGTTGTCAAACCGCCGGTTCGCGCACCATGCGGCTCTTGCGCGAGCGGCTCATGAGGTACCAGATCACGGCCAGCGGCAGCAGCAGGGGCAGCAGCAACGGCGAGATCGCCAGCGCCAGCACCACGGCGCCGATACCGAGACCGCCGATCAGGATGACGCCGACGCCGGCGAACACCACCGCCAGGACCGCGCCCACCACCAGCATGACCAGGCCGGCCAGCAGCGTGCCGCCGCCCGCGAACAGCATCGCCAGCAGGGCGCCCAGCGGACCGTCGATCTCGTCGCCGTTGACATTGACGGCCATGCCGCTGCCGTTGAAGCCGAATGCGAACACGTTCCAGAGCAGCAGGGCGAACAGAAACAGGATGACGAAGGCGGCGGTCTTTTTCATGATGGTCCTCGTGATGATTGGTGGCTCGGTATGGTTCCAATGTATCCGTATCGCCCAGGGCGCTCCATCGGGATGCGACAGGCTGCCATTTTCCGGGGGCGGACCTGTCCCGGCGGGCGATGAGCGGTAGGCAATGCGCGGTGGGCGAAGTTGGCCAGAATCAAGCCTTGCAATGCGGGAGGCGAGGGCTATACTGGCAGCCTGCTCTGTCGCAGGAGGGAACCCTATGCTTTACTTACAGGATCATCCATCTTGGACGCACGATGTCCGGCTTGACAAGGGTGGCCACAAGAATCCGCCATCGGCGCCGCCGGCCATTCCTCCCATCATCATTACGCCGTTTAACAAAGAGATCCGGAATCCGGCAATCGACCCCCGCAAGCATTCGCCGGGGCCGCCCATCGTTCCGCCGCGCAGGCCCGACCTGCGCATGTAGCGCGCCCTTCGCGCCGCCGCTTTTTCGTACATACGCTGTCGATGGTGCTTGTCCAGAGCGCCGGAATTTCCTATGATCTGTCCTTTGGGCGATGCGCCCCGATTGGATTGGACGACATGAACGACGAAGCACCAGACCAGCACGACGAAGACGCTCCCGTACAGGAGGCGCGTCTGTGGCAGGACAACGGCTGGACCGCGCGCGTCATCAAGAACGAGGACGACGAGGGCTGGGCCGTCGCCATGTACAAGGATGGCGAGTCCGAACCGGCCCTGGTCGGCCCGTGGACGATGGGCCGCGACAAGAAGAACCCGAAACCGCTCGACGTGAACGCCTTCAACACGCTGGTGAAGACCGCGTACGAAGTGCTGCGCCGCCACGAGCAGCAGTTGCACGCGCAGTTGCACAAGAGCACCGTAATCTCGACGCCCGAGGGCGAACTGAAGGTCACGCTCGACATCGTGCCGGACGAGGACAATCCGTACGCCCTGCTAGCCGCCATCGACGAGATGGGCGAGCAGGTGGCCCAGGTGCGGGTCGATCCCGGCTTCAAGCTGTCGCCGGCGTCGGCGCTGGCCTGGGCGGAGAACGATTTCCGCGCACCGCGCTGAAATCGCTTCCGCATTTAAGCGACACTTTCCTCCCAGCAGCCCTCTGAACTGCTAATATTTCCCTAACGCATTATTTGTCGTGAGGGGAATCGATGGAAAACCGTCTTGCGCGCCTGGAAGCGGTGCAGGCCATGCTGCTCGAAATCGGGCAGCTGTCCGCCAGCTGTACCGACATCACCGAATTCATCGGCGCCGTGCACCGCGCGCTGGGCCGCATCATGTATGCGGAAAACTTCTACGTCGCCTTGTCCGAGCGCGAGGACGGCACCGTCCGCTTCGTGTATTTCGTCGACACCGTCGACCAGGGCCCGAGCCCGGACGAACGCGTGGCCCTGGCGTCGCCCGAGCAGTCGCCGACCGCCTGGGTGATGCTCAACAAGCAGGCACTGTCGATGACTTCCGACGAAGAGCGTGCGCGGGAGAACGGCAATACCTGGGGCCAGGGCAGCGTGGCCGAGCACTGGATGGGCTGCCCGCTGCTCGACCAGCAGCACGAGGTGCTGGGCGCGATCGTGATCCAGAGCTACATCCCGGAACATACCTACAGCGAGGAAGACCAGGCGCTGTTCGCCCTGATCGCGAACCATGTCTCGAACGCCCTGCAAGGCATGCAGAGCATGGACCGCCTCGAGCGTGCCGTGCAGGAACGCACCGCCGCGCTGGCGCGCGAAGTGGCCGAGCGCCGCCGCGCCGAGCAGGTCCAGCACGCGCTGTACCAGATCGCCGACCTGTCGGCCTCGGTGCTCGACACCGATGTGCTGGCCGCCAGCCTGCACCGCATCATCGGCGAGCTGATGGTGGCGAAGAACTTCCTGATCGCGCTGACCCATCCCGACAGAGGCGAACTCAGCGTTCCGTACTACGCCGACGAGAGGGACAGCTACCGCCCCAACCAGCGCTTCCCGCTCGGCGCCGGCATGGTGTCCTATGTGCTGCAGACGCGCCAGGCCCAGCTGCACGACGCCGGCAGCATCGCGCGCCTGCGCGCCGCCGGCAAGGTCAGGGAGCCGCTCGGGAACATCGACGTCGCCAGCTGGATCGGCGCGCCGATGCTGGTGCACGACAAGGCCTACGGCGTGCTGGTGGTGCAGAGCTACGATCCGGCCATCCTGTATACCAAGACCGAACTCGACCTGCTGGCCTTCATCGCCAGCCACGTGGCGGTGGCGCTCGCCCGCATGCAGGCCGACCGCGCGATCCGCACCGCCAAGGAGCACCTGGAAACGCAGAACGCGGCCCTCAACCTGGCGCTCACCCAGCTACAGGAAGCGCAAACCGAACTGGTGCGCCAGGAAAAGCTCGCCTCGCTCGGCCAGATGGTGGCCGGCGTCGCCCACGAGATCAACACCCCGCTGGGCATCTGCGTGACCGCCACCAGCCACCTGGTGCAGGAACTCAAGCTCACGAAGGAGGAGCTGGCCGCGGGACAGATGACGGAAGAGAGCCTGGACGGCTTCTTCGACGTGGTCGACCAGTCGCTGCGGATCATGACCACCAACACCCAGCGCGCCGCAAGCCTGGTGCGCAGCTTCAAGCAGGTGGCGGTGGACCAGTCCTCGGACAATATCCGCAATTTCAACCTGGGCAAGTACGTCGGCGAGATTTTGCTGTCGCTGCAGCCCAAGCTGAAAGGGCGGCCCGTCAAGGTGCAGATCGACTGCCCGGCGGACCTGGAACTGAACAGCTTCCCGGGCGCGGTGTCGCAGATCGTCACGAATATGGTGGTCAATTCGCTGGTGCACGGCTTCGAGCGCGGCCAGCCCGGCAACATCACGATCCGCGCCCGCCTGGAGGACGACGACACGGTCGCCTTCGAGTACGGCGACGACGGCGCCGGCATGGACGCCGAGACGCTGTCGAAACTGTTCGATCCCTTCTTCACGACCAAGCGCGGCAGCGGCGGCAGCGGCCTCGGCGCCCACATCCTCTACAACCTGGTGACCGGCTCGCTGGGCGGTTCGCTGCGCGCGGAAAGCAGCCCGGGCAAGGGGCTGCAGTATCACCTGCGCTTCCCGCGCAAGCTCAGGAAGGCGGGAGAGCCGGCGCTCGGTCTCTCCTGACGAAGCGGATCAGCCGCGCGGACGACGGCGACGGGCCGCCGCAAAGCCGGCAAATGCCACGCCCATCAACATCAGGCTGCCTGGTTCCGGGACGTTGGCAACGTGCAGGTTATCGATCGTAACTTTTACGTTGTTATCGATGTTCGCCGAGCGGAAGCCCAGGCTGTCGAACGAGGCAATGCTGCTATTGCCTGTTGCGGTGACGAGCGCCGAGACGACGTCGGATCCGGTTGGCTTGAACCATGCATCGATACTGTCGTAGTGCGCGTTGTCCTTGTCGCTCGACTTGTACAGGTGGCCGAACACCTGGTAGCTCTGGCCCGCAACGAGATCGCTGCCCGGCAGGAAGTAGCCGCCCTGGCCCGAGGTGCGCACGAACAGGTCGTTGGTGCAGGTCGGCTGTTTCGGGTCCCCCCCGCAATTGGCCTTCAGGCCGATATTCGGGCCATTCGAATCACCGAACCACAGGGCGACGAAGTCGTTCGTGCCCAACACACCCGAGTATTGCAGGGTGAAATCGACGAACACATCCGTAGTCTGGACGCTTGCCAGGTTGCGGACGGCCGCGTTATTCGCATCGGCGGCAAATACGAGCGCCGTGCTGCCGCCCGATTGCGTGATCGATGCCGGCGCTGGTTTCTTGCCCGTGGCCGCTGCAAGCGTCCAATCGCCATTCCAGCCAGCACTGACACCATCGAAATTATCCTGAGCAGTGATCAGGGTCGCGTTGGCGGCACCTGCGGTGGCGAATGCGAGAGCGGCGAAAATGGCGGCAGAGATTTTCATGGCAGTAAAGGTTGGTTAAAGATGTTTACCTTTAAGCACATTTCGTGCCAGAAATATAATTTTCTTTATAAACAATCACTTAAATGTTTATTCGGAAACATTGCCTGCCTTACTGTAAATTTTTCCGACAGGAATGAAGCCCGGCTGCGCTGACACCGGCTTGCACTTCCCGCGGCGGCGGATCAGGCCTGGTTCGCCAGGTCCGACAGCAGTTCGACCAGCTGGCCGATGTCGTAGGGCTTGGCCAGCATCTGCACCCCCGGCACCGTGGCGCGCTGGTCGGTGTAGCCGGTCGCCAGCACGACCGGCAGGCCGGGCCGGCGTTCGCGCAGGATGCCGGCCAGGTCGATGCCGCTGATCTTGCCCGGCATGACGATGTCCGAGAAGGCGACGTCAATGTCGAGGCCGCCTTCGATCATCGCCAGCGCACGTTCGCCGTCGGCCGCCACCAGCACCTCGAAACCCGCTTCCTCCAGGCCGTGCGCGACGGCTTCGCGCACCAGCACATCGTCCTCGACGAACAGGACCCGGCCGCTGGCCTGCAGCGCCGCGGTGTGGCCGCCGCGGGCGGGCTGCGGCGACAGCGGCTGGGTGGAGCGCGGCAGGTAGAGTTCCACCGTGGTGCCCTGGCCCGGGGTGCTGGACAGCGCCAGCACGCCCTGCGACTGGGTGGCGAAGGCATACGCCTGCGCCAGTCCGAGTCCGGTGCCCTTGCCGGGCTCCTTGGTGGTGAAGAACGGGTCGAGGGCGCGCGCCAGCACCTCGGGCGCCATGCCGGTTCCGGTGTCCTGGACGGTCACCAGCACGAAATCGCCGCCACTGCCGCCGCCACTGCCGCCGCCGCTGCGTTCGCGGTTCGGTTCCAGCACGCAGTTGCGCGCGCCGATGGCCAGGCGGCCGCCGTCGGGCATGGCGTCGCGCGCATTGATCGCCAGGTTGAGCAGGGCGAGGTCGAACTGCAGCGGGTCGACGGTCACCGGCCAGAGATCGTCTTCGCATGCGAGTTCGAGCGCGATCCCCTGGCGCAGCACGTTGCGGATCAGTTGCACGGAATTGCGCAGCTGCTCGTACGGATCGACCGTCAGCAGCCTGGCGTCCTGCACCCGGCCGAAGGAGCCGAGCTGGCCGGTGAGTGCGGTGGCGCGGCTGACGGTGCGCTTGCAGGTGTCGATCAGGCCCTGCACCTTGGGCTGGGTCGAGGTCAGCGAGGCCATCTGCAGGGCCGTGGTGAGGGTCTGCAGCAGGTTGTTGAATTCGTGGGCGATGCCGCCGGTAAGGCGGCCCAGGGCCTCCAGCTTCTGGCCGCGCATCAGGGCCGCCTGCGCCTGTTCGTTGGCGGCAACCGCCTCGGCGACGCGCTGTTCCAGCTCGGTCTGGGCGCGGCGGATCTGGCGGCTGGCCTCGGCCATGCGGCGCGCCACCGCGTCGATCTCGACGATCTGCTGTGGCTCGTAGGCGATCTCACGGCCCTGGCCGAGGTCTTCGGCGCTGCGGCCCAGGTATTCGATGGGGCCGATGGCGCGCCGGCCGAAGTGGCGCGCCAGCAGCACCGCCAGCACCAGCAGCGCGCTCATGATCCCCGCCAGGAAGGCGGCCGCATGCAGCGGCACGCGCTGCAGCTCGGCCTTGGGAATGCTGACCAGCACCCGCCACTGCGAGTCCGGCACCGTGCTGAAGAAACCCTGGGCCAGCGTGCCGGACAGGTTATGGCCTTCGAACACGCCCTCGCTGCCGGTGGCGAAGTTCTGCAGCGCGCGATCGCTCACCGAGCGGCCGCGGAACCGGTCGGCGTCGCGCGAGCGCGCCACGATCCGGCCCTTGCGGTCGATGATCGAGACCACCCACTCGGCGGGGAAGCGCTGCTCCGTCATGAGGTCCTGCAGGGTGCTGGCGTTCACGCCCATGCTGAGGAAGTAGCGGATGCGGCCGTCGACCGTCACCGGCACCTGGACCACGAAGTCGAGACGGCCGCCGACCGGCGCCGTGAACAGGTCGGACACCAGGGTGCGCTCCCGTCCGTGCCTCGTCATCAGCTCGGCCACGTTGGAGGCGCGCCGGGCCGGCAGCGGCGTGCCCGGTGCCGCCCGGGTATTCAGCAGCTGGCGGCCATCCAGGTCGAACAGGACGATGACGGCTTCCGGGGTCGGCGCCAGGACCTTGGCATGACGGTAGAACTCGTCGAAGTCGCCGCGCGCCAGCGAGGGCGAGCTGGCGAGCGCGCGCAGGATGCCTTCCTTGATCTCCAGCTCGTTGTCGACCAGCAGTGCGAAGGCGCGGACCGTTTCCTTCACGCTGTTTTCCTGGGCCCGCCTTTCTTCCAGGTAGACGTAGCCGACCGCCAGCGTTGCCGCGGTAAAGGTCGGCACCAGGATGGCCAGGATGAGGACCAGCAGTCGGGTTCGGATGCGCATCGGACAAAGTTGTGTTCGGGGCAATAATGCTCCGGCGGGCGTAGTCTACCCGACAATCATGTGCTTTGTCCCCACCCGGTCCGGCTGTTCAGCCCGTAATACTCAGTCCGGCCAGCGGCGGTTGATCTCGTCCGCCTTGTCGATGTTCTTGATGAGGATATCGACGTAATGGGGATCGAGATGGTGGCCCGCCACTTCGTGCAGGTAGTCGCGCACCTGCCCGATCGGCCAGGCCTGCTTGTAGCAGCGCTCGTGGGTGAGGGCGTCGAACACGTCGGCCACCGCCACGATGCGCGCATACGGGTGGATCTGCTCGGCCTTCAGGCCCTGCGGATAGCCGCTGCCGTCCCACTTCTCGTGGTGCTGGTGGGCGATCACGGCCGCCGCCTTCAGGATCGGACGCTGCGAGCCGTCCAGGATCTGCAGGCCGACGGTCGGGTGCAGCTTCATGATTTCCCATTCCTCGGGCGTGAGGCGGCCCGGCTTGAGCAGCACCGCGTCCGGGGTGGCGATCTTGCCGATGTCGTGCATCGGCGCCGCGTGCATCAGCACCGCGGTCTCGTCCTCGGACATGCCGGATGCCTCGGCCAGCAGGTGGCAGACCTGGGCCATGCGGCGCACGTGGTTGCCGGCCTCGTTCGAGCGCGATTCGACCACGTCGCCGAGGCGCAGGATCAGCTCGGCCTGGGTATCGGTGATCTCCTGGTTCAGCAGAATGTTGTCGAAGGCGATCGCCACGCCCGAGCAGAACACGTCGAGCAGCTGGACGTCGATCTCGGAAATCTCTTCGACGCCCTTCAGCACCAGCAGCGACGCCTTGCCGCTGTTGTTCGGGAAGTAGCCGACATAGGTGTCGCCATGCAGCTTGGAGATGCGGTTGTGGCGCGCATCGTCCAGCTGGGCCACCAGTTCGGGGCCGATGTCGTCTTCGCCCATCTCGCCGATGCGGGCCAGGATCTCGTAGCGGCTCTCGCCGGTGATGACGCTGGCGCCGGCCACGCGCAGCAGCATGCTCTGCTCGAGGCGCAGCAGGGCCACGACCTGCTGCAACAGGCCGCTGGCGAAATCTTTCAGGTTGCGCTGCTGGAAGATGTGCGCGGAAGCGGCGATCACGCGCTCCAGGCCTTCGCGGTAGGTCAGCTGCACGCGGCGCGCATCCTCGACCTTCATGATGTCGCGGTAGGCGCGCAGCGCGGCGAAAGTGGTGGTGAACAGCTTCGTGCGGTCGAGCTCGGTCTTTTCCTTGTAATCGTTGATGTCGTAGTCGACGATCACGCGCTCTTCCGGCGCCTGCCCGGGCTGGCCGGTGCGCAGCACGATACGGGTGAACTGGTTGTCCAGCTCCTGGCGCATCCAGCGTGCCACTTCGAGGCCGCTGTCTTCGCGCTCCATCACCACGTCCAGGAACACCAGCGCAATGTCTTTTTCGCGGGCCAGCACCTGCTTGGCCTCTTCGCCGCTGTAGGCATGGAGGAAACTGAGGCTGCGGCCGTCCAGGCGGAAGCGCGACAGGGTCAGTTTCGTGATGTCATGGATATCCGGCTCGTCATCGACGAGCAACACTTTCCAGGGAGCGAGCTTGGGCGCAGCTGAAGACAGGAATGACATAAGACGATATCCGTATCGGTATGTGTCGAAAAGAGCAAAAGCTTGCGCTAAAGCAGCACCGCTTCAAAATGATTGTAGTATGAGCAGTAGCCATTAACAACCGGAAATATTGAAATTACAAGGGATAAAGTCACAAAGTTGCAACGTAATAATCCTGCAGTATTTACAGCGTGGCATCTACGGCGCGCTTAGCCATAGCGTTTCTGGCAGCGCTCGCACCAGAAGCTGCGCCGGTTCGAGCGGCCGAGATTGGCTTTATGGAAGGGAATATGGCAGCGCGGACAGGTTTTCTGGGCGTGCGCCAGCCAGTGCTGCTTGAGGGTGAATTCCTTTTTCCAGGCCAGGAAGTCGAAGCTGTACTGGCGCGCCTGCTCGACCAGGGCGCGCAGCTTGGCGGGTGGCAGGGCCCCGACCGTGGATAGCGGGTGCAGGCGGATGCGGAACAGGACCTCGTTCTTGATGATGTTGCCGACGCCGGAAAAGATCTCCTGGTCGAGCAGGGCGTCGCAGGCCAGCATGTCGGGCGCCGCACGCAGCTTCTTGCGCGCCTTCTTCGGGTTCCAGGCGTCGGACATCACGTCCGCTTCCCAGTCGTAGAGCGCGTCGAGGTCGCAGTCGACTTCCTTCACCGAGCAAGCGTAGAAGTTGATAAAACCGCCGTCGGCAAAGTGCAGCGACAGGCGCGGCGGCTTGTCCCGCTCTTCGTTGATGCGGTAGGTGCCGAACAGCAGCATGTGGATGCGCACCGCCATGGTCGGCATCTGGATAAAAAACTGCTTGCCCCAGGTGCGCAGCGCCAGCACCGGCTGATTCAGCAGGCGCGCGGTGTCGATGGCCCAGGTATTGCCCTCGGCACGCACGATGGTCTGGCCCACGAAGCGGGCGGTCTGTTCCTTCAGAATATAGAGCGATGGTCCTTCCGGCACGGTCTTCTCCCTTCGGACCGATTGTCCAGCGGAAGAGCCTGGAACAGGTGTGCGGGGACTAACATTTGATTACAAACTGGCGAAACAGGGTGGCGGACACGAGCATCTAATGGGGCGTATATTGGTAGCGGGAAGGTGAGTTCCCTGAAAGGACAAGGACATGAAATCGTTTATGCAGAAGATAGCCCTGGCGGGCCTGTTCGCGCTGGCGGCCGGCAGTGCCGGCGCCGCCGTGACGGTGAATTATGTGCAGCCGGACAAATTCAGCGACCTGCCTTTTACGCCGTGGGAGCGCGAGGACACGCTGAAGCAACTGACCGAGCACTTCATGTGGCTGGGCAGCAGCCTGCCGCCGGGCCAGGACCTGCGCATCGAGGTGCTGGACATCGACCTGGCCGGCCGCGCGGTCCCGAATGCGCGCACGGGCCGCGACCTGCGCATCTTGCGCGGACAGGCCGACTGGCCGCGCATGGAGCTGCGCTATTCGCTGGAGCAGAACGGCCAGGTGATCAAGAGCGGCGAGGCGCAACTGTCGGACATGACTTACCTCGACCACCGGACCCGTTACTTCGACAGCGAACCGCTGCGCTACGAAAAGCAGATGATCGACGACTGGTTCCAGAAGACCATCGGCCCGCTGCCGCGCGACCGCCGCTGATCCCGCATCCTTTCGACAAACCTGGAACGCCGGCCTGTGCCGGCGTTCTTGTTTTGGACCACAACATTGCGATACAAATCAGCTCGGCTATCAGCGAGCACAGGTGGTAAACCGGGCGTATATTGATGGTTGCAACGACAACGTCAAGGAGAGGACAAGAACATGAAATCGATCATGCACAAAATGGCTCTCGCAAGTCTGTTTGCGCTGGCGGCCGGCAATGCCGGTGCCGCCGTGACGGTGACCTACGTGAACCCGGACAATTTTACAGATCTGCCGTTCGGGTCCCCGGAGCGCGAGGATGCGCTGAAGGACCTGACCGAGCACTTCAACAGGCTGGGCAGCAGCCTGCCGCCGGGCCAGGACCTGCGCATCGACGTGCTGGACGTCGACCTGGCCGGGCGTCCGATTCCGCGGCCGCAGGCAGTCCGCGAAGTGCGCATCCTGCGCAACACGGACTGGCCGCGCATGGAACTGCGCTATTCGCTGGAGCAGAACGGGCAGGTGCTCAAGAGCGGCGAGGCGCGGCTGTCGGACATGGCCTATCTCGACCGCCGCAGCCGCTACTTCGACAATGTCACGCTGCGCTACGACAAGCAGATGATCGACGACTGGTACCAGTCGACCATCGGCCCGATGCCGCGCAACGCCCGCCACTGATCCCGCATCGTCGTACAGACCCGCGACGTTGTCGAAAACCTTTAGTCGATCCAGTTCACACGGTCGAATTTGCCGCGGAAGTCGTCCGGCATGACCACTACCTGGCTGGTCTTGTAGTTAAAGAAGACGAAGCCCTGCTTGGCCATCGCCACCAGCTTCTTGTCGCGCGGACGGGTGATGCGGAAGATGATGTCGCCGCCGTACTTGTTGAAATCCATGACCCCGACCTCGAACAGCAACTGGTCGCGCGCATGGGCTTCGGCGCGGTAGGTGGTGGCCAGGTCCGTGACGATGATGCCGGTGCCGTCGCGCTCGGTTTCGGGGACGCCGAACTCGAACAGGAAGCGGGCGCGCGCCTCGGAGATCATCGAGATCATCGAGTCGTTGCCGAGGTGGTTGGCGGCGTTGATGTCGGTGACGCGCACCGTCAGCAAGGTCGTGTAGTGATACTGGTCTTCAGGGAAGTTGAGCTGTAAGCGTGCCATGGCAAATATAAAAAGTCAGTCCTGGCGGGTCAGGCGGTAGATCAAGAGAGCGGCGCGGATCGCGCTGCGTTCGATCGAGGCGGCTTCCAGGGTTTCGTTCGGCGAATGCGCGCCGCCGCCGGCGGCGCCCAGGCCGTCGAGGCTGTCGACGAAGGGCGCGGCGAACTGGATGTCGCCGGCGCCGCGCGATTCCGGCGGCACCGCGCCGATCGGACCCAGGCCGGCATCCTGGCTGGCCCGGGAATACTGTTCCAGCACCTTCAGGTTACCGGGCGTGACCGCCATCGGCGGATACGAGTCGCGGAAATGGATCGTGGCGCTGGCGCCCGGCAGGCTCTGGCCCACGATCTCGCGCATGCGCGCTTGCGCGCGGTCGCGCTGCGGGTAATCCAGGTAGCGCAAATCGCCCTTCACGGTCACGGTATTGGCGATGACGTTGGTCTTGCCGAAGGCGCTGCCGCGCGAGTTGACCTCGTCGAAGGCCACTTCGGTGCCGCCCAGGATCACGCCGGGATTGAAGGTGAGCCCCGGTTCCACGACCTGCTGGCGGAAGGCGTCGAGGATGCGCGCGGCCTCGTACACGGCGCCGTAGCCGCCCGGTCCGAACACACCCATCGAGTGCGCCTGGCGTGCCTTGATTTCCAGTTCGAAGAAGGCAGTGGAGCGCCGCCCCACGGTGGCGGCCGGCGTGCCGTCCTTGCCGGGCATGCTGCCTTCGAAGCTCAGCGCGACGTCGCTGCGCTTGGCCAGTGCGACCATGTCGCCACGCGACATGCTTTTGGGATTGCCGGCCTCTTCCTCGTCGCCGGTGAGCATCACGGCGATGCGGGCGCCATCCAGCGCGCCTACCCGCTTGAGTGCGCGCAGCGCCTCGACGATGATCACGTCGCCGCCTTTCATGTCGGACACGCCCTGGCCCCTGATCTGGCTGACCGTGCCGTCGGGGCCGGTTTGCGGTTCCCAGGCCGGCGTCGTATTGCCCGGTTCGAACACGGTGTCGAGGTGGCCGAGCAGCAGTAGGCGCTTGCCGCCGCCCTGGCGCCCGCCTGGCTCGCGCTCGGCCAGCAGGTGGCCGGCGCGCTGCATCTCCGGCGGCATCTCGATCCAGCGCGTCTTGAAGCCGAGTTCGTCGAACTGGTCGCGGAACAGCTTGCCGACGGCGCGCACGCCCGCCTGGTTCATCGTACCGCTGTTGATGAGGACGCTTTGCCGGAGCAGCTCCAGGGCTTGCGGCGCATGCGCGTGGATCTCGGCCACGATCTGCTGTTCCACCGGGCTGAGCGCCTGAACCGCCTGCTGCGCTCCCGCCACCTGCACCACCATGCCTGCCGCCAGCCCCAGCACTGTCTTCATCGTCCCGCGCATCGCATCTTTCCAAAAAATAAGATGCTCAACTGTACACCGATTCGGTGCCGGCGGCTGTATGGACAGGCCCGGGTCAACGTGGCTTGTCGGTCGGGTAGGGCGGACGGCGGCGCATTTTCCGGACGATGCCGTCGCGGTCCAGCAGCAGCACCAGCTCGGTGTGGTGGCCGGCGCCGGCGTCGGCCTCGTACAGCCAGGTCTCGAAGCCGCTGTCGAAGCTGACCGTCTTGGTCGGGCCGAAGGCGGCCAGCAGCTCGGCACGCGTGGTGCGGCCGGGCACGACCAGTTGCGCAAAGCGGTCTTCGGCAACGATCTTGCCGGGTTCGGTGTTGCCGGTGGCGCAGCCATTCAATAACAGGGCGGCGCACAGGAAGGCGATGGCGGACTTCATGGCGGGCCCTCCGCGGGCGGGTCATCCATGTACTCGAAGCTGACCAGGGTGTCGTCGGGCCAGCTGCGGTCCCAGATCGGCGCGTAATAGGTGCGGTCGAGCAGGACCTGGCAATCGCAGAAGGGCAGCATCTCGCGGGTCTGCTCGGCGCCGGCGTACAGCATGCGGAAGGGCAGGATCTCGGTGCGCTCGCCGGCCTGCAGGATCACCGAGAACACGGGGCGATCCGTGAAGAACAGGAAATTGCCGTCCGGGCTGTTGCAGACCTGTTCCGGGGTAGTGAGGGCATTCGAGATCCAGCCGAACAGCGGCGAGCTGTTCGACACCAGGCCGGCCTCCATGCCGACCAGGCACTCCAGGCGCAGGTCGCCCAGGCGCCGCGTGCCGGGTGGCAAGCCGGGCGTGGTGACCTGGGCGCGCCAGGTCATGCTGGTGGTCTTGCGGTTGGCGACCACGGCCGCGTCTTCGCGTAGCGCCTGCTCGTTGCGCGGCAGGACGAAGGTATTGTCCTCGGCCACCTGCACCGGAATGGCGATGTGGTCGCCGAGCACGCGCAGCGTGATGCCGTGCATGTTCACGCCGGGCGTGCGCGGCAGCAGGTGAAAGCGCAGGGTGGCCTGGGGCGCCAGCGCATGTTCGCGCTCGAAGCGTTCCATACCCCGGATCATCTTGCGGTAGGACTTGTCGACCGGATCGCGGGTCGAGGTCACGGTGACGGTCTGCGGCTTGCCTGCCGGTACATCCGCATTCCCTTGCTGCGCCGACGCAATGGCCGGCAAGGCAAGGACGGAGAATGCAAGCAGAAAACCGGTCAGGCGCCGCATGCCGACCGCTTACCAGTAACGGACACGGCCGACGTCCATGTGGACGAATTGCGAGTCCGGGTAATAGCCGACCCC
Organism: Massilia sp. LXY-6; assembly: GCF_051233485.1. Taxonomy (NCBI): domain Bacteria; kingdom Pseudomonadati; phylum Pseudomonadota; class Betaproteobacteria; order Burkholderiales; family Oxalobacteraceae; genus Massilia; species Massilia sp. LXY-6. The sequence continues at coordinate 14,515 of NZ_JBKFGF010000022.1, forward strand.
GCCCGCCTTCTGCGACATCGCGATCTTGTGCAGCTTGGCCAGGTCCTGGCCCGGGATGCGCACGTCGATGGCCTTGCCTTCCATGTGCAGGCTGTGTTTCGCGACGCCGGGCGTATCCTCGTGCAACATCGCATTCGTTTCCGGCGAACGGTAGCCCGAAATCACGTGCAGGGTCGGATGGCTGCCGTACTGGGCGCTGATGCGGTCGAGCAGCACCAGCAACTGCGGATCCATGGCCGAGATCTTGTTGTTGCGGTGATCGCGCAGCAACTTGTTAATGTCCTGCAGCGCTTCCGGAATGAACTGGCCTTCGGCCCAGAAAATGCTGCGCAGGCTCTCGCCCGTGTGGGTGTTGTACAGGCGCAAGACGCGCTCGTTCGGCGGCGCCGTACCGGGAATGGTTGCGGCCTTGGCCGATTTGATGACTGCCGGCGCGCCGATCACGGAGGCCAGCATGGCGGAGCTTTTGAGGAAGGAGCGTCGCTGGTTCATGAGCTTTTCCTTATGCTGTTCGTCAAGAAGACATGATACGCCTCATGCAGGATGCATGCAGGCGGATAAGTTCCCTTGGGGCTGTCAGTCCAGAACTACAAGATGGCGCAGCAGGTGGCATAGAATGAGTAGCCAGCTTCCAGGAGTAGTGCATGCGTCTGTCGATTCTTCCACGAACGGTCCTGGCCCCGCTGCTGGCCGTCATGCTGGCCTTGTTGAGCTCATTCTCCGCCGCCGCGCCGCAGGCTGCCGTCGACATCCCCATCCCCGATATCCCCTACACAACATTCGTACTGAAAAACGGCCTGACCGTACTTGTGCACGAGGATCACAAATCGCCCGTGGTGGCGGTGAACACCTGGTACCACGTCGGTTCCAAGAACGAGAAACCGGGCAAGACCGGCTTCGCCCACCTGTTCGAGCACCTGATGTTCTCGGGCAGCGCGAATTTCAACAAGACTTTCCTGTCGGCACTGGAGGGCATCGGCGCGACCGACCTGAACGGCACCACCAACAAGGACCGTACGAATTACTTCGAGACGGTGCCGACCTCGATGCTCGACTACGCCCTGTTCGCCGAGAGCGACCGCATGGGCCACCTGCTGGGCGTACTCGACCAGAAGAAGCTGGACCTGCAGCGCGGCGTGGTGCAGAACGAGAAGCGCCAGCGCGAGAACCAGCCTTACGGCGTGGTCGAGCAGATCGTCACCGAAAACACCTGGCCGGCGGCTCACCCGTATTCCTGGACCACGATCGGCTCGATGCTGGACCTCGACGCCGCTTCCATGACGGACGTGACAGAATGGTTCCGGAGCAATTACGGTCCGAACAATGTGGTGCTGGTGCTGGCCGGCGACATCACGCCCGCGCAGGCCCGCGAGAAGGTCGAGAAATACTATGGCGACATTGCGCCCGGTCCGCCGGTGGCCACGCAGCGTGCCTGGGTAGCAAAGCGCAGCGGTACCCATCGCAGCAGCGTGCAGGACCGCGTGCCGCAGGCGCGCATCTACCGCATCTGGAACGTGCCGGGCGCGGATACGCCGGAAGAGGCCTTGCTCGACCTGGCCGCCCACGTGCTGGGCGGCAGCAAGACCTCGCGCCTGTACCAGCGCCTGGTGGTCAAGGAAGAGCTGGCGACCTCGGCCTTTGCCAGCGACGATTCCAGCGAGATCGCCGGCCAGTTCGGCATCAACCTGACGGCCCGCCCCGGCGCCGACGTGGCGCGCATGGAGCGCGTGGCCGACGAGGAATTGCGGACCCTCCTCGCAAGCGGTCCGCGCGAGGACGAGCTGCGCCTGGCAAAGACGGCGATCCTGGCGCAGTACGCGCGCACCGTCGAGCGGGTCGGCGGCTTCGGCGGCAAGAGCGACATGCTGGCGCGCTGCATGAGCTTCACCGGCAATCCGGACTGCTACAAGATCTACCTGAAGCGCATCCAGGCGGCGACCCCGGCGATGGTACGCCAGGCCATGCTGGCGTGGCTGAGCGACGGCGACTACATCCTGCAGGTCGATCCCTTCCCGGCCGGCCTGGCGCCGTCGGTGACGGACCTGGACCGCAGCAAGGGCCCCCCTCTCGGAAAACCGGAGCAGCTGCACCTGCCGCCGATGCAATCGGCAAGCCTGTCGAACGGCCTGAAGGTGGTGCTGGCCGAGCGCCACGGCGCGCCGGTGGTGAACCTGTCGATGATGATCGATGCCGGCTTCGCCTCCGATTCGCATGAACTACCGGGCCTGGCGAGCCTGAGCTTGCGCATGCTGGAAGAGGGAACCCGCACGCGGTCCTCGCTGCAGGTCAGCGCCGAGCTGGAAGCGCTGGGGGCCTCGTTCGGGACTGCCACCAACCTCGACGGCGCCTTCGTCAACATGAACGTCCTGAGCCCGACCCTGCCGCAGGCCCTGGAGCTGTATGCCGACCTGGTGCTGCACCCATCCTTCCCGCAGGCGGATTTCGAACGCCTGCAGCGCGACCGCATTGCCGCCATCAGGCGCGAGAAGACGGTGCCGCGCGCGATGGCGCTGCGCGTGCTGCCGGGACTCATCTATGGCAAGGACCACGCCTACGGACTGCCGCTGACCGGTACCGGCCTTGAAGCGGCGGTGGCGCGCATGACGCGGGCCGACCTGGTGCGCTACCACCAGGCCTGGTTCAAGCCGGGCAATGCGAGCCTGCTGGTGGTCGGCGACACCACCATGGCCACCCTGAAACCCTTGCTGGAAAAGGCCTTCGCCGGCTGGCAGGCGGGGGCCGTGCCGCAAAAGAATGTGGCCCGGGTCGCGCAGCCGGACCGGAGCGTCATCTACCTGATCGACCGCCCCGGCGCCCTGCAGAGCGAGATCGTCGCTGCCCAGCTGGCGCCGCCGCGCAATTCGCCGGATGCGGTGGCGCTGAACCTGCTGAACGATGTGTTCGGCGGCACCTTCAGCTCGCGCCTGAACATGGACCTGCGCGAAGACAAGCACTGGTCGTACGGCGTTGGCTCCTCGCTGGTGGCGGCGGTGGGGCAGCGCATCCTGTTCAGCGCTTCGCCGGTGCAGACCGACAAGACGGCGCCGGCCCTGCGCGAGCTGGTCCGGGAATACGCCGACATCGCCGGCGCCCGGCCCATCACCCAGCCGGAGCTGAAGGCGGCCCAGGACAACGAAACCCTGGGCTTGCCCGGCGCCTTCGAGACCATCGCCCAGCTCAGCAATGGCTACGCCACCATCCTGCAGTACGGCTTGCCCGAGGACTATTACAACACCTACACGGACAAGGTACTGGGCGTGGCGCCGGCCGAGCTGAATGCGCTGGCGGCCCGGACCATCTTGCCGAAGCAGCAGGTGTGGATCGTGGTGGGCGACATGCGCAAGATCGAGACCGAGGTGCGCGCGCTGGGCCTGGGCGAGGTGCGCCGCATCGATGCGGATGGGAATCCCGTTCCCTGAGCCTGTTGTTGCAAGAAGTTGTAACGGCCGGGCCGGGCTGGCCTCGGGAAGGGGGTGGTTTTCTGTTACGGTTTGGCACAATTGCCAATCGTGCGTATGGACGAGCGGTGTAACATACGCCTACGAAATTACTTTTTTGATAATAAAAGGAGCCCATCATGAAGACCACGACCATTTCCCTGTCGAGCATCCTGTTCGCTGTCGCCGTGCTGGCCACCGGCTGCCACAAGGCCGAGACCACGACCAACAAGGACATGGGCCCGGCCCAGACCGCAGGCAAGGCCGTCGACGACACCGGCGCCAAAGTTGCTGCCGAAAGCCGTGAAGCCGCAGCCGACGCCAACGCCGCGGCCAACCGCGCCGGCGCGAAAATCGACGCCGCCACCGACCGTGCAGGCGCAAAGATCGACGCCGCCGCTGACCGTACCGCCGCCAACATGCGTGAAGCCGGCGCCGAAGTGCGCCAGGGATCGCACGAAGCCGCGCACAACGTGAAGGAAGGCAGCAAGGATGCGACCGCCGCAACCGGCCGCGCGCTGGAGCGTACCGGCGAGAAGATGCAGAACGCTGCTTCGAAGTAATACCTGTACCGCTCATTTCATCGTTCCCGCCTGCGCGGGAACGATGGGAATCAAGCCTTTTCCTTCTTCTTTTTCTGCTCTTCCTGATATTGGTGATACCGCTCGATATGCTGCTCCCTGCGCAGCACCTTCGAATGCGGATCCAGCGTATAGCCCGTTCCTTCCGGCACGTCGACGCTTCCGCGCCCGTCCGTCATCGGGACGCTCACCACATGATTTCCCACCCTGACCTCGACCGGCATCGGGAAGGGCGTGTTCTTTTCCGTCTTCCAGGCCAGCTGCAAGCTGTTGCCGCTGCGCGTAGCCTGCAGTTCCGGCAGCGCCTTCTGGTACAGATAGGCCTGGAAGAACCAGTCCAGGTCGCGTCCGCTCACGCGCTTGACGATGGCCATGAATTCCGGCGTCGTGCCATAACGCGGCGCGAAGTTGCCGGGACGTGGGTCGGCGGTCCCGTACACTTCTTCGCGCACCGCGCGGAAGAAGGCCTCGTCGCCGATCAGGCCGCGCAGCGTGTGCATGACCAGTGAGCCCTTGTTGTAGATGTCCTGGCCGGGGCCGCCGCGGGAGGTAGCGTAGACGTCTTCTTCCAGCCTCGGCTTGCCGGACACGATCGGTGCCTTGTTCTCGATCATGGCGCGCTGGTGCATCAGCGAAGCGAAATATTCCAGGTCGCCGCGCAGCGCCTGTACGTACAGCGGCTGCATATAGCTGCCCAGGCCTTCGTGCAGCCACATGTCGTCCCAGTTGGCGTTGGTCAATTGGTTGCCGAACCATTCGTGGGCGAACTCATGCTGCAACAGCTCGTCGTAGCCATACGCGGTCTTCGCGTATTTGTTGCCGTAGGCATTGATGGTCTGGTGTTCCATGCCCTTGTGCGGCGTCTCGACCACGCCCATCTTTTCGTCGCCGAAGGGGTAGGGGCCGATCGTGCTTTCGAAAAAGTCCAGCATCTGCGGGAACTCGGCGAACAGCTCCTTCGCGCCTTTTTCGCTCTGCGGCAGGTACCACATGCGTAGCGGGATCAGGTTGCCGTAGCGGCTGCGGTATTCGCCCTCCAGCACTTTATACGGCGCGACGTTGATCGAGATGCCGTAGGTGCTCGGGTTTTTCGTGCGCCAGTGGTAGGTGCGCCAGCCATCCTTTTCATCCATGCCCATCGCGATGCCGTTGCCGGCCGCGACCAGCGGGGCCGGCACGGTGATGTGCTCGTCGACCAGTTTGGCCTTGCCGGTCGGATGGTCGATGCAGGGCCAGAACAGGTCGCAGCCTTCGCCCTGCACGGCGCTCGCCACCCAGGGCTGGCCGTCGGGCGTCTGCGACCAGACGAAGCCGCCGTCCCAGGGCGCCTTCTTGGCCACGTGCGGCTGGCCATGGTACTGCACGCGCACCGCCACCTGCCTGCCGGGCTGCAGCGTCTGCGGCAGGTCGATGCTCAGCTTGCCTTCCGGATTGCGCCAGCTGGCGGCGGCCAGCGGCCGGCCGTCGACCTCGATGGCATCGATCGGCAGGTTGCGGTCCAGGTCGAGCTCGATGCTGCCCACGGGCGCGCGGGTGCCGAAGGTGAGCGTGACGTCGCCGCGGATGCTGCGGCTGGCCGGTTCGATGCGCAGCTTGAGGTCGGCCTTGTCGAATTCGAGCGCCTGCTGGGCCGCGCTGCGCGGGGCGCCGGAAGCCAGGCTGTACTCGGTGAGGGGAGGCTGGGTGGTGGCGCAGGCCGCCAGCAGTACGCTCGTGCCGGCGATGGCGATTTTCTTCATGGTGTGCGGCGTTTGCCGTCTCTGTGTATGATCCAGAGAAATTTATCACAGAGGCAAGGGGTGGTCTGTATTCACGTTCCGCCGCGCGCCGCCGAAACCGCGCCTGGTGAATACTCTGGGCCAAGGAGGAATCAATGAACACACTGGATATCGACATCGGTCGCACGGCCCTCGTGCAGATCGACTTGCAGAACTTTAACGTGAAGCGCGACCTCGTCCCGCATCCGGCCGAACGGGTGGTGGGCAATTGCGTGCTGCTGGCCGGCGAAATGCGCGACCGCGGCGGCATGGTGATCTTCGTGCGGGTGCAGTTGGACGAACTGATGATGCCGGTCGCCGACAATCCGATGTTCAAGCCCGGCACGCCGACCCCGCCGCCGGAAGCGTCCTACATGGCCGAGGAAGCCCAGGTGCAGGCGAGCGACCACGTGGTCACCAAGCGCCAGTGGGGTGCCTTCTACGGCACCGAGCTCGACCAGCTGCTGCGCCGGCGCGGCATCAAGACCATCATCATGAGCGGCATCGCCACCAACTACGGTGTCGAGTCGACCGCGCGCGCGGCCTTCGACCGCGGCTATGAGCTGATCTTCGCGGAAGACGCGATGAGCTCGGGAAATGCCGAAGCGCACAAGCACTGCTGCGACAACGTGTTCCGCAACATGGGCCGGGTGCGTTCGACCCGCGACCTCATCGACGCGCTGCAGGCCGGCACCGGCGACGCCTGATCCGGCCCGCCGGTAAGGGCCCGGCGGGGCCCGTCACCGCGCAGGTGGCGGGCGCCGCGGCAGCGCATCATTTACGGCGGGACGAGGCCTGGGCCTGGTTGTCGGCCTGCGCCTGGGCGTTGGCCTGCGCCTGGGCGCGCGCCTGCTCGCGTTCCTGTTTCTTGGACATGTGGTGGCCCACGGCGCAGCCGACGGCTGCCCCCAGCACGCTGTGGCGGCCGGCCACGTGGCCGCCGACGGCGCCCACGGCCGCGCCTTTCAGGCAGCTGGGTTTGGCATAAGCAACGCCGGTCGAGGCCAGCGACATCACGAGGGATACGGCAATCAGTCGAGCTTTCATGGAATCTCTCCGGTAGATGGCAGCCGGTCGGCCGCTGATGGTTACAGCGTATGCCTGGCGAACGCTGCCGACTGTTCGCCAGTCAACCGAAACAACGATTCCGGCACACTCCAGGTTGACCGGAGCACATTACGATTTGTCCATCAGCCCGGCCGTAATCTCGTACGAGCGCAGGCGCGCCGCGTGGTCGAAGACCTGCGAGGTGATCATCAGTTCGTCGGCGCCGGTGCGCTCGACGAAGGCCTTGAGCTGGGCGGCGACCGTGTCCGGCGCACCGATGGCCGAGCACGACAGGACCGAGTCCAGCATCGAGCGCTCCGGCGGACTCAGCAATTCCAGATAGCCTTCGACCGGCGGTTTCAGCCTGGTCGGACGGCCGCTGCGCAGGTTGATGAAGGCCTGCTGCATCGAGGTCGCGCGGAAGTGCGCCTCGGCGTCGGTATCGGCCGCGAATACGTTAAAGCCGAGCATGACGTAGGGCTTGTCGAGCTGGGCCGACGGGCGGAAGGTGGCGCGGTACAGCTCGATCGCCTGCATCATCATCTGCGGCGCGAAGTGCGAAGCGAAGGCGTACGGCAGGCCGAGGGCGGCCGCCAGCTGGGCGCCGAACAGGCTCGAACCGAGGATCCAGACCGGCACGTCGAGGCCGGCGCCGGGTACGGCGCGTACCTGGCGGCGCGGCGAGTCGGCAAAGTAATCCATCAGTTCCACCACGTCCTGCGGGAACTCATCGGCGTCGGACGCCAGGTTGCGGCGCAGCGCGCGCGCGGTGGTGTGGTCGGAGCCGGGCGCGCGGCCCAGGCCGAGGTCGATGCGGCCGGGGAACAGCGATGCGAGCGTGCCGAACTGTTCGGCGATCACGAGCGGGGAATGGTTCGGCAGCATGATGCCGCCGGCGCCGATGCGGATCGTCGAGGTGCCGTTGGCAACATGGCACATCAGGACGGAGGTTGCCGCACTGGCAATGCCCGGCATGCCGTGGTGTTCGGCCAGCCAGAAGCGGTGGTAGCCCCAGCGCTCGCCATGCTGGGCAAGGTCGAGCGAGTTGCGGAAGGAATCGGAAGCAGTGCCGCCCTCAACGATGGGGGCGAGGTCGAGTATTGAGAGAGGAATCATGGGGCCATGATACGCCGATCGGATTTTTCTCGCCGGCCGTGCCCCCGCTTGACCCCGCTTGGTGCCCTGCCTATGATTGCCCTTCGTTAATCCCTGCCCGGGCCGTCCATGCCACGTTCTTCCCTTCGCCTGCTGTTCGCCGCCGCCTCCGTCGCCGTGTTCCTTGCCGGTTGCGCCTCGCCGCCGCGCTCCTCGATGGGTGCGGGAGCGCAGCCCGCCCAGCTGGATGCCGCGCGCTTCCCGGAGATCGACGCCGCCGTCCTGCAAGCCATCGCGGCCCATCAACTGCCGGGCGCGGTGGTCCACCTCGAGCGCGGCGGCGAGTCCTACGAGCGGGCTTACGGCAAGCTCAGCTACGAGCCGGAGGCGCGGTCCGTCGACACCGGCACGCTGTTCGACGCTGCCTCGCTGAGCAAGGTGCTGGCCACCGCGCCCTCGGTCCTGAAACTGGCGGAAGAGGGCAGGATCGACCTCGACGCGAAACTGGTGGACTACTTTCCGGAATGCGCGAACGGCGGCAAGGACGCCATCACGATCCGGCACCTGCTGACCCACAGCTCGGGCCTGCCGTCCGGCCTGCCGGCCAGACCGGCCTGGCATGGCGACGCCGCCGCCCACGCGCTGGCCTGCAGCCAGGCGGTGACCCATCCGCCCGGCACCTTCTTCCGTTACTCGGACATCAATTACATCCTGCTGGGCCAGTTGGTGCAGAAGGTGTCCGGCATGCCGCTCGACGACTTCGCGCGCACCCGCATCTTCGAACCGCTGCAGATGCGCGACACCGGCTATTCTCCGCTGCGCCGCACCGGCAGCGCCGCGCATGTGCCGGCGGCGCTGATCGCGCCGACCCAGAAGGGCAGGGAGGACGGCGGCGCGGGCCACGGCGACCTCGCGCCCGGCCAGCTGCTGCAGGGCGTGGTGCACGATCCGACCGCGCGCCGCATGGATGGCGTGGCCGGCTCGGCCGGCGTGTTCACCACCGCCCATGACGTCGCGCGCTATGCCCGCATGCTGCTGCGGGGCGGCGAACTGGACGGCGTGCGCATCCTCAGCCCGGACAGCGTGCGCCTGATGACCACGGCGCAATCGCCGGCCGGCATCGAGGCCTTGCGCGGCCTGGGCATGGACATCGCCTCGCCGTATGCGGTGCGGCCGCGCGGTACCCTGTTCCCGGTCGGCAGCTACGGCCATACCGGATTCACCGGCTGCGTCCTGTGGATCGACCCCGGTTCGCGCGCCTTCTACGTACTGCTGTCGAACCGGGTCTACCCGGACGACAAGAGCAAGGTACTGGAACTGTACACCAGGCTGGGCACGCTGGCGGCCCAGGCCGCCGCGGTGGCCGCGCCGACGGGTGCGCCGGCAGTCGCAACCATGCACTAATCCTTACGAAATGTCGCTTTCCCGCGAGCGGTTCTTTTGCCGTACGGCTAACGCGCGCACGCTTTGCCGGGACCGTTTTACACTGCGAGTCCTCAATGCATCTTGTTGATATTGTTGAGCTTTTTGCCCCATATACATTAGGAGAGCGACATGAAAATGAATAAGTTACTGAAGGGCCTGCTGGGAGCTACCGTTGCAATGGCAATGTTCGGTGTCGGCAGCGCTCAGGCGCAAAGCAGCAACGCTTCGACCACCGGCGATACCAACGCCAGCGCACAGGCAGACCAGGCCACCAGCAAATCGTCGACCAAGAAGCACAGCAAGAAGAAGCATACTCGCAAGCATAGCAACAGCGCGGGCTCGAGCAGCAGCGGTTCCACCAGCTCGGGCAGCGGTTCGAGCATGGGTGGCACCAGCACCTCGGGCAGCAGCATGGGCAGCGGCACCTCGGGCACCAGCGGCAGCATGGGTGCCGGCACGTCCGGCAGCAGCGGCACCAGCGGCAGCATGGGTACCGGCACGTCCGGCAGCAGCGGCACCAGCGGCAGCATGGGCACCGGTTCGTCCGGCACCAGCGGCACCAGCGGCAGCATGGGCTCCGGCTCGAGCGGCACCAGCGGCATGAGCGGCAGCACCGGCGCCGGCGGCACCACCTCGTCCGGCATGAGCGGTTCGTCGGGCATGAGCGGTTCGTCCGGCATGAGCGGCACCGGCTCGGGCTCGGGCTCGGGCACCGGCTCCAGCGCTACCGGCACCACCGGCACCGGCACCACCGGTACCGGCACCAGCACCACCAGCGGCGGCACCGGCGGTACCGGCGGCCGCGGCTACTAATCGCTCTCTCGCTCATTGTTGGCGCGCCAGCGCGCAATGACAAACGCCAGCCCGCGGGCTGGCGTTTTTTTATGCCGGAGGCGCTTCAATGCTGCCGCAGGAAGGCGGCAATGGCCGGATGCGTCGCCGCCGGGTCTTCGACCACCGGCAGGTGGCCCAGGCCGGGCAGCGCAACGAATTGCGCCTGCGGGATCGCGCGCCGCACGTCCGCGTGCTCGGCGTAGGCCACGGTCTTGTCCTTCTCGCCCCACACCAGCAGCACCGGCAGGCGGCTTTTGCCGACCTTCTCGAAATCCGGCACCGACGACTCCACTGAAAGATGACGGATGGTCGACAGGATTGCGCGCCCGAAGCCGTCGTAGCGCATCTGCGGCCGGAAGCGTTCGGCCCAGCCGGCCACGCGCTCCGGATGGGCGAAGTCCTCGAGCTGGCTGGCCGCCAGCGAGGGCAGGAACCAGGCGCGCGTCAGCCACTCGCCCACGCCCGGCCAGGCCATCACGCCGATGTCGTGCGGCCGGGTGAGGGGCGCCACCAGCACCAGGCTGCGCACCCGCTCCGGATGCTCGGCGGCGAAGCGTCCGACGATCGCCCCGCCCATCGACAGGCCGAGCAGGTCGGCTTTGGCGATCTGTAGCGTATCCATCAGCTCCACGACCTGGTTGGCGAACAGCTCGCGGTCGTAGTCGACCTTGGGACGGTCGCTCCAGCCGCGTCCGTAGAGGTCGAAGCGGATCACCCGGAAGCCGTCGGCTGCCAGGTCGGCGCTGGTCTTGTCGAACACATAGCTGGGCACCGAAAAGCCGTGCACCAGGATCACCGGGCGCCCCTGCTCGGGACCGGCGATGCGCACGTGGACGATGCCGTGCGACAGCGTGACGAACTGCCCGGGTGCCTGGCGCCGCGCGCTGGCGTCGAGCGGACCGTGCTCCATGTTGCGCGCCAGCGGCACGGCCACGAGGGCGAGCGCAAGGGCGATGGCGACAAGGCCGCCAATGGCAAGCAGGAGCTTGCGCAGGCGGCGTTTCGGTGTCGGTGCGGGTGTCGAAGTGGAATGCGTGGTCATTTGCTATTGCACACTAAACCACGCACAGGCGTCAATCGCCGGTCAGCATGCTGCCGGTGTTGCGGTAGCGCTGGTGCCAGGCAAACGCCTTTTCCAGCACGTGCGGCGTCTGGCCGCCGCGCTGCTGCGCTTCCCTCACGTACTCGCGCAGCATGGTCCTGTACGGCTCGGCCGTGCAGCGCTCGATGATGACCTCGGCGCGCTCGCGCGGCGCCAGGCCGCGCAGGTCGGCCAGGCCCTGTTCGGTGACGACGATGTCGACATCGTGTTCGGTATGGTCGACGTGCGACACCATCGGCACGATCGACGACACGCGGCCGCCCTTGGCGGTCGACTTGGTGGCGAACACCGACAGGTAGGCGTTGCGCGCGAAGTCGCCCGAGCCGCCGATCCCGTTCATCATGTGGGTGCCCCCGACGTGGGTCGAGTTGATGTTGCCGTAGATGTCGGCTTCCAGCGCGGTGTTGATCGCGATGATCCCCAGGCGCCGGATCACTTCCGGATGGTTCGACACTTCCTGCGGACGCAGCACAAGCCGGTCCTTGTAGCGCGCGAAGTCGCGGAACACCTGCGCGCTCTTTTCCGGCGACAGGGTGATCGAGGAGCCGGAAGCGAATTCGAGCTTGCCGGCGTCGAACAGGTCGAAGGTCGAATCCTGCAGCACCTCGGAATACATGGTGAGGTGGTGGAAGGGGCTGTCGACGAAGCCGGCCAGCACGGCGTTGGCGATGGTGCCGATGCCGGCCTGCAGCGGCAGCAGGCTGGGGGTCAGGCGGCCCTTGATGATCTCGTCCTCGAAGAAGCGCACCAGGTGGCCGGCGATGGCGGCGGTCTCCTCGTCCGGCGGCAGCACCGAGGAGGTGCTGTCCGGCTGGTCGGTAATCACGATCGCGACGATCTTTTCCGGCGGGATCTCGATGAAGGGAGTGCCGGCGCGCTGCTCGACCGACATGATCGGGATCGGCTCGCGCATCGGACGTTTCTTCGGGATCCAGATGTCGTGCAGGCCTTCGAGGCCGGTGGTCTGCGCCAGGTTGATTTCGACGATGACCTTGTCGGCCAGGATCGCGAAGCTGGCGCTGTTGCCGACCGAGGTGGTGGGGATGATCGCGCCGCTTTCCGTGATCGCCACCGCTTCCACCACCGCCACGTCGACCGGCTTGATGTGGTGGCTGCGCAGCTGCTCGACGGTCTCGGACAGGTGCTGGTCGATGTACATCACCTCGCCGCGGTTGATGGCGGCGCGCAGCACCGGATCGACCTGGAAGGGCATGCGGCGGGACAGCGCGCCCGCTTCGGTGAGCAGCTTGTCGGTGTCGTTGCCGAGCGAGGCGCCGGTGAGCAGCGTGATCTTCATCGGTTCGCGGCGGGCGCGCTCGGCCAGCGCGGCCGGCACCAGCTTGACGTCGCCGGCGCGGGTGAAGCCGCTCATGCCGACGGTCATGCCGTCCTTGATCCAGCTGGCGGCGTTGTCGGCGCCCGTGACGCGTGCGCGCAGGCGGGCGCAGCGGATTCGATCCAGGTATTCAGTCTTCATTGTGCTAGCTGAGCCGGTAGTCGACCGGCATTAGGGGTGGGGGAAGGGTGGGGTCGCCGAGCGCCGTGCGCAGGTCGATCTCGATGGTGCGGCAGATGGCCTCGAGCGGCAGGTCGTGGTCGGAGGTGCCGAACGGCTCCTCGATCTCGTCGCCGAGGGCATCCAGGCCGAAGAAAGTGTAGGCGACCAGCAGCGTCACCACCGGGGTCAGGTCACCGATCGCGTCGACCAGGCCGAAAGGCAGCAGCACGCAGTACAGGTAGGCGGTGCGGTGCAGCAGCAGGGTGTAGGAAAACGGGATCGGCGTGCCCTGGATGCGCTCGCAGGCGGCGGCCACGCCGGTCATCGCCGACAGGCTGGCGTCGAGGGCCGGGACCAGGCACGGCTCGATGCGGCGCGCGCGCGCCAGCGTCCCGAGGTCGGCGCCCATCTCCAGCATCAGCGCGTGCGGCAGGTTGGGGAGGTGGCGCACGCGCTCCCATTCGACCTTCTCCAGCCAGGGCGCGGCGTCGGCGGCCGGGTCGCTGCGGCGCAGGCGGTGGCGCAGCGCGTGCGCGTAGGCGATCGCGCGCCGGATCATGCGGGTGCGCAGCGCATCCTCATCGACCAGCGACAGGCACTGGCGCGCCAGGTTGCGGCTGCGCAGGACCAGTTCTCCCCACTGCTTGCGGCCTTCCCAGTAGCGGTCGTAGGCGGCGTTGTTGCGAAAGCCGAGGAAGATCGCGAGGGGCAGGCCCATCAGCGTGAAGGGGACCGCGCCGATCGCGATCTTGTGGCCCCACAGCGTGCCTTGGGTGAAGGTGACGGCGATCGCCAGCAGGGTGGTGCCGAGCAGGCTTGTCCAGATGTTCGGCAGGACCGATCCCCGCATGATCAGGAACAGGCGCAGCGGGGAAGGACGGTCGCGGACGATCATGTCTTATTCGGTAACAGAAGCACATCCATTCTGAACCCGGCGGGGCGGATTGACTAATTATGATTCCTGATGGCAGCTATATGGTCCTTGAATGGTGCGGCGCAGCGTGACTGTTTGCTAATTCAGCCAGTTGCGCAGCCCGGCGATCGCTTCTTCCTTGTTCTTTGCCTCGACCTCGATCCACGGCGCGTGGGCGTAGGACGCCGGCATCATCGCGATCAGGTCCGCGTGCTGGCGGTCGTTGAATCCTTCGCGCCCGTTCGAGATGTGCACCAGCTGCTGCGCCGGATCCGGCCAGGTCGCACGGGCTTTCTTCAACATCTCGGCCACGCTGGGGTCATCGTAGCTGGACAGCTTTTCGCTGACGATGTGGTGGTGGGCGTCGAACACCATCGGCACTTGCGCGCGGGTGCAGACGTCGTGGATCTGCTCGGCATTGTAGGCGTACTCGTCGTTCTCGAGGCACAGGCGCAGGCGGATCGGGTCGGGCAGATCCCTGATGCGTTCGACCAAGGCGTCGCTGCGGTTCGCCTTGCCGCCGTGGATCTCGAGCACCGCCCAGGGCGAGCGCGGCTGCTGCAGCAGGTCCATGATGTCGGCGTGCATCTGCAGGATCTTGACGCTGTTGGCCACCACCTCGGCCGAATCGGAACTGAGGACGACGAACTGGTCGGGATGCATCACCAGGCGCAGGCCGAGTTCGGTGGCGCGCTGCCCGGTGCGCGCCAGGCTGGGTGCCAGCGCCTGCATCACCTCGCGCCCGACATCCTCGTCGAAGAAGGGGAAGATCGAGGATGGCAGGCGGTACAGGCGGATCCCTTCGCGCTTGCAGTACTGCAGGGCGCCGTCGAGGGTCTGGATGTTGTCGCGGTAAATATCGTCGAGCACCTTGCGCTGTCCGGCGTCGGACTGCTCGAGCAAGCGCTTGCGCGTGACGGTGCGGTAGCGGACGTCCTTCGATACCGTGATGCAGACCAGGCCGAGCTCAGGAGACATAGTGCAGCAGAATCGTTGATGGGCAGGCCATGTTCCAACGATTCGCTGCCCCGGTCAAACGCGTGCCGTGCCGCAATTTCTTCAAACCGGGGTCAGAGCCCGATTTTTGGCAATTGCCCAAAATCGGGCTCTGACCCCGGTCTGTTTTACATCAAACGAGGGGGAGGGTCACGGTGAAGGTGCTGCCCTGGCCCTGGCCGGGGCTGCTGGCGGCGACCTGGCCGCCGTGCAGTTCGACCAGTTTGCGCACCAGCGCCAGGCCGAGGCCGAGGCCGCCCTGGGCGCGGTCGAGGGTGCGCGAGCCCTGGGTGAACAGGTCGAATACCACCGGCAGCAGGTCGGGGCCGATGCCGGTGCCGTTGTCGCGCACGGTCAGGCGCGCCCGGCCTTCGTGTTCGTCCAGCACGACCGCGATGCGGCCGCCTTCGTGGGTGTACTTGGCGGCGTTGTTGAGCAGGTTGGCCGCCACCTGCACCAGGCGGGTATGGTCGCCGTCGACCATCAATGCATGGTCCGGCAGCGCCACCTCCAGCTGGTGGCGGCGCGCCTCGACCAGGGGCCGCGACTGCTCGACCGCTTCGCTTGCCACACGCCGCAGGTCGGTCGGCTGGCGGTTGATCTTGACCAGGCCGCGCGTCACGCGCGAGACGTCGAGCAGGTCGTCGACCAGGTGGCGCATGTGGGCGACCTGGCGCGCGATGATCTCGCTGATCTGCTTGACGCGCGGTTCGCCGGAATAGGCGATGCGCAGCATATCGGCCGCGCTGCCGATCGGCGCCAGCGGATTGCGCAGCTCGTGCGCCAGCATCGCCAGGAATTCGTCCTTGCGGCGGTCCGCCAGCTGTAGCGCTTCCTCGGCATGCTTGCGTTCCGTGATGTCGACCGCGATCGCGTGGACCACCGTGCTGCGGCCGTCCGGACCGAGGCCGAGGCGGCCGCGGATGTCGATCCAGATGGTGCGGCCGTCGTCGGGGCGGCGGATGCGCGGGGTGGCGCGGTAGACGCCGCCTTCGCGCACGGCCTGTTCGACGCTCTCGGCCAGCTGCGCGTGGTCGTCGGGATGGACCAGCTCCCACAGCTCGGCGACATTGCTCCAGTGCTTGCCGAACACGCTGTGCAGGTTGGCCGAGAAGCTGACCGAGCCCTTGACCGGATCGCGCTCCCACACCGCCATGCGCGCCGCCACCAGGCCCTGTTGCAGCCGCTCTTCGCTGTAGCGCACTGCGCGCTCGGCCTCTTCGAGCTGGCTGACGTCGGTGCAGGTACCGAACCATTGGAGGATGCGCCCGCCGGCGTCGCGCAGCGGTGCGATCGAACAGAAGAAGCTGCGGTAACGCCCGTCCGCGCCGCGCAGCGGGAAGGTCATCTGGTCGGGCAGGCCGCTGACGATGGCCTGGCGCCAGCGGCGCATGACCTCGGGCAGGACGTTCGGGTCGTGCAGTTTCTGCCAGTCCTCGATGGCGACCTTGCCCGGCTCGGCGCCGGCGAACTCGTACCAGCGGTCGTTGAACCAGAGGATGTTGCCGTCCGGGTCCGCCATCCACACCAGCTGCGGGATGTTGTTCGACAGCTGGTGGAACTTGCGGCGCTCCGCCTCCAGGTGCGCGTGCTGCTCGTACAGGCGGTCGAGCATGCGGTTGATGGCGCCGGCCAGGCTGACCACCTCGCGGCTGCCCTCCAGCGGCGCGCGCTGCTGGCTGATGCCGGCGTCGCCCAGGCTGGCCGAAAACGCTTCCAGGCCGCGCAGGTCGCGCGTCAGGCCCAGCGCCAGGCGCTGCGCCAGCAGGAACACCAGCAGCGCCAGCGCGACCGTGATCGCGCCGACCAGCAGGTATTGCGGCGCCGGCGTGCCGAGCGGCTCGGCCAGCCGGCGCTCGTCCTCGCGCAGCACCAGCCCGAGGTGGGCCAGGCCGGACGGCAGCGGTACCGGCGCGCTGATCTCGCGCGCCTGCGGCCGCTGCGCATTGCCGGGTCCGAGCACGGCCCACGGCGTCGGCTTGAGGTCGGCCAGGCGGATCTTGTACATCAGCGCGCCTTCCGGCGTGCGAGTGCGCGTGTAGCGCAGCAGGTAGACCCCGACCAGTTCGCCGTCCAGCAGGGCGGGGCGCTCGTCGCCGCTGGCCAGGCGCTCGCGCAGCCAGGCGGCTTCGCGCTCGCCGAAGCCGGTGCCGCCGTTGTCGGCGATTTTCTGTCCCTCGAAATCGGTGAACAGGACCTGCACCGGAATCCCGTTCATCTGGCGCAGGCCGTGCAGGAAGGGTGTCAGGTAGGTTTCCTTGCCGGCGCTGTCGACCAGGGCGGTAGCCAGGATCGGACTGGCCGCGACGTCCTTCAGGCGGGTGCTCAGCGCTTCCAGATTGTGGCCGACGGTGGTGGCGTGGAAGCTCACCTCGCGCTGCTGCAGCAGGTCGTTAGCGCGCTCGCGCTGGCGGTCGATCAGCCACAGCGACACGATCGAAATCAGGAGCATGGCGGCCGCGGTCAGGATCGCGGCGGCGATCGCGAAACGCCGCGACAGCCCGGCGGGACGGGAAGCCGGCGCCATCCTTACTCCTGGGCCGGCACCAGCACGCCGTCGTCGCGGTAGCGTGCCATCAGCAGTTCGCCCGGCCCCAGCGCCTCGTGGCGGGCCGGCGTGAAGGGCGGTGCATAGTTCTTGACCAGGCCGCGCCAGGCCGGCAGATGCTCGAGCGCGTCGCGGACAAGCCGGCGGTCGGTGCTGCCGGCCCGGTCGATCGCCAGCGCCAGGATGTGGGTCAGGTCATACGCGTGGGCCACGCCGACCGGGCCCTGGATGTCCTCGATGCGCCTGACCGGCGACACCTTGGCGGCGCTGGCCAGGAAGCGCCGCACGCGCGCCGGGTCGGCCTTCCAGAAGCTGAAGGTCTGGATCACGGAAAAATCGACCTGCTGCAGGGCCGGGCCGGCGAGTTTGGCGAATTCGCCGCCGGTCACGCCCCAGTGGCTCAGGATCGGCAGCCGCTGCTCCTTCGGCAGCGCGGCAACCTCGCGCACCAGCACCGCCGCCTCGTCGTCGTTCGCCACCAGCACGATGGCCTGGGCGCCGGCGGCGCGCAGCTGCTGGTATTTGCCGACCAGCGAACTGTCGCGCCAGTTGTACCAGGACGTGCCGGCGATCGTCATGCCGTGGATGGCGGGCACCGCCCGCTCGGCCGCCTCGGCGTTGCTGCGGCCCCAGGACGTGTTCGTCAGCAGCAGGCCGACCCGGTCCAGCCGGCGCCGGTGCGCCGCCTGCAGGAGCCTGGGCATGGCCAGCGAATCGCGCAGCGACAGGCGGTAGACGTAGTTCGGCCGCATGTCGTTGTCGACGATCGCGTCGGCCGAGGACCACGGCGCCATGAACAGGATGCGGGTCGACTTCAGGGTCGGCAGCTCCTCGATGATGACCGGGCTGAAGCGGCCGCCGAACACGGCCACCAGGCCCGGCATGCGCGCGAATTCCTGGATATTGCGGATGCCGCGCGCAGGGATCGAGCGATGGTCCTTGGTCACCAGTTCGAGCGGGCGTCCGCCGAGCACGCCGCCGGCCGCGTTGATCTCGGCGATCGCGGTGCGCATGCCCAGTTCCACGGCCTGGGCCGAGGTGCTGTTGTCCAGTCCAAACTCGCCGTCGATCCCCAGCAGCACCGGCTGCGGCCCGGCCGCCTGCGCCAATCCGCCGGACAGGACGGCACAGGCGAGGCTGCGGCGCAGCCAGCGGACCAGACGGGAAGGCGGGAATCGAGTATTCACTGTAAGGATGAAGTTTAAAAATGGGGGGCAGTCATTTTAACTTTTTTGTTGACTTGCCCCGGCTTTCTTCGCAGATCGTAATATTTCTATATAGGAATTGATAACAAAGTTGTGGCCGACATGCAACTGCAGTGCGTGACCAAGTGCTGGCAGGCTAGGGCGCGCGCTGCCTGCCGCAAGTTCGGCAGAATGGTCACCATTGCGAACGACGCACAGGAGATCGACATGGCAAACCAGCAAAAAGATGCTTCACGCAGCGATACGAGCTCGCCGGGCGGCGCCCAGCCGGTGCAGGGGCAGTCGGGCAAGGTCGGCAGCGAGGTCGCGGGCAAGGTGGGCGGCACCGATGCCGCGGCGGGCGCGCGGATGGCCGGTGCCGGCAACCGGGGCGGATCGGGCGCGCCGCGGCAGGAGCCCGACGGCGCCGCGCAGGGGCAACAACTGAGCCCTGGCGCGGGCGCGGCGGTGGCCGGCGGCACCGGCCTGGGCGAAGCGGCCAGCGCCGACGACAGCCGGACTGGCACCAGCAGCGGCGAGGGAGCTTCACTGACCGGGGGTGACCCCAGCAGCGGCAAGGTGCCGCCGCCGACCAACAAGGGTGGGGCTTCCTCGGCTTGATTGCCATTCCACGACACGTCGTCCCCGCGCAGGCGGGAACGACGGGAATACGATGCAAAAACTCCTCGTCATCTCCGGCCTCATCCTCCTGGCCGCCGGCCTCGCCTGGCCCTGGCTGCGCCGCCTGCCGCTGGGCCGCTTGCCCGGCGACATCCACATCGTCCGCGAAGGTTTCAGCTTCAACTTCCCGATCGTGACCTGCCTGGTCATCTCGGTGGTGGTCTCGCTGCTGCTGTGGTTTTTCCGCCGATAAGCAAGATAGCGCTTGAAATACTCCGGCTATACTCCATATGGCGTATAAGGAGAGTATTTTATGAAACTTGTCGAAGCAAAGCCAAAATTTCCCGACACCGAAAAGGTCACGATCAACCTTGGCCTGGTCGACCTCGCGCAGATGGACCTGCTGGTCGAGGAAGGCTTTTATACGAACCGGACCGACTTCGTGCGCATGGCGATCCGCAACCAGTTGCAGCTGCACGGCGAGGCGATCCGCCAGACCGTGACGCGCAAGCGCTACGTGATGGGCATGCAGCGTTACGCGAAGGCCGAGCTGGAAAAGACGGTCGCCGCCGGCGAACGGCTCGAGATCCACGTGCTCGGCCTGGCATCCATCGACGACGACGTCACGCCCGAGCTGGCGCGCCAGGCGATCGCCTCCATCCACGTGCTGGGGGCCTTCCTGGCCTCGAACGCTGTCAAGGCGGCGCTTGCCGACCGCATCCAATCCTGAGGAATAACATGAAACCCTACGAAAATTTTGTCGAGAACATCCTGGGCGCAGTGCGCTCCAGCCAGGGCAAGAACCCGGCCGCCGCCACGGCGATCATCCAGGAGGCCCTGCAGGCGGCCGGCCTGATGGGCGCGGCCACGCCGCCGACCCGTGCAACTGAGCCGGCAGGCAAGGCGCCCTTCGTCGACCTGAACCCGCCGCCGGCCTGGTCGCCGGGCGCGCGCCGGCGCGCAGCCGGGCCGGATGGCGGCACAGGCGCAAGCACAGGCGCAAGCGCAAGCGGACTCCAGGACTGGATGGCGCGCCTGAAAGCGGGGCTGCCCGGACAGGGCATGCCCGGCCGCGACAGGAGCGTCGATCCCGCCACGCATGGCCCCGGCCAGTTCCTGGAAGGCAGCTTCACCAACGAAGCCGGCACCCGCCGCTACCGGCTGTACGTGCCGGCCAAGCCGGCGTCCGGGCCGCGTCCCCTGGTGGTGATGCTACACGGCTGCAAGCAGGATCCGGAAGACTTCGCCGCCGGCACCACGATGAACCTGCTGGCCGAAGAGAGCGGCTGCCTGGTGCTGTACCCGGAGCAGGCTGCCGGCGCCAACCATTCGCAGTGCTGGAACTGGTTCGAAGCGAAACATCAACAGCGCGACCAGGGAGAGCCCTCGCTGATCGCCGGCATGACGCGGCAAGTCGTGCGCGAGCATGGCGGCGACCCGGGACGCGTGTATGTGGCGGGCCTGTCGGCCGGCGGCGCGATGGCGGCCGTGATGGCGGCGGCCTATCCCGAGCTGTACGCCGCCGCCGGTGTGCATTCGGGGCTGCCGGCCGGCGGGGCGCACGACCTGATGTCCGGACTGAACGCGATGAAGGGCGCGCCGAAGAAGATGCGCGCAGGCGCGAAGCTCGGCAAGCCGGTGCCGGTGATCGTCTTCCACGGCGACCGTGACGCCATCGTTCACCCGTCCAACGGCCAGGCCGCCTTCCACCAGTTCACGCAGGACGCAGGCGGGCGCGGGCTGGAGCAGCGCGAAGAACGTGGCCAGGGGCATACCCGCGTCATGGCGCTGGACGACGCCGGACGGGTCGTGGCGGAACACTGGCTTCTCCATGGCGCCGGCCACGCCTGGTCGGGCGGCAGCACGGCCGGCTCGTATGCCGATCCGTCCGGCCCGAACGCCTCGGCCGAGATGTTGCGCTTTTTCCTTGGCGATTGAAGCCTCGGGCCGCCGCCCTTGTTGGCGGCGGCCCGGATTGTTATGCTTGCGGCTTCGCACATACGGAGCAACATCATGGTTTCCCTGCAAGAGCAGCTGCTGAAGGCCGGCCTGGTCGACAAGAAAAAGGTCAAGGCGGCCAACCAGGAAAAGAGCAAGCAGCACAAGATCGAGCTTCGCACCGGCGTGGAGAAGCAGAACGAGGCGCGCGAGGCGGCGCTGGAAGTGCAGCGCAAGAACGCCGAGCGCGCGCGCGAACTGAACGCCCAGCGCGACGCCGCCGCAGCGCAAAAGGCGGTCGCCGCGCAGATCGCGCAGATGGTCAAGACCAACCGCCAGCCCAAGGGCAACGGCGACATTCCCTACAACTTCACGATCGGTACCAAGATCGAACGGATCCACGTGTCCGAGAAGGTGCGCGAGCACCTGGTGGCGGGCCGCCTGAGCATCGTCAGCATTGGGGGCGGCTTCGAGCTGGTGCCGCGCGTGATCGCCGACAAGATCGCCGAGCGCGCGCCCGACATCGTGGTGCGCGTCGCCAAGGCCGCGCCGCAAGCGGTCGAGGAAGACGATCCCTACGCCGACTTCAAGATCCCGGACGACTTCACCTGGTAAGCGGCGTCAGCGCGCCTGCCTGGTCGCCTCCAGCCGGTCCAGGTCGAAGCCCTGGCGTTCGAGCCGGTCGAGCAGGGCGGCGTAGGCCTGGCGCGGCACGGTCGGGGTGCGCGATAGGATCCACAGGTATTCCCGCTTCGGTTCGCTGACCGCGGCCAGTTGATACTCCGGGTCGAGGTCGATCACCCAGTAGTCGCCCCAGACCATCGGCAGGAAGGACAGCCAGCCCGGCGCGAAGCGCACTTCGAGCTTCGGCGAATCGGCCGGGCCGAGCTGGCGGGCGACGCCGGCGGCCTCGATGAAGCGTCCGTCGGCGCGCCGGCAGCGGTTGACGACCTGCAGGGTCTTGTCCGGCAGCAGGCTGTAGTGCGCGGTGGTGTAGCCGTCGCAACCCTTCTGGAAGCGGTTCGGGTACTTCGCGATCTCGTACCAGGCGCCGAGGTAGCGCGGCACGTCGAGGGAGTCGATCGGGACCAGATCGGCGTGCTCATGGCGCTCGCGCGCGGCGGCCAGCACGGTGAGGGTGGCGCCGAGCAGGCCCAGGGCCAGCAGGGCGAGGCGGGAAACGGGAACGGGCATGGCGTCGATCGATGGTCGGTAACGGCGCCAGCTTAGCACCTGCGGGTCGATGCCGGCGCCGAAGCGGTCCAGCACGAACAGCGCCACCAGGGTCGCGCCAACCAGGGCGCTCCACAGCAGCGCCGGACGCAGGCCGCCGGGCAGCATCGCCACCGCCGCTACCGGGAAATTGATGACTTTGCGTGCATGGTGTAAAAAAACGCCAGCCTCACCGGCTGGCGTTGTGCTGGCAAGACCGTGCGGCCTTATTGCAGCTTGTTGGCCCGCTGGGCCTGCAATTGCTCGCGGATCTGCTCGCGCAGTTGCTGCGCGTTCGAGTGGGTGTAGTCCTTGTTGACCTCGAGCTTGATCAGCGGCTTGATGTGCGGATCCAGGTACATGCGTAGCGCGCCGAGGAACTGCGGCGAGGCGGAAATGACCAGTTGCTGGAAACGGCCTTCCTGGTGCGCGTCCATCAGGTATTTCGAGATGTCCTTCACGAACTGTTCCGCTTCGTGCTCCTGCGGCGTCTGGGCCGGCTGGTAGGCCTTGTTCGGGGCGCCGGCCTTGGCGTTGTGGGCGAAGCCCGCAGCTTCGTTGCCGCCGATGTTGTGGCTGCTGCTGCCGGCGGCCGTGCGCCCGACCTCGTCCGTGTTGATGTCCGAAGTCCGCATGCGCGCGGCGGAACTGACCAGGTCCTCGATTTCTTCCAGCGGTTCGGCCGGGTCGTAGTCCGAAAAAATCCTCGCTCGGCCGGCGTTGGCCGACACAATCCAGGTCGTCTGCATGTTACCTCCTGTCAGTCTGAAGCATGAAGGATGGACCGGCGACTGCAAGCGCAATGGCAATCGCATTGCATGCCGATCATGGCTTGCATTCAGTATAGCCAAGGTTTCGAATGCTTGGCGTCACGTATCCGGACGGTAAGGCCAGAACCGCAAGCCGTGCTGGCGAAGGGCCAATCGGAACCAAAGCGCATGCCGCAGGTCTGAAGCTGGATGGCTGCGATGTAGGAGCAGGAAAGCATGAGCCCGGGCGGGCGTGACGACACCATTTCGGTGGAACTGGAGAGTACCTGCGCGCAGGAGGCGATTCATCTGCTGGGCACCGTGCAGTCCTACGGTTTCCTGATGGTCGTGGACGTGGCGAGCCGGCGCATCGTGCAAGTCTCCGCGGGGATCGTGCACCACTGGCCGGGATTGCCGGATGCAGGGGCGCTGCTCTCCACGCCGCTGGGCGAGTGGGTCGCTGCCGTGGAAGGCCCGGGACCACCCGACAGCGCACCAGACAGCGCGCTCGACATCGCGGCGCTGCCTGCCACGCATCCGCTGGCGCTGCCCTGGCGTCCCCGGTTCGAGCAAACCTGCGCCGGGCCGATGCAGCCGGGTATCTCGCAATGGGAATGCCTCGGGCACCGCTGCGGGGAGTACGCGATCATCGAGTGGCTGCCGGTGAACGCCAGCGTGGATGAGTTGCGGCGGCAAAACCAGGTATTCGCCGATTTCGGACCCATCGTCGCCCGTTTGCGGCGCGCCGAGGGCCTCGACGCATTCTTTGGCGAGTGCGTGAAGGTGATCCAGGAAATCAGCGCGTTCGACCGGGTGATGATCTACCGCTTCATGCCCGATGGGGCCGGTGAAGTCGTGGCCGAGCACACCTCGGCGGCGTACCAGAAAAAATATCTGGGATTGCGCTTTCCCGCTTCCGATATCCCCAGTCAGGCGCGCTCGCTCTACCTGACCAACAAGTTGCGCGTGCTGGCCGATGTGGAAGCGTCGATGGATACGCTGGTGCCGCCGACGCTGCCGGACGGATCCTTGCTCGATCAAAGCCACAGCATGTTGCGCGGCCTGTCCCCGGTCCACCTGTCCTATCTGCGGAATATGGGCGTGCGTGCCACGCTGACCTTGTCGATCGTCTGCGACGGCAAGCTGTGGGGGCTGATCGCCTGCCATCACCATCGCCCCAGGACGCCGCCATACCAGCTCAGGGAGGGCATGCGCCAGTTGGCCGAACTGCTGGCGGAAATCGCCAACATGCGCATCGAGGCCTTGTCGCATCTGGAATCGGTACGCCATCGCCTGACGCTGGATCGTTTGCTGAGCCAGTTTCATCAAGCCCTGATCCAGGACGGCGATATCACCACTGTGCTGGAACTGTGGATGCCCAGGCTGCTGCCGGCGTTCAATGCCAGTACCATGGGCGTGCAGATCGGTACGCTCGCCTCTGTCGGCGGGCCGGGAAGGCGCCAGGGGGCCACGCACCAGATACTCGACGAGGTCGGGGCGCGGCTGGACAGCCAGACCGCCCGTCCGATGGTCAGCACGTGGGACGATCTGCTGACGTCCCAAAAAAAGACGCTCAAGTTTCTGCCGGAAGCCGCCGGCCTGATGGTGGCGCAGCGCCATGACGAGGACATCATTTTCTGCTTCATGACCCGGCCGGAAGTGGTGCGTAAAGTGCGCTGGGGCGGCGAGCCCGCCAAGGAGATGGTGTCGCTTCCGAATGGGCGGATTCGCCTGGAACCGCGGCGCTCCTTCGCCGTGTGGCAGGAGTCGGTGCGGGGCCATTCGGATGCGTGGCTGAAGTCGGATGCGGAGGCGCTGCAGAACCTGCTGCAGATCCTGAGCGAGGTGAACAAGCTGCAGGTGAACCGGAAAATGCAGGAGACCTTGCACTGGCGGGCCCACCACGATCACCTGACGGGCCTGTACAACCGCCGGGCCATGGAGGACGAGGTATCGCGGCGCCTGGAAGACGGCGAATACAACACCGCGCTGATGCTACTGGACCTGGACCATTTCAAGAAGATCAACGACACCTATGGCCATGAAACGGGCGACCAGGTGCTCCAGCAATTGAGCCTGCGGCTGAAGGCGGTGATGCGGGAATTCGACCTGCTGGCGCGCCTCGGCGGCGACGAATTCATGCTGCTGCTGCAGATCCCGCATCCGAATGCCGCCACCGCCCTGACGTTTGCCGAGCGCCTGCACCAGGCCGTTGCCAGGCCGTTCGACATCAAGGGACAGCAATTCCGCCTGGGGGTTTCGGTGGGCATTGCGATTCCGCCCGGTCACGGCCGGACCGTCAGCGAATTGCTGCGCCACGCCGACCTCGCGCTGTACCAGGCCAAATACCGCGGCCGCAGCCGCAGCGTCGTCTTCGAACTGGCGATGGCGGCGGACCAGCGCGACTATTACCTGCTCGAGCGCGACCTGGACGAGGCGGTCGAGCGGAATCAGCTGTCGCTGGTGTTCCAGCCGAAGGTAGATCTCATCAGCCGCAAGGTGGTCGGCCTCGAAGCGCTGGTGCGATGGAACCACCCGACCCGGGGGCAGAGCAGCCCCGGCGCCTTCATCCCGATCGCCGAGAACAGCGACCAGATCATCCGGATCGACCGCTGGGTGATGCGCCACGCGATCGCCGAACAGGCCCGCCTGCAGACCCACGGCCACGCGATGCTGCCGATCGCGATCAACCTGTCGATCGCGGACATCCTGTCGCCGAACCTGGTCGCCTACCTGACCGAGTTATTGAAGGAATATCAGGTTCCAGCGAGTGCCCTGGAAATCGAGGTGACCGAATCCTGCTTCATGCGCGAACTCGGCGAAACCCAGAGCGTGCTGCGGGCGCTGAACGAGAGCGGCATCGCCACCGCCCTCGACGATTTCGGCACCGGCTTTTCCTCGCTGAGCTACCTGCGCCAATTGCCGCTGCAATGCCTCAAGATCGACCAATCCTTCACCCGCAGCATGCTGCAGGACCCGAACGCGGAAAAGCTGACCCAGGCCATCGTCGCGATGGGTAACGCGCTGAAGATGACCATCGTCGCCGAAGGCGTGGAAACCCGGGAGCAGATGAACTGGCTGCTCGCCCATGGCTGCCACATCGGCCAGGGATATTTTTTCAGCCCGCCGGTGCCGCCCGAAGACCTGCACCAGGTGATCGAGCGGATCGAAGTGCGCCTGAGCGGCTGATCGCCACACTGAAAGCTAAATGAAGGGGAGACGGGGGTAGAGTTGCGCCATATTCATCAAAGCCATAAGTGATATACATGACGCAACTTAACCGACTCCCGCTTGAAAATGCCCAGGCACAAGCCCACGCGCAAGCACCCGTCCAGCCGAAGCCCCATCCGTTCTGGAAACTGATGGATATCCGCCTCGGCATCGTTCCGCTTCCCACCTATGTCCTGCTGGTGGCGCTGATCGCCGGATTCGTCGCGACAGGCAAGGTGCCCAACGATATCTGCGTATCGATCGCCATCCTGACCGTCGGCGGATTTTCGTGCGCGGAACTGGGCAAGCGCCTGCCGTTCTTCCGCAACATCGGCGCCGCCGCCATTTTCGCCACCTTCATCCCCTCCTACCTGGCGTTCAGCCACCTGATTCCGGCGCCGGTGCTGAAGAACGTGGTCGACTTCACCAAGTCCACCAACTTCCTGTACCTGTTCATTTCGTCGATCATCGTCGGCAGCATCCTCAGCATGGACCGCTCGGTACTGATCAAGGGCTTCATCAAGATCTTCGTACCGCTCGCGATCGGCTCGGTCGTGGCGGGCATCGTCGGCACGGCGGTCGGCGTGGCGCTGGGCCAGGACGCCTTCCACACCTTCTTCTACCTGGTCGCGCCGATCATGGCCGGCGGCGTCGGCGAAGGCGCGATTCCGCTGTCGATCGGCTACGCAGGCATCCTGCACCAGGAGCAGGGCGACATCTTCGCGCACGTACTGCCGGCGGTGATGCTGGGCAGCCTGACGGCGATCCTGCTGTCGGGCATGCTGAACGCGATCGGCAAGAAGCATCCGCACCTGACCGGCGAAGGCCGCCTGCAGCCGGGCGACCAGGACGACGGCAAGCCGCTGGCGGAAGTCCTGCCCCTGCACATGGACATCGGCCATATCGCCGCGGCGGGCATCACCTCGATTTCGCTGTACATGGTCGGCGTGCTCAGTTTCAAGCTGTTCGAGTTCCCGGCGCCGGTGGTCATGCTGTTCGTGGCCGTCATCTTCAAGCTGTCGCGCGCGGTGTCGCCGCAGCTGCAGCAAAGCTCCTACGTGGTCTATAAATTCTTCTCGACGGCAGTCACCTATCCCTTGCTGTTCGCCATCGGCGCCTCGATGACGCCCTGGGACAAGCTGGTCTCGGCCTTCAATGTCGTGAACCTCACCATCATCGTCTCGACGGTCGTCAGCCTGATGGCCACCGGCTTCCTGGTCGGCCGCAAGTTAAACATGTATCCGATCGAAGCGGCGATCATCAATGCCTGCCACAGCGGCCAGGGCGGTACCGGCGACGTGGCGATCCTGACGGCCGCCAACCGCATGCAACTGATGCCGTTCGCGCAGATCGCGACCCGCATCGGCGGCGCGATCACCGTCACCCTGACGCTGGTGGCGATGGCCAAGCTGCACTGAGCGCCGGCCCACACCCTGCGCCCGGCCGGCGGGCGCCGCGGCGCAGGGACGGCTTTCCCCTATTCCTACCGGACGTGCCGGTTTTTCACCCGGTCCCATCCCTGGCGCACGGCCGCCTCGATCCGGTGCCATGCCGACGACTCGCCGCTCGCGTGCTTCTGTTCCCAATCGCTCTGCAGGCTGGATTCGGCCTCTTCCCATGAACTGTCGCGGTAGGTATCGCTGGCGCCCATGGCCTTGCCGTAGCGGTAGGCCATGTCTTCGGCGGGGTGGCCCCAGGGCGAGCCCGCGCCCATCGAATCCTGGTAGGTGTTGCCGGATGGCGGAGAGGCGGCATTCTGGGTGCCGAAGTAGCGGCCGTCATCGAGGCTACGGTATTGCAGCGCGCCGGGCTCGGTGCCCGGCGGGCAGGCACTGATCTCGGCGACGCCGGGCAGGTAAGTGCCGGCGCTGGCCTGGTCCGACTGCTCGTGGCCTTCCTCGATGCCGGCCGGGCCGAAGCGGCCGATGATGCCGGCGGCGCGTTCGGCTTCCGGTTCGGATTCGGTCGTGAACATGACGATGTGTTGACCATGCATGGCCGCGTCGGGAGACTGCGCCGGATCGCTCATCGGATCGCTCATCGGATTGTCATGATGCTTCGATCCGAACAGTCTGCCAAAGGCGTGCCGGACCGAGGCGCCCAGCCCTTCGTGGTGTGCGGCGCTTGCCGTTTCGCTGGTGTCGCCCGAGAGTGCGACGTCGGCGTGCGTGTAGCCCGAAGCCAGCAATTCTTCCAGCACGTGCTGGGCATCGCTTCGGTTGTCGAAGACTGCTTTCAAAGTGTGTCGCATGATGTTCCCCCCGGTAATGCTTGCGCCGTGCCGGTGGGGGCCAGACAGCTCGGGGCAGCGCATGCGGCACGGCGCTTGCCCGATCCATCCTACTCCGAATTCCGACGTGGTGTGAGGGGTGCTTTGCCGGCGTGCTAATCTCAGCATCAGGCAATATCCCACAGCATTAAAGCGAATGAGCAATGAAGATAATTGATCGCGCCGGCACCCGGCAGGCGCTGCCCTTCAACACCTTGATCGAGGCGATCGCACGCATGTTCGTGACCGGATGCCAGGTGCCGACCCGGCACGTGCATACGGTCGGCAACGGCAAGGGCGCCGAGGGCACTGTTCTCATCATGCCGGCCTGGCATGGCGATTACATGGGCATCAAGACCGTCAACATCTTCCCCGGCAACGCCGCGCGCGGCCGGCCGGGCCTGCATTCCACCTATATCCTCTACAGCGCCGCGACGGGTGAACCGTTGGCGCAGATGGACGGTGACGAGATCACCTCGCGCCGCACCGCGGCCGCCTCCGCGCTGGCAGCGCGCCATCTGGCGCGGCGCGACGCACGGCGCCTGGTGGTCGCCGGTTCCGGGCGCGTCGCCAGCTTGATCCCGGAGGCATACCGGACCGTGCTGCCGATCGAGGACATCACGATATGGAGCCGCAACCCCGAGGCGGCACGCCGCCTTGCCGGCCAGTCGAGCCTGGAAGGATGCGCCGTGCGCTCCAGCCCCGACCTCGAGCAGGCAGTACGCACGGCCGATCTGGTGTCGTGCGCGACGCTGGCGACCACACCCATCATTCGGGGCGAGTGGCTCGCGCCCGGCAGCCATCTCGACCTGATCGGCGGCTTCACGCCAGCGATGCGTGAAGCGGACGACGCCTGCTTTTCCGGCAGCCGTTTGTATGTCGACACCGTGGAGGCCCTGCAAAAATCGGGCGACCTGCTGGGGCCGATGTCGCGCGGCGTGTTTGCCGCGGAAGATGTCGCCGGTACGCTGGAGTCGCTATGCCGTTCGCAGCCCGGCAGACCGGAAGGGGCGCATGTGCGGACGGTGTTCAAGTCGGTCGGTACTGCGCTGGAAGACCTGGCCGCCGCGATCCTGGTGTACGAGGGCTAGGCGCCCAGCTATCAGCCGAACCCGTCGCGAAACTGATCACGGAGAAAATCCACGAAGATGCGCACGGCGCGGGGGACATAAGGGCTGTAGGGGCGCAATGCAAACAGCGAGTCGCCGAAGCTTCCTACGGCGCGCCACTGCGGCAGCACTTGCACGAGCTTGCCTGCGGCGAGGTCGGCGCTGGCGCTGAAATCCGGCAGCAACGCGATTCCCAGCCCATCGAGGGCCGCGCCGCGCAGGGCCTCGCTATTGTTGGCGGCGAACGGGCCCGACACGGCAACGTTCAGCCGTCGGCCCGATCCGCGCCGCGTTTCGAAACTCCAACTGGGCGCTTCGCCACGCCGGAAGTAATACAGGCAGTCGTGGCTGCCTAGGTCCTGCGGGGTGGACGGCGTGCCGCGCGCGCGCAGGTAGGCATCGGTGGCGACCAGCACCGCTTCGGTACGGCACAAGGTCCAGGCGACATGGGTTTCGGGCGCGGACGCCGCATGCCTGATCGCCAGGTCGAACCCTTCCTGGGCCAGCGGCACCAGGCGGTCGGACAGTTCGAGCTCGATGCGCACCTGCGGAAACGCGCGGAAGAAGGCAGCCATCCTGGGGACGATTTGCTGCCTGCCGAGCGCCACCGGCGCAGTAACGCGCAGCAGTCCTCCAGGCGTCTCCGCGAGGTCGCGCACGCCGGCGAAACTGCGCTCGATATCCTGGAATGAGGTGCGTACCGCGTCGACCAGCATCTTGCCCGCTTCCGTCAACTGCATGCTGCGTGTCGTCCTGTGCACGAGCGCGACGCCCGAGGCCCGCTCGAGTTCGGCAATACGTTGGCTGACCGCGCCCTTGGTGAGTCCGAGCCTGACTGCCGCTGCCGTATAGCTTCCGGTGGCATCCACGACAACCAGGGAGTGCAGGTGATGCCAGAGACCTTCGATTTTTTTCGCGTCCATCACTTGATTGTTTAAATAATTAAACGATGTTTGTATTGTAGGCGCATTGTCCCGATGCGGCGGCCCCCCTAGAATCGGCAGGGTCAAACTTCCCATCAGGAGACATTCAAATGAACCCCACCCCCGCATTTACCAGTAAGGACACGGTCTCGCACTACATTCATGGCGAACGTACCGAAGGCAAGGGCGCCCGCCGTGCCGATGTCTTCAATCCGTCATCGGGCCAGGTAGCGCGCCAGGTCGTGCTTGGCGGGACGGAGGACGTGGCCGAAGCGGTTGCCGCGGCCAAGAAAGCGTTTGCGGCCTGGGCCGACACGCCGCCGATCCGCCGCGCACGCGTGATGCACCGCTTCCTGGCGCTGATGAACGAGCACCGGAATACGCTGGCCGCCATCATTACCGCCGAACATGGCAAGGTGTTTACCGACGCCGCGGGTGAGGTGGAGCGTGGCATCGACATCATCGAGTTCGCCTGCGGTATCCCCCAGTTGTTGAAGGGCGACTATACCGACCAGGTATCGACCGGCATCGACAACTGGACCCTGCGGCAGCCGCTTGGCGTGGTGGCAGGTATTACGCCGTTCAATTTCCCGTGCATGGTTCCCTGCTGGATGTTCCCTGTGGCAATCGCCGCCGGCAATACCTTCATCCTGAAGCCGAGCGAGCGGGATCCGAGCGCAGCCTTGTTCATGGCGGACCTGCTCAAGCAGGCCGGCTTGCCGGATGGCGTCTTCAATGTCGTGCAGGGCGACAAGGTGGCGGTGGATGCACTGATCGAGCACCCGGACGTCAAGGCGATCAGCTTTGTCGGCTCGACGCCGATCGCCCATTACATCCACGAGCGTGGCTCGCACTTCGGCAAGCGCGTGCAGGCCCTGGGCGGCGCAAAGAACCACATGATCGTGATGCCGGACGCCGATATCGAGCGGACCGTCGATGCCCTGGTCGGCGCGGCCTACGGCTCGGCCGGCGAGCGCTGCATGGCGATTTCGGTGGCGGTGCTGGTGGGCGATGTCGCCGACCGGATCATCCCCCTGGTCGCCGAGCGCGCACGCTCCCTGAAGATTCGGGACGGCATGGACCTCGAGGCGGAAATGGGGCCGATCGTCACCCGCCAGGCACTCGAGCGCATCGAGGGCTATATCGGGATCGGTGCCGAGGAGGGGGCCAGCCTGGTCGTGGACGGCAGGGGCCACCAGGTGGAAGGGCGCGAGCAGGGATTCTTCACCGGCGGCACGCTGTTCGACCATGTGACGCCCGAGATGCGCATCTACAAGGAGGAAATCTTCGGTCCGGTGCTCGCCTGCGTGCGCGTCAAGGATTTTGCCGAAGCCGTCGAACTCGTGAATGCCCACGAATTCGGGAACGGGGTGTCCTGCTTCACCAGCGACGGCAACGTGGCGCGCGAATTCACCCGCCGCATCGAGGTCGGCATGGTGGGCGTGAACGTGCCGATCCCGGTGCCGATGGCGTGGCATGGTTTTGGCGGCTGGAAGAAGAGCCTGTTCGGCGACATGCATGCCTACGGCGAAGAGGGTGTGCGCTTCTATACGCGGCAAAAATCGGTGATGCAGCGCTGGCCCCAGAGCATTGCCAAGGGCGCCGAGTTCGTGATGCCGACGGCGAAGTAAGACCTTTCGCGTCGTAAAAAAAAAACGACATTCCCGACGCAGCGGGAATGTCGTTTTTTTTAGGCTTGGTCCAGGGCTTTCAGCACAGGGCCCGCTACGCGATGAAGTCCCTGATCGCATCCAGGAACTGCAGTGGTTCCTGCAACTGCGGCACATGCGCGCATCCGGCCAGGATCCGCAATTGCGCCTTGGGAAGGCCGGCCGTCAGTTCCTGCGACATCGGCGGCGGCGTGGCTTCGTCGTGCTCGCCAACCAGCACCAGTGCCGGAACCGTGACCTGCGCGAGCTTGTCGCGTACGTCCAGGCTTGCCAGCGCGGCGCACGCTGCGTGGAAAGTTTCCGGATCAACGGCAAGGAAGCGCTGGCGGCGTTCCTCGATCAACTCCGGATGCTCTGCCTGGTAGGAAGGCGAGAACAGGCGGCGCATCGCGACATCGGAAATGCCTGCCAGGCCTTTTTCGCGGGCATTGGCCGACATGCCGCGGAAGGCGGCCCGGCCCGGCTCCGAAAAGGCTGCGCCGCAGTCGGCCAGCACCAGGCGGCTGGCAATGCCCGGATGGCGGATGGCGGTCATCAGTGCGGCGAAGCCGCCATACCCATTTCCCAGCAGGATAGGGGGCTGGCCCAGGTCCATGGCCTGTATCGCCGCAGCCACGCGATCGGCAGCTTGCTCCAGTCCGCCATCGACGCGGTCGGATGCGCCGAATCCCGGCAGGTTCAGGATCACCACGCGATGCGTCTGCGCCAGCGCGCCGGCAATGCCGTCGAAACTGGTATCGTCCGCCAGCAGCGAGTGGAACAGGACGACCGGGGTGCCCTGTCCGCCAACGCGGGCGGCAACGGTGCCGCCAGCGCAGGATACCCGTATGCTGTCGAACTGCGCTTGGACTTCTTTCATTACTGCGTTCATGTCAGGCCTTCTTGAAGGATACGTTGGTAAATTCTTGTTCTTCGATCTGTTCGAGGCTGCGCTTGCCGGACTCTACGCCGAAGGCAAGCACCACGACCACCATCACGAACAGCAGTCCCACCATCAGGCTCAGGACGCCTGTGATCCCGTAGGTGGAAAACAGCCAGACCACCAGGAAGGGCGTGCCGATGGTTGCGCCGCGGCCGAAGGTATTGCAGATGCCTGAAGCGCGCAGCCGGACTTCGGTCGGGAACAGTTCGGGGATATAGATCGCGAACAGCAGCGCCACCAGTATATAGATCGGCACGGTCAGCGCGAAACCGACGAGCGGCAGCAGCACCGGGTCATGCACGAAGGGATAGATGCAGCCGAACAGGATGGCCAGGGTACCGGAGATGCTGATGGTCGCCTTGCGGCCCCAGCGGTCGGCTGTCAGCGCGCCGATGGCCGAACCGATCGGGGCGCCGATCGACATCAGCATCGAATACTGGAAGGAGGTTGCAATGGTGAGGCCCTGCTTGACGAAGAAGGTGGGCAGCCAGGTGACGAAGCCGTACAGCAGGGTGTTAATCACGATCAGGCAAACGCAGCCGACGACCATGCGCCCCAGCAGCGGCGGGGTCCACAGGCTGGCCAAGCTGCGCGACGGCGGCACGGCGGCCGGTACGGCCGGCGCCGGCAGTTGCGCGCCGCCCGAGGCTTCCGCTTCGATTTTCTGCATCAAGGCTTCGGCTTCTTCCTTGCGGCCGACCGACTCCAGCCAGCGCGGCGACTCCGGCAGGGATTTACGCATGTACCACACGACGATCGCGCCGAGGCCGCCGAGGATGAACATGGCGCGCCACGAGAAATGCGGAATGATGTAGGTGCCCAGCAGCGCCGCCACCGGCAGACCGCTCACCACGAACACCGCCATGAAGCCCAGCCACTTGCCGCGCACCTTGGCGGGCACGAACTCGGTCAGGGTGGAATAACCGACCACGTTTTCCGCGCCCAGGCCGATGCCGATGAACAGGCGCAGCACGATCAGCGTGATCATGTTGGGGGCAAAAGCGGCGAGGATGGAGGCGCCGCCGAACAGCAGCAGGTTGAATTGGTAAGTGAAACGGCGGCCGAAACGGTCGCCGAGGAAGCCGGTCATGAACGAGCCGATCATCATGCCGATGAAGGTGGTGGAGACGAACAGGGCATTCTGCGGCATGGTCGAGAAACCGCTGTGCAGCGTGGCGCCAAGGACGGTCGCGGCAATATAGATGTCGAAGCCGTCGAAAAACATGCCGATGCCAATCAGCATCATGATGCGACGGTGGAAAGAGGATATCGGAAGCCTGTCCAGCCGGCCCCCTGCGTTGACGATTGTGCTCATGTTGTCTCCATGGTTGTTATTGACCGCTTGTGTCGTTTTTGCGCTTTGCGCTTATTAACCGCTGGTACAGCAAAGACATGCCGCAAGAGCCAATGCGGCATGCTGGGAATACGAGGGGTGCCGCTTAGTTCAGGCGCGGCTGTGCTGCGGTGTCCTTGTACCAATCGAACGGCGCATCATCCAGGCGCACCATCACGCTCTTGGTCTCGAAGTGCTGGTCGAAGGATTCGGTGCCGCACTCGCGGCCGATGCCGGAATCCTTGACCCCGCCCCACGGCGAAGCCGGGTCGAGACGGTGGTGGTCATTGATCCAGACGATGCCGCACTTGATCTTGGCGGCGACCCGGTGCGCGCGGGTGATGTCGTTGGTGCGGACCGCGCCGGCCAGGCCGAACTGGCAATCGTTCGCCATGGCGATGGCTTCGGCTTCGGTGGAGAACTTAGACACCGACACGAAGGGCCCGAACACCTCTTCCTGGAAAATGCGCATGTCGGCGGTGACATCGGCGAACACGGTCGGCTCGACAAAGAAACCGTTGGCCAGCGACGGATCGGCGGGCACCCTGCCGCCGGCGACCAGGCGCGCGCGGTCTTCTTCCAGGCCGATACGGACGTAGTTCAGCACCCGCTGCTGCTGGCGGCTGGAGACCACCGGGCCGAGCTGCACCGACGGATCGATCGGATTGCCGATGCGGATGGTCTTCGCCTTGGCGGCCAGTTTTTCCACGAACTCGTCATAGATGCGCTCATGCACGATCTGGCGGCTGCCGCAGATGCAGGTCTGGCCAGCGCCGATGAAGGCTCCGAAGGCGGCGTAGTTGACGGCCTGGTCGACATCGAAATCGTCGAACACCAGCACCGGGGTCTTGCCGCCGAGCTCGAGCGTCTGGTGCGCGAAATTGCTGCCGGCGACGGCGCCGGTGATGCGGCCGGCTTCAGTGCCGCCGGTCAGCACCCATTTGTCCAGCAGGCGATGCTCCGCCAGCGCCTTGCCGGTGGTCGGGCCCAGGCCGGTGACGATATTGAAGACGCCCGGCGGCAGGCCTGCCTCGACGAACATCTTCGCCAGCAGCAGGGTCGTCAGCGGCGTGTACTCCGACGGTTTGACGACCGTGGTGCAGCCCGAGGCCAGCACCGGACCCAGGCTCTTCATCAGGATCATCAGCGGATGGTTGAACGGGGTCGAATTGCCGACCACGCCGACCGGCGTGCGCAGGGTGTAGTTCAGGTAGTTGCCATCGACCGGGATGACGGAATCGCGCCGCGCGATCGCCAGGCCGGCGTTATAGCGCAGGAAATCCGGCAGGCGCGAGACCTGAGCGCGGGTTTCGTTGAGCGAGCGACCATTGTTGAGCGTTTCGAGACGGTAGAACTGCTCGATATTCGCTTCCATCACGTCGGCCAGCTTGTTGATCAGCTTGGCGCGCGTGCGGTTCGACATATTCGCCCATTCCGGGCTTTCGAACGCCGCTGCCGCGCTCTTGACTGCGCGGTCGACATCGCTGTCGCTGGCGTGGGCGATCCGGGCCAGCATGTCACCGGTCGCCGGGTTGATCACGTCGATGAGGTCGCTGCGGCTGGCCGCGACCTCCACGCCGTCGATGAACAGGCCATGCACTTCGACATCCAGGTTCATTACTTGTGCTGCATTGCTGCTCGACATGCTGTCTCCTTGTGGTTATGTAGGTATGAATGAATCAGCCGCGGATCACCATCAGCGAAACGGCACTGGTGAACCGTTTTGCAGCCGCGTCGATGTGATCCTGGGCGATTTTTTCTGCCCGCTTGGCTTTGCGCTCCTGCAGGGCATCGATGAGCTGGCAATGCTCGGCCACGACCGTGGCGGAACTGCCATGCTTGATGTTGTTGACACTCACCAGCACCGCCCGCTCCATCTGGTCGATCAAGTCCCCCAGCTGGTCGCGCATGCGCGCATTCGAGGCCAGCTCGGCAAGGTGGCGGTGGAAGGAGCGGTTGTAGTCGACGAATCCGCCTTCCCAGTCCTTGGCGTCGAAAACGCGATACGGCTCCAGCGTCGCCAGTTGCTCGTCGCTGGCACGGCGCACGATGCGCTCCATGCACGCACGCTCCAGGGCGATACGCAGGTGGAACATGTCTTCGACATCGGCCAGCGAGATCGGGGCGACCCGATACCCTTGCCGGGGAATCGTGATCACCAGGCCCTCGCGTTCCAGGCGCATCAGGGCATCGCGCACAGGCGACTTGCTGACCTGGAAGCGCTCCGCCAGTTCGGCCTCGCGGATATCGCCGCCGGGGGGAATGCGGCACTTCAGTATGTCGGCGCGCAACTGTTCGTAAATCGACTCACGCAGCAAGGGGCTGCTTACGGCCTTCAGTGGTATGGATAGGTTTGTCATGGATTGATTAGACATCAGTTATCTAAGTTTTACAAGAGCGTGATGTATCACGAAAGAGAATTTATTTCGAATATTTTGAGACATG
This sequence comes from Massilia sp. LXY-6, assembly GCF_051233485.1. Taxonomy (NCBI): domain Bacteria; kingdom Pseudomonadati; phylum Pseudomonadota; class Betaproteobacteria; order Burkholderiales; family Oxalobacteraceae; genus Massilia; species Massilia sp. LXY-6. The sequence goes on from NZ_JBKFGF010000022.1 coordinate 51,333, forward strand.
CGCGCTGGTTTCCTGAGGATTTAGGATGGTTTCATGCTGTAGAAATATCACGATATAGGATGGTTAGAACCTGTGATGTGTTGGATTTATAAATTTCAGATAAGTGTGATGTATGTCAAACGGGGCATGCCATGCGCATGACACCGCAGGCGACCTGCAACGGATTGCGCAGCCGGCATTCGCCATGGCGGGGCGCCGGTCCCTTGCGTTCTGCGCGGCGGTCATCGCTCCTTGGCCGGATTCCTGGCATGGGGGGCGATCGGACGAGCTGGTCGACGTCCTTGCTTTCTTTGCGGCTTCACCCCGATACCGGAGATCGATGGGACACCAGGATCGCCGGCGGCGTAAACGACAACGCCCACTTGCATGAGTGGGCGTTTTGGAGGGATGTTCTTGGGGGCCCGGGGCGGAATCGAACCACGGACACAAGGATTTTCAAAACACGGCTCTGCGACACACCCGGAATGCTTCAAGGAAACCCTTGATGTATCGGGTTGTCCAGTTCAGTCCGGTAAGTCCGCGACCCAACGCCAGCACCCAGGCCGTCCGCGTGACTCGACGCCGTATCTCGCGATGCGAGCAGCAACCTCGCCGGCGCAGCCGGGCCCGGTGCGCTCGTGATGCATAGCCACGGTCGGCGTGCAATTTTCCTGGGCGTTTGCGAGCGCGGCCTGACAAGCTTTTAATGGCCGGGATTGCTTCGACAATCGGTAGGGGCAGCCGGGAATCGTGAACTTGCGCACCTGGGACCGGGGCTGCCAACGGCAAGCCACGCTGATCGACCAGGAGGTGATGTTTGCAGCCGGGCTTCCCCGATCAGTTGGTTTCCGGACGGTATGCTCGCCGCCACGCGGCGAAGCTACGCTGGCGGCATCAATCAGAGCTCGTCGGGAACGGGGGCTTTGGCCATAGCATCAGTCCGGCTAAGAGCAGGCCGTCCATGTTAACGGCAAGACCGTGGCTACGTACGGCTGAAATCGGACCTAAAGTGGACGTTTTAGGAGCGAACGGGCTACGTTCTGACTTCGCTCGCGGCGGGTGTGCGAGCCGACCGCCAAATGCGAGCTAAGGAAGCGCTGATTTAATCGCCGAGCTCCCCCGGCCGCCGGCGCAACTGGCACAATGATGCATCCCATCTTTCCAGCATCACCGATGAAGCAAACGAGTTTTTCCGACGCCGAGTT
>NZ_JBKFGF010000023.1:0-259236 GCF_051233485.1 Massilia sp. LXY-6
TCACGTACTAGACGGACTGCGCGCTCCCGGACTTCCGGCGAAAATTTGCTTGGCTTCTTGTTCATAGCTCCATTCTCTCAAGAGTTGGAGCCTCCATCAAATCCGGGGCGGTTCAATTTGCCTAACGCAGCGATGACCCGGTTGAGCGAGTCGAACCGCATTTTGATGTCAGTATCGGGCAGCGACTCGAAAGGCATCCCGGCCAACTTGATGACCAGGAGGGCGCGGCCATCCTCGTAGTTCACCACACGTTCCGTAATGTGCCGACCGATCCTCGGCAGCTTCTCTTCACTTGCCGGTTGGTTCCGCAAAATAGCGCTGATAGACATGATGGTCCCGTCCGTATTTCGTTGGTGCCAAGGTATAGGTGTTACCGAAATGCTTGGTATTTCGCCTACTCAGCCAACACCACAGTTCCAAGGCCGTGATTCGCAACGCTTGGTCGTCGGTTTCGCAAACATGCTTGCAGTAGAGGTAGAACGGGAGACCGACTGCGCCTAATAGCATTCCACCCACGCCGAGCAAAGCCGCACCCAGCACGCCGATAATCAGGCTCGCAAGCGCGATCAATATGACGGCCACCAGTGGGGCGCCGCCAAGCATGGCGACGCGCCCGAGGGCGTTGTACGAGGGGTACTTCGCCTGGTCGCTCATGATCAGGCGAAGACGCTCCAGGCCCAGGTGGCGAGCCCGATTACCGACCCGACTACCGCAACCTTGCCGACCGCCTCACCGAAATCGATCCATTGGATTTTGTGACCGAATAGCATGACTCCTTGCCAAGCGAGATAGATAGCAGCGACGATGGCGAGGAAACCGAAGAACCAGGTCTTGAACTGGTCTGCAGCTTGGGTGCCTGAATCGAGGCCGCCAGCAAGGGCAATTTCGGGAGCGGCGGCAAACAACACGCAGAGCAGGACCGGAAGAATGTTTTTCATGGCTTTACCTCGTGAATGAAGTGTTACGACTCGTTGAAAACGTCCGAATCCGCCGCATGCTGGTCGGCTTTCGGGACACCAGTTGCTTCGTCCATCTAAACGCGTCTATGACACGGCCCATGCGAAGCAAACTACATGAAAGATTTGGTCACGACGTGCCGGTTTGCAGCTCGAGCATTTACCCAAGCTTGCACTTCGCTGTAGAGCCAAGCCGACGATTTCTTCGAGAGCTTGACTTGAACTGGAAACTCTCCTCTTTGAATACTTGCGTAAAGTGAACTGCGCGAGAGACCGCAGATGTGAAGCACTTCGTCAATCCTGATCAAGCGGTCTGCAATGGATGACTGAGTTTCCATATCAACCTCACATGATTAGTGCGAATTTTGGGGCTTCGATTTGTAATCACATTCTGATGCCCGCTGGGTATGAAACATTGATAAAGTTCCGCCGCGAGCTCAGCTAGTATTGACCCAGGTTGAATAGTCGGCTTGGCGAACCAGCGTTAATGAAAAGGAGGGGAGGTCGATCCCGAAAGGTGTAGCGGGCAGGACCTTCACAAGTGCGGGGTAGGTGCTCGAGCTACGAGGTGACCGCCTGTCCGTCATGTTTTCGCCTGATTGCAGCGATCAATGTTCAGGAGGACATCATGTTGTTATGGGCTGAAGAGCCGGCAGGAGCACAGAATCCTGAGTCGAATGCCGCCGACGTCACCAAGCGCGTGAACGCGGACGACAAGCGCATCATTAACGCAAAAATCGAGGTCAACCAGCTGGTGCCGTTCAAGTACAAGTGGGCCTGGGACAAATACCTGGCTGGCTGCGCCAACCACTGGATACGGCCAAAAGTGTGTTCCAGGTGTACGCCGTCGAGCAGGATACCGGCGAAGTGATCAATAAACCCATCAAGCGCGCGCAATTTCTGCAGTGGTTTGCCAATCGCTCGCCTTGTCTGGTCGGCATGGAAGCGTGCGGCGGTTCGCAGCATTGGGCGCGCAAGCTTCATGAACTCGGGCATGAGGTCAAGCTGATGAGTGGGAAGATGGTCAAGGCTTTCGACTGCGGCAACAAGAACGACGCGGCCGATGCGCGTGCAATTTACATGGCGGCGCGGCAGCCGGAGTTGAAGCCGATCGCCGTCAAGAGCAAGGGCCAGCAGGCGGTGCTGGCAATGCACCGGATCCGCCAGCAGTTAGTGAAGGTAAGGACAGCGCAGATCAACGAATTGCGAGGTCTGTTGGGTGAGTACGGCGAAGTGTTCGGCAGGGGCAGGAAAGCCTTCGATGCCGGCATGAAAGCAGCGCTTGAGCGGCTGGCTGGGCGCTTGCCGGCGCCGCTGATCGACACCCTGCGCGTCCAGTGGAACGAACTGGCTCTGCTCGAGACGCCACGCCTAGTGAAAAAAGCTCCTGAAGACAGGAGCTTTTCGAAGTCATTATTGCACGTTAGTTTCCTGCTGCCTGTGGCTTCACCGCTATCGACTTTGGCAAAGCATAGGCAATGATGTAGTCTCCATAGTCGGGCGCCGCACGCGAGCCATGTGCGGTGACGACCACATACTGTCTGCCATCCTGCGGGGAGGTGAAGACCAGGGGCGTAGAGCCTGCGCCAACCGGCAGCTTGCTCTTCCAGAGCGTTTCTCCGGTCATGACGTCGAGCGCGCGCAGGAAGTAGTCGGAGGTCGCCGAGAAGAACACCAGGCCCGAGCCGGTCGGCACGGCGCCGCCGAGCGTCGGCATGCCCAGTTCGATCGGCAGATGAGTCTTGATGCCGAGCGGACCGAACTCCGAGGGCGTACCGAGCGAGCGGTGCCACAGCATCTTTTGGGTCCGCATGTCGATCGCGCCCATGGTGCCGAAAGGCGGGTTCGTGCATGGCACGCCGAGGAAGGACATGACCATCCCTCGTTCGCCGCCGTAGGGAGTGCCACTCATCGGTACGACGCCGCCGGTGCTGTGCGATCCCTTACCGGTTTTCTTGGCCTGCGCGATCTCGTCTTCACGGCTTAGCAGGCGGCCTTTCATCATGACTCGCATGTCGTTGACGATCATGATGTCGTGCTGCTTGTCGATTGCCTGGCCGCCCCAGTTGGTCGTTCCGTACCATGAGGGGCTCTGGAGATACCACTTCAGCTGCGGCGGCGTGTAGTCGCCCACGTAGTACAGGCTCTTGAACTGGATACGGCAGTTCAGCTGGTCGATCGGCGTGATACCCCACATCATTTTTTCGTTCAGCACAGGGTCACGCATGGACGGCATGCCTACCGAATAGGGCTGTGTCGGAGAAAGCTTTTCGCCTGGTACGCCATTGGTTGGGACAGGACGCTCCTCCACCTTGGTGATGGGCTTGCCGGTGCGGCGGTCGAGAACGAAGATTTCGCCATTCTTGCTGGCCTGGACGAGGGCGGGAATACGTCCACCTTTCCCGTCAGGCATGTCATACAGGACCGGCTTGGAGGGCATGTCGTAATCCCACACGTCATGATGAACGAGCTGGAAGGTCCAGCGCTCGTGGCCCGTGGTCGCATCGACTGCGACGACAGCCGCGCCGACGCGGTCGGTAGCTGCCGAGCGCTGGCCGCCGAAGAGGTCCGGCGTGCCGTTGCCGGTCGGGAGGTAAACCATGTTGAGCTCGGGGTCATAACTCGGGGTCGCCCACATGTTCGGAGTACTGCGGGTATAGCTCTGGCCCGCCGGCGGCGGGTTGGGCTGGCCTGGACGGCCCACGTCCCAGGCCCAGGCCAGGTCACCGGTCACGGCGTCGAAAGCACGCACGACGCCCGACGGCTCATCGGCAGACTGGTTATCCATTACCCAGCCGCCCACGATGAGGTTCTTCCCGGCCAGCAGCGGGCCGGAGGTCGGGTTGTAGAAGCCGGGGATGACGGCGCCCATACCGTCGGCGAGGAACACCGTGCCATCCTTGCCGAAGCCGGGGACCGGCTTGCCGTTCGTGGCGTCGAGGGCAATCAGGCGCATGTCGCCGGTCGTCACATACAGGCGGCGCTTTCCGGGCGCGTTATCGGCCAGTCCCGGCACTTCGTAGTAGGCCAGCGACCGGCAGCGCATCCAGCCCGCCGTAGAGCCGGGATTAACGTGCGGATCGAAGTGCCACAGTTTTTCGCCCGTGTCCCCGCGGACCGCGAAGACCTGGTTGGTCGGTGTGCAAGGGTAGAGTGTATTGCCGATCTTGAGCGGGGTATTCTGGTTTTCGCGGCCATTGCCCGACATGTCTCCGGTGTGGAAGGTCCAGGCCACTTCGAGCTTGTCGACATTGCTGCGGTTGATCTGGCTGTCGGGCGCGAACTGTTCACCCGAGGGCGTGCGGCCGAATCCGACCCACTGGCTCGGTTCCTTGGCCGGTTTGTAATCGCTTGCGGCGGCGGGCACATGGTCCGGCTTCACCAGCCAGACCGGGCTGAAGGCGCCGATGAACGTTGCTACCAGGCCGATCCCCAGTACTGCCGACACGCCGTAAGATACGGGGCCGATGCGCTTGATGCCGGCCGCACCGCGCAGCTTGGGCAGGCACAGCGCGATCAGCAGGCCGAACACTGCAAACATACCGAGGCGCGCGGTGAGCGGCCAGAACTTCAGCCCGGTCTCCCACAGTGCCCAGACAAGGGTGACGACGAAGAACGCAAGGTAGAGGTGGCCGACGCGCACGTCGGCGCGGAACAGCAGAATGGCGGCGGCGATGAGGGCGAGGCCAGCCAGGAGGTAGTAGATCGAGCCGCCAAGGACGATCAGCTGAAAGCCGCCGTAGATGAGATAGGCGCCGACGAGCAGCAGGATCAAGGCAAGCAGAGTCGCGTAAAGCCTGACCCTGGTAGGCACCTTGGTGCTACTGATATCAGAAACAGGTAACAAGATATTTTCCTTTTTTTAGAATGCCGGCAGCAGAGCCCGACGGCACTGCAGTGGATAGTGGCTCGTCAGGTCGGAATGATCCGCATGTCGGCAAGACTGGTGGTGCATCCAGAGCGGCACGTATCGGCATCGATAGCGGTGTCCGGATTGACCGCGACGGAATGCGGGTCCTAAAGGTCAATGCCGTCGCGCGCCGGTACTTTATGCCAAGGAGCCGTTGCTGATAAACAATAGTTATGCTTCGACAGTTGAAACACTGCGTTTGGAATTAAGCACCTTTACGTCCGTTACCACTCATGCTGCCGGAATCTGGTCCGATTAGAAATACCACGTTTTAAGTGTTGAGCGGAATGTGGTCTTAATTGCACAGCAGGGCGGCTCATATACTGTCGCGTTTTGCGGTCTCTGCACAGCAGGCATCAGACGTGAACACGATTGCACTTAGCCCTATACCACGCCATGGACGTGCGGGCGCGTCCGCTCTTGATCCGGGCGCCACCAGAGCCGTCCTGCTGCGCGGTCCCTGACCGCTGGCGGAACCGCCGTCCCGAATATCCAACAAGGAGAATCAATGAGGAAGAAATTCATGGCAGCCGCCGTGCTGGTGGCGCTAAGCCAGCACGCCTGGGCGCAAACCAATGTGACGGTCTACGGCATGATCGACGCCGGCCTGTCCTACGAAAGCGACAACAAGGCCGGCTCCATGACCAAGGTCACCAGTGGTATTGCCGGTGGCTCGCGCCTCGGCTTCAAGGGTACCGAAAACCTCGGCGGCGGCACCAAGGCGCTGTTCGTGATCGAAAGTGGCATCCAGGTCGACACCGGCGCCTTGGGGCAGGGTGGCCTGCCGTTCGGGCGCCAAGTCTTCGTCGGCCTTGGTAACGAGCGGGCCGGCACGCTGACCCTTGGCCGTCAGTATGCGCCGCATTATCTTGCGACCGTCTTTGCCGACCCTTTTGCCAGCGGCACCTCGGCGGACGAGAAGAACCTGATGAACGCCGTGTCGGACGGTGGGCGCATGAGCAACAGCATCAAGTACGCGAGTCCGCAGTGGAAGGGCTTCAGCGGAGAAATCGCGTATTCGGCCGGCGAGACCGCCGGCGACAACACCGCCGGACGCGCGGTCGGCTTCGCCATCGCATATGACGCGGCACCGGTGGCGATTCGCGTGGCCTACCACGACAAGAACAACGACACCGGCACAGTGAAAATGGACAACGCGCGCAATACCTTCGTCGCCGCGACTTACGCCTTCCGCTTTGCCAAGCTCCACCTGGCCTATGGCGTGAACAAGGGTCCGTTCAGCTCGACCCTGCGCAACACAGGCAATCCCTATGGCTATGCCGAGGTGCCCACCGCCGCATCGCTCACCGACGACAGCACCGACGCACTGGCCGGTCTGACCGTGCCGCTGGGTGCGCATGCGCTGCTGGCATCGTGGATCCACAAGAACGACAAGACTGCCGCCAACCGCGATGCTGACCAATTCGGCCTGGGCTACCGCTACAACCTGTCGCTCCGTACCGACCTGTACGCGGTCTATGCGCGCATGGTCAACAAGAATGGCGCCAGCTACACGCTTGGTAACGCCAGCGATGGCGGCAGCGGCGACCGTGCTGTCAACCTGGGCATGCAGCACGCGTTCTGATGGATGAACAGTGCCTGAAGCCGCGCCGGTTCCGTTTGAACGCCGTCGCGGCGCTGTCTGCAGCCGTACCCTTGCTGGCGTCTGCCGGCGCCAAGTCCGAAGCGCCTGACATGCCGATGAGTGCGGTGGTTGTGACGGCCAGCCGCAGCGAGCGCCTGAGCTTCGATTTGCTGGCTGCGATTGACGTCGTGACTGCCGCACAGATCGGGGCAGCCCAGCCCCGCGTGAACGCTTCGGAGGCGCTTGCCGCTGTACCTGGGCTGGTGGTACAGAACCGCCAGAACTATGCCCAAGACCTGCAGATTTCTTCGCGCGGCTTCGGCGCCCGCTCGGCCTTTGGCGTACGAGGCGTGAAGCTGATCGCGGATGGTATCCCGGCCACCATGCCCGATGGCCAGGGCCAGGCAGCCACCTTCAACCTTGACCTGGCCGAGCGTATCGAAGTGCTGCGCGGTCCTTTCTCTACCTTGTACGGGAACCATGCCGGCGGCGTGGTCCATCTGTTCACGGGCGATCCGAAAGGTGCGCCCAGCGTCGAGTTGAGCGTGGTCGGCGACGGCGACGGCATGCGTAAGACGGATCTGAATGCGGGCGGCAAGCAGGGGCGCTTGGGCTGGCTGCTGGATGGCTCGCGGTTCGAGACCGATGGCTACCGCGCGCACAGCGCCGCAACGCGCGACCAGGCCTATGCGAAGCTCACTTTCGATGCCTCGGCTACGAGCCGGCTGACTGTCACGGCTAGTGGCCTGCGCCAGGATGACACCCAGGATCCGCTGGGCGTGAGCTGGGCCACCTGGCAGCGCACCCCCCGTGCCGGCGAGATCGACACGACCGACTCCCGAAGCCCGCAGCGCACACTGGCCGACCGCTACGACACCCGCAAAAGCATAGCCCACCAGCAGATTGGCCTGAGCTGGGACCAGCGCTTCGGCAGCGACCGGTTACATGTAACGGTGTATGGCGGTAACCGCCGCGTGATTCAGTACCAGTCCTTCTCGAAGGGCGTCCAGGCCCTGGCCACACACTCGGGCGGCGTGGTCGACTTCGACCGCGACTTTCAGGGCTTCGATGCCAACTGGCTAATGGTGCGCCCGCTGGGCGATGGCCTGCTCCGCACGACCGCAGGCCTGGAGGCCGGCCGGTCGAATCGCTTGTGACCGGGCTACATCACGCCTTCTGAGCGACAGGCATACCACGTCTGCCTGTCGCTCCATACCACCCTGACGCGTCTATTTATGGATGATCAACAAGAACAGTGCCGGCTACACGCTCCGTAACCCCAGTGATAGCGGTTCCGGCCACTGCGCTATCAAATTCGGGTGTAGTAGGCGATTTGATGATTGGACGTTCGGTGAAGTGTTCCCAGTTAGGTCCAGATGCTGTCATCGCCTTGTTCCGGCTTCGCCTTCGATGACTCACGTGGATCGAGTAGTGACAGTACAGGATCGAACATTTGATGGACCATCGGAATCTGTTCTGGTTCTCCGTTCGATTTTTTTACGTGTGAATTATTGTATTCACCTATGAACGCTGATAGTATTCATGCGTGGTCATCGAGCAAGCTTGTGACCGCCGAGCTCTACGCTGGCACTTGGCAAGTATCTTCGCCTGCGGTGGTAGCCACCAGCTACGGCCTGCCACGCCTGCTCGCCGTGTTCGCTCCCGTAAATTGCAAAAGGACTAGCCATGAACTTCAAGTTTCACCATATGAATCTATGCACCGACAATTTGTCGCGGCTCACCCAGTTCTACAAAACGTTGTTCGATCTAGGCACTATCAACGACGAGGAGCACTCGCGCGTGAACGCCGAAAGCACTACCACCGGATACAACGGCAAAGTCGACTTCCTGACCGATGGCGACATCGAATTCCACTGGGCGGAACGGGATCTCGACACCGGATTCAAGATGAATCAGATCGTCAACCCAATGGCGCGCGGCCACTTCTGCTTCCGCACCGACGACATCAAACGGTTCATGCGTCGATGCGATGAGCGAGGCATTCGTTATTCGGACTACGGGAAGTGGGCAATCGCTGGCTGGTATCAGGTATTCCTGCAAGACCCGGATGGCAACATCATCGAAGTGCATCAGCCGAACATGTGATACCGCTCCGGCGCGTCACGTCACGCCGGGCAGCCGTGCGGCAGGGCAGACAATTGCGACGGCCTTGCCAGCCGGCCCATAAAAATACGGAGACAACAATGAAGAAAACACTCGTGGCCACCGCCGCCACGCTGGCGACGCTCGTCCAGCCGGCATGGTCGCAAACCAATGTGACAATCTACGGACTGATCGACGCGGGTCTGTCCTATGAAAGCGGGAACAAGGCCGGTTCCATCACGAAGGTCACCAGCGGGATCGAATCCGGCTCCCGTCTAGGTTTCAAAGGGACCGAAGACCTGGGTGGGGGCAGCACAGCACTGTTTGTCCTCGAGAGCGGCGTCCAAGTAGATACCGGCGCGTCGGGGCAGGGTGGTGTCCTGTTCGGGCGCCAGGCCTTCGTTGGCCTCGGCAACAAGCGTATCGGCACCCTGACCCTTGGTCGTCAGTATGCCCCGGAATACCTCGTGGCAGCATTCGTCGATCCTTTCTCCAGCGGCACGTCGGCCGACGAGAAGAACCTGATGAATCCGGTGTCCACCGGTGGCCGAATGGACAACAGCATCAAGTACGCGACGCCGCGATGGCAGGGTTTCAGTGGCGAGCTGGCGTACGCCGCTGGAGAGATCGCTGGCCATGCTCAGGCCGGACGCGCGCTCGGGTTCGCCATCGGCTACGGCAACGGGCCGCTGGAACTGCGTCTGGCCTATCATGACAAGAGCAACGATACCGCCACGAGCAGCATCGGCAGCGCGCGCAATACCCTGCTCGCCGCGACCTATGCCTTCTCGTTCGCCAAGCTCCACCTGGCGTACGAGATGAACAAGGGACCGTTCAGCTCGACGCTGCGCAACGAGACCAATCCCTACGGTTTTGCAGTCCCGCCAACCAGTAGCACTGCCACGCGGGACAGTACGGATACGCTGGCGGGCCTAACCGTGCCGCTGGGCCCACATACGCTTCTGGCGTCGTGGATCCACAAGAACGACAAGACGGGCGCCAACCAGGATGCGGACCAGTTCGGCTTGGGCTACCGCTACAACCTGTCGTTGCGTACCGATGTGTACGCGGTCTACGCTCGCATGCTCAACAAGAATCGCGCCAGCTACACGCTCGGTAACGCAAGCGAAGGTGGCACCGGCGACCGGGCCGTCAACCTTGGCATGCGCTACGCGTTTTGAGGTCGTCTTGAGCAGGGCTGCGTGTGGCGGCTAGCCAGACTTCTTTCCACCTATGCGTGCGGAAAGAAGTCTGGCAGCCTCCCCGAGTTCTTCCTGAACTTCGGGAATCGACTTGCGCTGCACCTGGTCGATGCGTTCCGCATAAGGCACGGTAAGAGCGGCGATGGCGTGGCCCTGTGAGTCCAGGATTGGGAAACTCAATGCATAAAGACCACGCACCTGTACGCTCGGCGCGGACTCATAACCGCGTTCTTTAATGAAATCGAGGACGTTCTCCAATTGCGGATCTACATGGTTGGGCCGACGCTGCAACGCCTCTTCCATGCGGAAATTTCGGGTTTCCGGATCCTGGAACGCCAGAAGCACCCGGCCGGAAGCGGAAATCAGAACCTCAAGCTCGGAACCCACGCGTACGCTGAATCCCATGCTGCTAGGTGGGTCAATCTTGGCGATGACGATCTGCTTGCCTTGGCCGTAGACGGTAAGGTGACAGGATTGGTCGAGAGCGCTCGACAGTTTTTGCATGATCGGCCGAGCTTCGATCAGCAGGCGATGGGTCGGAGGATTTGCATGGGCCAACTCGAACAGCTTGGTCGTGACGTGGTAACTATCGTCGATTTGCGCGACGTAATTGCGATTGAGCAGGCAGGTCATCATCCGGTAGATCTCGCCCACGCTGCGACCAAGTTGCTGCGCGATGTCTTTTTGCGAAAGCGGCATCTCCGCGTGACATAGCAACTCCAAGATGTCGAGACCTTTCTCGAGCGCCGGCGCGGAGTAGCTGCGGCCTTCCGTCTCCTTCAAGTTCGTTGCTTCAGTTGCATCGCTCTTCATTTCACAGCCTATTCAAGATTGGCGCCATGGGGCGCCGGGTTGCCTCGAGAGTATACGTCACGTGCAGCTCGGGACGTACTCACCCATTCGGTCACACTCTGTTCGTATCTTAACGTGGTATCGCATGTACGCAGGCCAGGATCGAATCTCCGCCGTCGGGGCAAAACGGACTGATCCATCCCGGCTGCGGCTCATCTTCCAGTGTTGAACACGAATTATATTTCATCAGTAAATAACCCGTTTCGAATAGGTCAAAAAATCACTTTACTTCCGCTGCACGATCAATATAATTCATACATAAATAAGATCATTCATATATAAAAAAGTATGCTGAACCCGCGGTTGCGAAACGGAAACCGCTACCGGTTCCAGCGAGAAGCAAACTAGGAGCGAGACATATGTTCGAACAAGACAAGTACACGTCCGTCGTTCGCAGCGAGACGTGCACTCTGGCGGCAGTCCGCCGGGTGGCATCCATGCTGGACCTCGATCCGGACGATATCGTCGAGGGCGACGCGCTTCCCAAAGGCTGGCATTTCATACTGCTGGGCGCGGATACCCGCCGCTCCGAGCTCCGTGCCGATGGCTTCCCCGGGCTGGGGGTGCCCATGCCCGAACTCGGGCTTCCGCGCCTGCTGCTCGGCGGGAGAGCCGTCGAGTACCACCATCCGATTCCGATCGGTGCCACGGTGGAGCGCACCAGCACGGTCAAGGATTTAGTCCATAAAAGTAATGCATCGGGACCGATGGTCGTCGTCACCATCGAACACCGGCTCCGGGTTGACGAAGCTTTTGCGCCTGCCATCGTTGAGACGCAAACTTATGTGCTACTGCCTGCACAGGGGGGCGCCAGGACAGCCGAGGCCACCGCTTGCCGCGTCACCGCAGAGCACATGAAGGAAATCGTTCCGGATGAAACTTTGCTGTTTCAGTATTCGGCGCTTGGCTTCAACTCGCACAAGATCCACATCGACAAGTCCTATGCCCGGGATGTCGAGGGCTTTCCCGACCTGGTGGTCAATGGAGGACTGACGACGCTCCTGCTGATGGAATTCGCACGCAGGGATATCGGAATAAACGCTCGCGCCATCCGGATGAAGAATACCTCGCCTCTTTTCTGCGGGCATGCCATCACGCTTACGGCAGAACACGACGGCGACTGGTGGCGCCTGCGAGCACACGACGACACCGGGAAAATTGCAGCCGAGATGGAGGTAAACATCAAATGAATTTCGAACCCCTGAAGAGCATCCGTGTGCTCGACTTGACGAGCGTCGTGGTAGGGCCGGTGTCGACAGCCCGGCTCGCGCAGTACGGCGCCGAAGTCATCAAGGTTGAAAGCCCAGATGGCGACCTGATGCGTGGACTGGGCGGTCTTTCGCCGACCGGCCAGCATTCGGGCGCCTACCTGCATCTGAATCGGGGCAAGCGGAATATCTGCTGCGACCTGAAGAAGCCTGCCGCCCGTTCGATCATGGAGAGACTGGTGGCATCGGCGGACGTCATCATCGCCAACATGCGTCCGCAGGCGCTCAAGCGCCTCGGACTAGACGCCGGCAGCATTCGCGCAAAGCACCCCGACAAGATTTGTTGCCTGATTACCGGCTATGGTACGGACGGCCCTTATGCGGGCCAGCCGACCTACGACAGCGTCGTGCAGGCTGCCACGGGAATGACGGGGCTGACGCTGGCGCGCGACGGTGCGCCGGCTTATGTACCGATGCTGATTTGCGATCATGTGGTGGGGGAGATCGCCGCGGGATCCATTCTGGCAGCTCTCATGCAGCGTCAAGTGACCGGCAAGGGATGCAATATCGAGGTCCCGATGTTCGAAACTATGTCGGCGTTCGTATTGCAGGAGCACCTGGCCCAGCAAAGTTTCGATCCACCAGTCGGTCCTGCCGGCGACCAGCGCCTGCTCAGCCCCCACAACAAGCCCGTGCAAACGGCGGACGGCTGGATATCGTTCACGGTCAACACCGACCAGCAGGTCCGGGCCTTCTTGAAGGCGGTAGGCCGCCACGAAGTGCTTGACGATCCGCGCTTCACGACCGTAGCGGCGCGCGCGAAAAACGTGAAGGAATGGTTCGCGGTCAGGGGGGCGCCGCTCACCAGCAGGACAACCCGGGAATGGCTCGAAATACTCAACGGCGCCGATATCGCCGCGAAGCCATGCCATACGCTCGACTCGCTACCGCGTGACCCGCATTTGCAAGCGGTCGGCTTGCTGCAGCACGAAGATCACCCTACCGAGGGCAAGACGATTGCAATCCGGTCGACCATCAGCTTTGACGAGCGCTACCCGCCGCTGCAGTCCTGCGCGCAACCGCGTGGTTGGGAGACCGGGAAACTCCTCGAGGAACTCGGGTATTCCGCCGCTGAGATAAAGGACTTGCTAGCGGACGGCGCAGTAATCGCAAGCGCGCCCTAGCGGCGCAAGCGGGCCTCGGGGCCTCGACATTCCGGAGCAAAAGTTGGCACGTCGACCAACGCATCCGGTGAAGCCAGTTTCATCACTGTATTCATAACTATCTAACAGGAGACAATCAATGAGGCAGACAATCAATAGCGCAACGCCAGCGGCGCCTGCGGATACGATGGAGATGCGGGCCGTTACGATGAATGCGATGGCAAAGCGCGCAACCATTGCCAGTACCTTCGGCGCGGCACTGGAATGGATTGACTTTGCTGCCTACGGCGCGGTAGCGGCGACCATTTTTCCGAAAATTTTTTTCAGTGCAATGGACCCCAAGATGGGGATCCTGGCAGCATTCGTCACATTCGGCGTCGGGTTCTTCGCCCGCCCGCTCGGTGGACTGTTCTTTGGCATGCTGGGTGACCGGCTAGGGCGCAAGCATGTGCTCCTCTATACCCTGGTGTTGATGGGCGTTGCGTCCTTCCTGATCGGCTGTCTTCCCACATACCAAAGCATTGGCATTCTCGCGCCGTTGTTCTTGGTGGTGCTTCGCTTCCTGCAGGGTTTCGCGCTGGGCGGGGAAGCGACTGGCGCCCAACTGATGACCATGGAACATGCGCCGCCCGAGCGCCGGGGTTTGTTCGGCTCCTTCATCAATCTGGGCTCTTCGTTCAGCGCTGCCGTCGCCAATGGCATGCTGTTTGTCCTGACGAGCCTCCTAGGTGCACAGAAGTTCGAAGAGTGGGGATGGCGCGTTCCTTTCCTGATGAGTTTTCTCTTGGTTATCGTTGGCCTGTATATCCGTATGAAAGTCTCGGAAACGCCTGCTTTCGAGCAGGCCAAGGCCCAACAGCATGAGGCAAAAGTGCCGGTGATCGAGGCCTTCCGCCAGTACCCCGGCACGATCCTGCGCTTGCTCGTGGTGTGGTGCGCGCCTACTGCGTGCTTCTATGTGATCAATATCTTCTCGCTGACCTACATCACGAAGACACTAGAGCTGTCCAGTCAGACCGCATTTCTCTGCCTGATGGGCGCGAATTTAGTGGCGGTGTTCACGATGATCCTCGGCGGTGCCGTGAGCGACCGGCTCGGACGCAAGCCGACGATGCTGATGGCTTCGGTGCTCACGCTGGTGATCGCGCTGTCGTATTTCAGCCTGCTCGACACGAAGAACTGGTATCTCATCTTCTTTGCAATGGCGGCCTTCGTCGGTGCACTGCAGATCCAGTCCGGCGTGCAGCCCGCTTTCTTCGCCGAGCCGTTTCCGACACGAGTCCGTTACTCGGGCTCCGCAGCCGCGTACACCGGCTCGAATCTGGTGGCCGGCGGACCCACGCCATTCATCGCGGCCTGGCTGTTCCAGCATTCGGGTGGGCAGACCTGGTCCATCACAGTCTTCTGCGTCGCTTTCATCGTTTGCTCGATGATCGCCATCCTCGCAAGTCCAGAAACGCGCCACGTCGATATCAAACGCTAATGCCGGCGTGCGCCGGGAAATCTGAATAGTTCGAGATTGGAGAACAACCATGCTGTTGAAAGATAAGGTTTGCATCATCGTCGGAGCGGCTTCCCTTAGGGGAATTGGATACGCCACCGCCGAACTTTTCGCCGAACACGGGGCGAGGATCGTCGCCGTCGACGTCGTGATGAATGAAGAGATTGCGGCTGAGATTAAGGCCTCGATCAACCAGAAAACGGGACTCGACGCCGACGTCGTTGGGGTGAAGTGCGACATCGGCAATTACGCCGATTGCAGGAAGCTCGTCGGCGAAACGCTGGCCCGCCACGGGAGGATCGACTGCCTGGTGAACAGCGCCGCGATCGTCAAGTCGCAGTCCCTGCTGGCGATCGAGGAAGCGGACTTCGACCGCATCGTGAACGTCAACCTCAAAGGCGCATTCAATTTGTCCAAGAGCGCGCTCGAAGTGTTCAGCGAACAGAAAAGCGGCGTAATCGTCAACGTCGCTTCGGTCGCTGCGCAACGCGGCGGCGGGCTGGTCGGTGGCGCGCATTATGCGGCCTCCAAAGGCGGCGTAATCAGCCTGACCCGCACCATTGCCCGCGAATTCGGCCCGCGAGGAATCCGCGCGAACGTGGTCAGCCCATCCATGACCGAGACCGGCATGCTGGACGGGAACATGTCTGCCGAAAAGTATCAGGAAATCGTGTCGGCCATCCCGTTGCAGCGCGCGGGGCATGCAAGGGACATCGCAGGCGCCTGTTTGTTCCTTGCGTCCGACCTTGCGGCCTATGTCACCGGCGCCACGATCGACGTAAATGGCGGCAGCCACATTCACTGAGTGCCATGGAAGGAGTCAACGTCAAGATGAACAGTGATTGCCGATGGCTACTGGAGCATGGACATCCGGATGAACAAATCGTCGGCGTCGTCGGCGCGGGCACGATGGGCGCGGGAATCGCGCAGGTGGCTGCCGCAGCGGGGCACCAGGTGCTGCTGCTGGATGTCCGTCCCGGCGCGGCCGCACAAGCGAAAGTGTCCATCGAACAAGCTGTCGAAAAGCTGGTCTTAAAGGAGCGCCTGGAGGCAGCGGAGGGTGCGGCATTGGTGGCACGGATCCATGCCATCGAATCCTTGGGTGAGATGCGCGACGCCGCACTCGTGATCGAGGTCATTCTGGAGCGGCTCGAGGCCAAGCAAAGCCTCCTGCACGAACTGGAAGACGTCGTGGGCCGCGGCGCCATTCTGGCCTCGAACACATCATCGATCTCGATCACAGCCCTGGCAAACGGGATGCGACATCCCGAACGTGTGGTGGGCATGCACTTTTTTAATCCGGTGCCCCTAATGAAACTGGTGGAAGTCGTGTCCGGCGCCGAGACGGCTCCCGCCGTCGCACAGCTGATCTTCGAAAACGCAAGGTTGTGGGGGAAAACTCCGGTGCACGCCAGGTCGACGCCAGGTTTCATCGTCAATCGCATTGCGCGTCCCTATTATGCCGAGGCCCTGAATCTACTCCAAGAGCGGGTGGGCACGCCCCATCAAATCGATAACGCCATGCGCGGAGCGGGATTCCGCATGGGACCATGTGAACTAATGGATCTGATCGGGCATGACGTCAACTACTCAGTCACGATGTCGGTATTCGAAGCCAACTATGGCGACCGGCGCTATGTCCCCTCTCTGGTCCAGAAGGACCTGGTTGACGGCGGGCGTCTGGGACGCAAGGCGGGAAAAGGGTTCTATGACGACGTCCCGTCCTTCGCGGCACCGTCGGCCCCCTCTCATACTGCAATGACTGGCGGTGGAAACGCCATTGTCATCACCGGAAGTGGCAGGATGGCGGATGCGCTGGCGCACTGGGCAACCGAGTTTGGTGTGTCCCATACTCGCGAGACGACGGATCGATCGCAGGGCCTGCTGATCGGGCCGGTTCGCCTTCACGTCACTGATGGACGAACGGCGGAGCAACTGGCGCCGGTTCTGAAAAGCAGCAACGTCGGCGTGATCGATCTGCCGCTTCTACTACAGGAAAACACCGCGATCGCCATTGCATTCTCGTTCCGTGTAGCCCCCGGGCATCGCGAACTCGTCATGCAAACCCTCGCGGCATGCCGGCTTCGACCCGTCGAGATCGATGACGTGCCCGGCCTGATCGTTGGGCGGACGATTTCCATGCTGATCAATGAAGCTGCCGATACAGTCCATCAAGGCGTCTGCGAGGAGTCTGATGCCGACACGGCGATGAAGCTGGGAACAAATTATCCAGCGGGGCCATTCGAATGGCTCGCACGGATCGGCACCGATTACGTCGTGACCATGCTCGACAACTTGTTCGAAGCCTACAGGAGCGAGCGGTATCGGGTTAGCCCCCTGGTACGGCGCCGCTACTGGAGCGCGATTCCCATTGATTGACGTTGCGGCCGCGGTATAGGACGCCGCGTTTGGAAGACAGGCTGTTACCGGCGCTAATACTCGCGCCTTGAACAAAAATGAGGATACGATGAACGACGCTTATATCTGTGATGCCATCCGCACCCCGATCGGCCGCTATGGCGGCGCCTTGAAGGACCTGCGTGCAGACGATCTCGGTGCCATCCCGTTGCGCGAGCTGGTCAAGCGCAACCCGGGGGTGGACTGGAGCGCGATTGACGATGTAATCTATGGCTGTGCCAACCAGGCCGGCGAGGACAACCGCAACGTGGCGCGTATGTCGGCTCTGCTGGCCGGCCTACCTCCCGAAGTGCCCGGCACCACCGTCAATCGCCTTTGCGGCTCCGGTATGGACGCGGTTGGCATCGCTGCTCGCGCCATTCGTGCCGGCGAAACCCGATTGATGATCGCCGGTGGCGTCGAGTCGATGACGCGCGCGCCGTTTGTGATGGGCAAGGCCGACAGCGCCTTCTCGCGCAAGGCGGAGATTTACGACACGACGATTGGCTGGCGTTTCCCCAACAAGCAGATGAAGCACATGTACGGGACCGATTCGATGCCGGAGACTGCTGAAAACGTCGCTGTCGACTACGAGGTGTCGCGCGAAAACCAGGACCGCTTCGCCTTGGCCAGCCAGCAAAAGGTGGCGCGCGCCCAACGCGATGGATTGTTCGCCGACGAAATCGTGCCGGTCATGATTCCGCAAAAAAAGGGTGAGACCATTCGCTTCGAGCACGACGAGCACCCACGCGAAACCAGTATCGAAGCGCTGGCGAAACTGAAGGGCGTGGTGCACGCCGAAGGCAGCGTTACGGCTGGAAACGCATCGGGGGTGAACGATGGCGCCTGTGCGCTTCTGATCGCCAGCGCGGAGGCCGCGAAGCAACACGGGCTGACGCCGCGAGCACGCATCCTCGGCATGGCGACTGCTGGCGTGGCGCCGCGGGTCATGGGTATCGGTCCGGCGCCGGCCAGCAAGAAGCTGCTGCAACAGCTCGGGATGAGTATCGACCAGATAGACATTATCGAGCTAAATGAGGCCTTTGCCTCGCAGGCGCTTGCGGTGTTGCGCGAACTCGGCCTGTGCGACGACGATCCGCGCGTTAACCCTTATGGTGGTGGGATCGCTCTGGGCCATCCACTCGGCATGAGCGGGGCGCGCCTGGTCACTACGGCGACGTATCAGTTGCACCGGACTGGCGGGCGCTATGCCTTGTGCACGATGTGCATTGGCGTAGGGCAGGGAATTGCAATGGTAATCGAGCGGGTCTAGCGGATCTTGAGGGTTCAGCGAGTGGTGGTGTAGAACGTGATTTTCATGGGGGGGCCATGAGCACGATGCGGCCGTCCTGCCCGCCGTGTTCCACGCGCTCATGCGCGGCTGCGATATCGTCCAGTGCAAACCGTTCCGCAATACGCAAGCCCGTCCAGCCGTTCTCGATCGCCCGGTTCAGCGCATGCGCCGCGTCGACCTTGATATCGGCCGGTACGTCGTCACTGCCCACCAGGTGAATGCTGACGTTCTTGAATAGCAGTTCCCAGAACGGAATCTGCGGCATGGCCGCATGCGTCGCATAGGCTGCAATCGAGCCGCCCACCGCAAGCAGCTCAAGATCGAGCCCAATGTTCTCGCCAAATGCCACCTCGACGATATGGTCGACCCCATCCGGTGTAATGCCCCGGACCGAGCGTACCAAGGCGCCGTCCATCAGCAGGACGTGATCGGCACCATTCTCGACCGCGATGTCCATGTTGCGCTTTGCGCGGCAGCTAGCGATCACCCGCGCACCCGCGCGATGCGCAAGCTGGACGGCACAGGCGCCGACCGCGCCGGCGCCGCCTTGTACCAGTACGGTCTTGCCTGCGAGGTCGCCCGCAACCTGCACCGCGCGGTATGCGGTGATGCCCGGAATGCCGAGGCAGGCGCCTTGTTCCATCGATGCCCCAGCCGGCAGCCGCACGGCTTGGTGTAGCGGCACGACGGTGTATTCGGCGGCCGTGCCGAACGGCCGGTAGGTCTGGGCGCCGTAGCACCACACGCGCTGGCCGATCCAGCTGTCAGGAACTCCAGCGCCGACGGCGTCGACCGTGCCCGCGCCATCGCTGTGCGGCACGACGCGCGGGAAGGGCATGCCGACCCCGAACGCGTCCTGGCGCTTCTTGACGTCGCCCGGGTTGATGCCCGATGCCTCGATGCGGATCCGCACCTCGCCTTTGCCTGGCATGGGTGTGTCCATTTCGCCAAGTACGAGCACGTCGCGGGCTGGCCCCTGATGTTCATACCACGCTGCTTTCATGGAAACTCCGGTTGGATAAATAGAAAAGCGCAGGCTATCAGAAGCCTGCGCATGCCTGTGCACGATGCTTAGCGGGCGAAGCCGTCGAAGATCGTCATGTAGGTCGCGTTGAAGCTGTCCAGCGCCTTGCGGGCCGCGGCGTTCGGGGTGCCGTACACGACCAGGGTTGCGATCGTCACCAATTGCAGGAAACGCTCGGCATAGCGGCCAAAGGTCTGCTCGACGTGGGCGACGAATGCCTCGGAGTCGCGGTAGCGCTCGAAGATGTGGACCGTCTTCTCGTCGGCGCTGACGCTGTACTGGTAAGCCAGCGTACCGGGTTCCTCGCGGCTGTCGGCGACGATGTCGGCCACCAGCGAGCGAAACTCGGTAAACTTGCCTGGCTTGACGTTCAACGTGAACACCCAGTACAGGTCGTCAGCCATAGAGCTTGCCGGCGCCGGCCCAGTCCGATGGTTTCACGTCTTCGAAGATGACGTAGATGTAGCTGGCATCGGTGCCGGTATTCTTGACGATGCTCTCGGTGATTTCCTTGGCGACTGCTTCCTTGGCCTTGGCTTCCTTGCCTTCAAACCAGGTAACGCGAACGACTGGCATGGTGATGCTCCTTCTGGCGAGTGAATAAAAATTGTTTGTTACCAGGGGATCGCACTGTCCTGGTAGTCGACGAACACCAGGCCGGGTTGGCCGGCATGTTTTGCGATCGTGTTAGCCAGGCCGGCGGTGCTGTCCTTGACTTCGACCAACGCGTCCGGACCGCCCATATCGGTCTTGACCCAGCCCGGCATCAGGGCGAGCAACGAGCGTTCGCCGCCGGCGCGCGCGGCATAGCTGCGCAGCAGCATGTTGAGGGCCGCCTTGCTGGCGCGGTAGGTTTCATAACCGCCGGTGGTGTTCGCGGAAATGCTGCCGAGGGCGGAGGTCATCACGGCGATCGAGCCGTCGGCACGCACGTGCTGGGCCAGCTGCTCGATGGCCCGCAGGGGGCTCAGCGCATTGGTCACCATCAGGTGATTGAATTCCTCGGTACTGATCTGGCCAATGGTCTGGTTCGGGTCGTCACTGACGCCGGCTACCACGAACAGCAGGTCCAGCGCGATGCCTTCCAGCCGGCGCGAGATGGCGGCGATGTCGTCCTGACGGCTGACGTCCGCCGTCAGGATCGTCAGTGCTCCCTCGGCCCTGGCCGAGAGTTCGCACAGCGCCGGCGCCACCGTCAGGCTGCGCTGGGTCGCGATAACGCGCCAGCCGCGGCCCAGGTACTCTTCGACGAGGCCGAGGCCGATGCCGCGCGATGCGCCCAGCAGCAGGACGGTACGCGGTTCTTGTTGGGTGTTTGCCATGATGTTCTCCAGCGTTGAAAGACTCTAGCTTAGAGTAGCGCTGCGTTGCGATAAACAGTCTACGATGCCCCGCTCTGTCCACCTTATGTCCGCAATCGAGCATTGTTACGTCATGCGTAACAAACTTCCTTTCCTTGGAGTATTTATCCATCTGTCGATCGGCTCTACGATTTGTCTGTCAGCCAACGTTGAGCGCTGCAGTGAGGGCAACGAAGAGGGCAAATGCGGCGTAGCGGGCGCCCGTACCAGAACCGCCGGATGCACCAGCTTTCGGCATTTCGGAGCAGATCATCATGAAAGCCAAGTTACTTATTTCGGCGGTGGCAACCGCCATCTTCACGTTCTCCAGCACCGCCGTGTTCGCTTACGCGGCCACGCAGCCCGCCAGCTTTCGCGGCAGTGCGGCTCCAGCAGGTGCCGCAGTTGACCAGGTAATCATCGTCACCGACGCGACTCGCCATGTGAACGTCGTCGGCGGCTCGACGGTGCGCTTTGTTGTGGGTGACAGGTCATTCAGCTGGAGTTTTCAGAACGGTTCGGCGCACGTTCTTCCCTTTGACCTGGGAGCGGTTGCACCGCAAGGATTGTTGAGCCATCCTGTCACCGCCTATGTGTCCGACAACCCACTGTACCAAAGCACCTGAAAACGCGGGCGCCATGATGGGGTAACATAGGCAACCATGCGTAAGGAACTCGATTACGGACTGCTTCACGCAATGAGCGCGTTTGTTCGCGTCATCGACGGCGGCAGCTTTACCGCGGCCGCTGAACATATGGGGATCAGCAAAGCCCAAGTGTCGCCTGGTCAGCATGCTGGAAGACCGCTTGCAGACCAAGCTTCTGCACCGTTCGACCCGCCGTATTTCCCCGACCGGCGCGGGCGAGCGCTACGCCGTAAGATGCAAGGTGATTCTCGACCTTGTAGCCGAGGCGGAAGGGGAGGCTGGCGGCGGCCGCCAGCAGCTGTCAGGCAGGCTGCGGGTGATGAGCATGGCGACATTCGGCAATCGCTACGTGACGCCCATGGTGGCGAGCTACTGCACGGCCAATCCTCAGGTGACCGTCGAGTACAGTTCGTCGCAGAGCGCGCGATCTGCTGGCGGAGGGTATCGACGTCAGCATCTTTCTTGCACAGTATCTGCCTGACTCGTCCCTGGTTGCCGTGAAGCTGGGGGCCATGTTCTCGGTGCTGTGCGCGGCACCCGCCTACTTGGCCCGGCGCGGTATCCCCGGGCACCCGCACGACTTGGCAGGGCACGCCTGCCTGCAGCTGGTAGCATTCTCATTTTCCTCTGATTGGAAGCTTGATTGTGGTAACCATCATCTGGTCGTGACGCCCGAAGGGCCGCTGATCGGCAACGGTGCCGAGGTGTTGCGCGAAAGCGCGCTGCAAGGACTTGGAATTGCCATGCTGCCGGCTTACAGCGTTGTCGACGATCTGCGACAGGGATCCTTGATACAGGTCCTGCCAGCCTGGAGTTCGTCCGAGATCGGCATTTTTGCGATTCTGCCTTCCGCCCGATTTGTGGACGCAAAGACCCGCGCCTGGATCGATCTCCTGAAGGGGAAACTGCCGGAAGCCGTTGCACGCGACATGGCTTTTTTCAACCAGCCTGCCTCATGCCAGTAGGGAAACAAGCTGCTGCCCCTGCGTTGCGTCAGGATGCATCGCGTGTGGACATTGAAGGGGTATTCGGCGGCCTCCAGGTACCAGTCCTCCACTTTATGTCTACAATTGGGATTTTAAGTGGATATAGTCATGGTGACTGCTGAATCGCTCAGTGGCATCCCCACCTTCATCGCGGTGGCGCGCTCGAGCAGCTTCACGGAAGCGGGCGAACTGCTGGGCATCTCGAAGTCCGCGGTCGGCAAGGCGATCGCACGGATGGAGGAGCGGCTCGGCGTCAAGCTGTTCCATCGCACCACGCGCCGCCTGAGCCTGACGGCAGACGGCGAAGCCTACTACGCGGTATGTGCAGGCGCGCTGGAAGAGATCGGAGAAGCTGAGAGCAACCTGGGCAGCCAGCTGACCGAGCCGGCCGGGCGCCTGCGCGTGGACATGCCCGCCGCATTCGGGCGGCGCGTCGTGCTGCCGGTGCTGCTGGAGATCGCAGAACGCTATCCGGCGCTGGAACTGACGCTGACCTTCACCGACCGCGTGATCGATCTGGTCGAGGAGGGCGTGGACCTGTCGATCCGCTTCGGCCCACTGGAAGACTCGAGCGACCTCGTTGCCCGCAAGCTGACCAGCCATCGCTGGGTGATCTGCGCGACCCCGGCCTATCTGAAGCGCTTCGGTGCGCCGCGCACCCTGGCCGAGGTGGCGTCACATCGCTGCATCGTGGGGCACCGCCGCGGCCAGCCCCTGTCCTGGTATGTCAACGAGGATGGCGGCGCGTTGCGTTTCATGCCGCCGGCCACCTATCAGATCGGCGATGCGGATGCGATGGTCGAGGCGACGCTGGCCGGGTTTGGCCTGTGCCAGATGCCGGAAGCGCTGTTTCGCCGGCATCTCGACGCCGGACGGCTTGTAACCGTGCTCGATGACTGCACCCAGCGCTGGATCGATGTGCACGCGGTGTGGCCGCGCGCGGTCCATCTGAGACCGAAGGTCCGTTATGTCGTCGACCGGCTGCTGGAGCTCGGCCGCGGCGGACAGCTCGATTCCGATTTCGCCTAGGGCTGGTCGGCCTTTGCGAGTCTCTCGACGCCGGTGGTCGCGAAGCGCTCCCGATACAGCCTAGGCGTAATGCCCAGCCTTTTCTGGAATATCCTTCGCATGTGCGCTTCGTCGCTGAAGCCCGCGCGTACGGACACGCTCTTTAGTGGCAGGCGCAAGTCCGCCAGAAGCTGTGTCGCGCGCTCGAAGCGGCAGGCTTCGACGAACTCCTGCACGCTCATGCGGACCTCTTGTTGAAAGATGCGGGCGAAGTGGCGATCGCTCATCTTCGCCATCCGGGCAAGCTCGCTCACCGAAACCCGCGCGCCCAGGTTCGCCATGATCCAGGTCTGGATATCGCGAATCGACGGCCGCGTGGTCCGCTCGCTGAGCAGGTGTGTGCTGAATTGCGATTGACCTCCCGGCCGCTTCAGGTAGACCACCATTTCCGTCGCGACCTCGAGTGCCAGTTCGCGTCCGAAGTCTTCCTCGACCAGCGCCAGGGCAAGGTCGATCCCGGCCGTTACTCCCGCCGAGGTCCACAGCTTGCCGGTCTGGACGAAGATCGCATCCACGTCGACGTCCACGGCAGGAAAGTCAGCCTGCAGGCGTTCCGCGACGCTCCAGTGGGTGGTGGCACGTTTCCCATCCAGTACTCCGGCGGCGGCCAGGAAAAAAGCGCCCGAGCACAGCGCGGCCAAGCGGCCGATGCGTGGCATGGCGCTGCCGACCCACTCGACGATGTCTGGACTTTCGGACAGGGCGCCGTGGATATCGCGCGCGCCGACGATCACCGCGATGTCGGGCAGCGACAGCGTATTCAGGGCTTTGGTGGCCTGCAGTGCCATCAGGGTATCCGACTGCACCATGCCGATGCGATCGGAAGCAATGCGCACGTCGTACCCGGGCGGCTGGCCACGGCGCTGTAGGTGCAGGTTGGCGTACTCGAACACAGACATGGGGCCAACGGCTTCCATCGCCTTGAATCCAGGGTACACGACGATATCGATGGTCTTGCCGACGAGGGAGAGGGCTGGATTCATTACTTGTGTCGCCGAAAGGCAGTCAAAATCCGGCCATTATTGCACCACATCCTGCCATCGTGAGACGGCATGTCGGATTTCGGTTCAGAACGCCAGCACAATGCGTGCATCCAATCCTGTAAGCATCGTGAAGGCAAAGTTATGAAAACCAAAGCAGCCGTGGCCTGGCAAGCGGGCGCCCCCTTGACCATCGAAGACGTCGACCTCCAGGGGCCGCGCGCTGGCGAGGTGCTGGTCGAGTTGAAGGCCACCGGCATCTGCCATACCGACTACTACACCTTGTCCGGCGCCGATCCGGAAGGCCTGTTCCCTGCCATCCTGGGTCACGAAGGCGCCGGTGTGGTGGTCGATGTCGGCCCCGGCGTGAGCAGTCTGAAAAAGGACGATCACGTCATTCCGCTGTACACACCGGAATGCCGTCAGTGCAAATTCTGCCTGTCGCAGAAGACCAACCTGTGCCAGGCCATCCGCAGCACCCAGGGCCGCGGCCTGATGCCGGACGCCACCAGCCGCTTCTCGCTCGACGGCAAGCCGATCTACCACTACATGGGCACCTCGACCTTCTCGAACTACATCGTGGTGCCGGAGATCGCGCTGGCCAAGATCCGCTCGGACGCGCCGTTCGACAAGGTCTGCTACATCGGCTGCGGCGTCACCACCGGCATCGGCGCCGTGATCTTCACGGCCAAGGTGGAGGCGGGCGCCAACGTGGTCGTGTTCGGCCTGGGCGGGATCGGCCTGAATGTGATCCAGGCGGCCAAGATGGTCGGCGCCGACAAGATCATCGGCGTGGACATCAATCCGGGACGTGAAGAGATGGCGCGCAAGTTCGGCATGACCCATTTCGTCAATCCGACCCAGGTCGAGAACGTGGTCGACGCCATCGTCCAGCTGACCGACGGCGGCGCCGATTACTCCTTCGAGTGCATCGGCAACGTGACCACGATGCGCCAGGCGCTGGAATGCTGCCACAAGGGCTGGGGCCAGTCGATCATCATCGGCGTGGCCGAAGCCGGCAAGGAGATCTCGACCCGTCCGTTCCAGCTGGTCACCGGCCGCGTCTGGCGCGGCTCGGCCTTCGGCGGCGCGCGCGGCCGCACCGACGTGCCGAAGATCGTCGACTGGTACATGGAGAACAAGATCAACATCGACGACCTGATCACGCACCACCTGCGCCTCGACCAGATCAACGAGGGCTTCGACCTGATGAAGAGTGGCGAGTCGATCCGCTCGGTCGTGCTGTACTGACGGCCTTGCACCGGCAGTAAATCAGCCTGCGGCGTTGCGGTTGGCGAGCAGGCGCTGGAGTAGCCCCTGCAACTGCGCCGCTTCCGCGGGCGAGAAGCCATCCAGGAACTGGCCGTAGACTCGCGTGATGATCTCCATGATCTGCGGATAGAGGGCGCTGCCTTTCGGCGTCAGTTCGACGTTGACCTGGCGGCGGTCGAGGTCGTCGCGTAGGCGCTGGATGATGCCTTTGACTTCGAGGCGGTCCAGCAGGCGCGACATCGGACCGGCGTCGATCCCGGCGAACTGGCAGAATTCGTTGACCGTGCGGGCACGCCCGCGCATCGCGCCGATCACGACGATGAACTGGGAAGAGGTCAGGTCGAGAGGCGCCAGTTCATGCTCGAGCGCCATGAACACAGTATTGCGGACGGTATTGACCAGGTGGCCAAGTCCGCCGCCGATGAGATAGTCGAGTTCCGCGCCTGCGTCTTGTGCCACGATTCCTCCGTTGAGGCGGCCATGGTAATTGCACGGGCAAATACTTTCAAGACGCCGGCTGCCCTTGGCAGCGGCAGCCGGGCAGGCGGCTTACGCGGCGATGCTGTCGATACGCAGGATCGGCTTGATGGTAATGCCGCTTTCGCTATCGGCCATCGACTGGTTGACTTCTTCGAACGGATAGAACTTGACCAAGCGATCGAAGGGGAAGCGGCCTTGGCGGTACAGCTCGATCAGTTCGGGAATGAAGGTGCGAGACACCACGTCGCCTTGCACGATGCCCATGATGCGGCGGCCCGGGATCATGACGTCGTTGACGTTGAACGAGGCTTCGGTGCCTTCCGGCGTCGCGCCGACGATGCCGCAGGTGCCCAACAGGCCGACGCTGTCGATGGCTTGGCGCAGGACGGCGGCGCGGCCGCTGCACTCCAGCGTGAAGTCGGCACCGCCGCGGGTCAGCTTCCTGACCTCGGCGACCGGATCGGTTTCGCGGCTGTTGACGGCGTGGGTGGCGCCCAGTTCAAGCGCAAGCTCAAGGCGGGCAGGATTCACGTCGACAGCGATGATCTTCGTCGCGCCGGCTACGCGCGCGGCCATGATCGCCGCCAGGCCAACGGCGCCGGTGCCGAAGGCGGCGAAGGAGGACCCGGCGCGGACTTTCATCGCGTTCAGCACTGCGCCGGCGCCGGTCTGGATGCCGCAGCCGAGGGGACCGAGCAGCTCGAGCTGCACGTCCTTGTCGACCTTGACGACGTTCAGCTCGCTGGCGATTGCATGGGTGGCGAAGGATGACTGGCCGAAAAAGTGGTCGTGCAGTTCGCCGCCGTCATGGGTGCAGGCGGACGAACTGCCATCCAGGCGGCCACCACCAAAGTTGAGGGGGCCCATGTTCGCGCAGTGGGCCGGGTGGCCGGTGGCGCAGGGCGCGCACAGGCCGCAATACATGTAGGTCATGACCACGTGGTCGCCCGGCGCGACGGTGGTCACGTTGCGGCCGACCTGTTCGACAATGCCTGCGCCTTCGTGGCCCAGGATCATCGGCAGTGGCGTTTTGAACTGTTGGTCGCGGATGACCATGTCGGTGTGGCACACGCCAGTGGCAACCATGCGCACGAGCACTTCGTTGTCGCGCGGTGCTTCGAGCGTTGCGGTTTCAAATTGCAGCGGTTTACCGGCTTCGCGGGCGACGGCGGCACGGATGGGCTGGCGCTGTTGGGGGTTTGCGTTATTCGTCACTTCAGGATCCTCCTGTTGGTAGGGAGGCGCCAGCTCGGATGGTTGGTGCCCCCGCGCTCGGTACTATAGGACGAGGAGGTTGATGGATAAATAACCGATCAGGTTGGAGACCCGAAACAATATGTTTGGAATCCGCTTCCAGCGGAGCCGGAAAGAGATGCGACTAAATGTTAACGAGCAAGCTCAACCGGCACTACCACCTGTGGATTTGCGCTAGAAAGCGAGCAGGCAAAAAAATGCCCGCAAGGAGCGGGCTGAATCTATTTTCATTGGAGGAGAATAGAGGAGACGAGACCATTATGCTGCAGCGCACAAGAATCGTCCAATAACGATTCGTGATATCCGGAGTTCACAAGTCTATGTGCGAGAAGCTCTGCTATGCTGCGGAGCCCCTGATGATCAATTTAAACAATCTATCCGCAACCAGCAACAAGTGCATGAGGCACCAAAGAGGAATGACGGCTGGACACTAGTGCGCTGCAGCGACTTGAAACGCGACCTGTAGTTAGTCAACACCGTCAGCGAGCGTTGCCTCGCGCCCAAACGTCCCCACAGCAAAATCAATAAAGCTACGCAACTTCGGCGTCAACCGCCGGTCCGGCGCATACAGGATATGCATCGGCCGCACCGGCGCCGAGTACTCTGGCAGTACCCTGACCAAGCTACCGGATTCGAGCGCGGCCCGCACCAGCTCCAGCGGCTGCAGCATGATCCCCATCGCAGCCTTCGCAATGGCGAGCATGGCTTCGCCGTGATTTGCCATGAAGCGCCCCGACACCGGTATCGTCACGCGTCCTTCCGGACCGTCCAGCGTCCAGTGCGTACGCAACTCGGTGTGGGAAAAACCCAGGCATTCGTGCTTCGACAAATCGGCCAGGGTACGGAGCGCCGGGTGGCGCTCCAGGTAAGCCGGCGCCGCGCACAGTAGGAGCTGGTAGGGCGCCAGTTCCCGTGCGATCAGGCTGCTGTCGGCCAGTTCGCCGATGCGGAACACAACGTCGAAGCCTTCCTCGATCGCATCCACGTAGCCGTTGGATAGCGAGAGGTCGAGCGTGACCTCCGGATTGGCGGTGAGGTATTCCGGTAGCCGCGGCGCCAATGCATGGACGCCGAAGGTAACGGGGGCATTGACGCGCAGCCGTCCGCGCGGGACGGCACGCGTTTCCGCAGCGAGGCCCTCGGCCGACTCGACTTCGGCCAGGATCACCTTCACGCGCTCGTAGTAGCTGGCGCCGACTTCCGTCAGGTGGTGGCGCCGCGTCGTACGGTTCAGCAGGCGCACGCCGAGGTGGTGCTCCAGGGTCTGCACATGCTTGCCGACCAGTTGGGACGACATGTGCATGGCCTCGCCGGCAGCCGAAAATGATCCCAGTTCGACGGCCTTGGCGAACACCGTCATGCTCAGTAAGCGATCCATTTGAAATAATCCGTTTCAGGTGTTAAAGCATAGCACCTATTTATCGCACTATGTTTCAGGTCGTATAGTGGCGGTCATCAGCTGCTTGGCAGCGACAAGATACAAGGATCGAGAGACATGAAGCGAAACCTCATTTCCAATACGCTAGCCGGCCTGACGCTGGCACTGGCCGCCGCCGGCGCGTGGGCGGCTCCGGCGATCGACGTGATCGGCAAGGACTTCACCTTCCCGAACAAGATCGAAGGCATGCCGGCCAAGCTGTCGGACTTCAAGGACCTGCAGATCAACAGCTTCACCACCAGCGACGGTGTCAAGCTGTCGTATTGGGAAGCCGGCAAGGGCAAGCCGCTGGTCTTCATTCCGGGCTGGTCGGCGAATGGCGCGGAGTACGTCAACGTGATGTACCTGCTCAGCAAGCACTACCACGTGTACGTCCTCGATCCGCGCAACCAGGGTATGTCCGAACACAGCGAGCGCGGGGCACGTGTCGCACGCTTCGGTGCCGACCTGAAGGAATTCGGCGACCACCTGGGCCTCAAGAAGGCCGACTACTGCGGCTGGTCGATGGGCGCGGCCGTGTTGTGGAGCTATATCGACCTGTTCGGCACCAAGGGCATCAACAAGGTGGCATTCATCGATGAGCCGCCGTCGATCTACAGCCACGCCGACTGGTCCGAAAAGGAGCGCCAGGACGCAGGGGGCATGACCAGTTCGCCGGAACGCATGGTCGAGGCATTCACGACCGGCAAGCCGGTCAGCTCGTTCATCGTCCAGAGCCAGGCGTTCCAGCGCTTCACGTTGCGCGATTCGCCATACTTCGCGAACTCCGAGGCGTTCGCCGAGGCGGCGGTGAAGAACGACATGAACGCCATCAAGCGGGTGCTGTTCGACCATGCGATGAACGACTGGCGCGACGTCATCCGCACCAAGGTGAATGTCCCGACTGCGATCTTCACCGGCGTCTACAGCGATTCGCTGCAGGGCCAGCGCTGGATCCATTCGGTGATCCCGAACAGCGAACTGCACGTGTACTCGGCGGCAGAGCAGGGTGACCACTTCCTGGCTTTCAAGAACCCGATCAAGTTCACGACCGAGCTGCGCAGCTTCCTGGAGCGTTGATCCAAACGGGACAGAGCATGGCGTCACACGCGCCATGCAGCGCTTTTGAAGTCCAGCCAGTGGGAGGGCAGAATGAAGACCTATGTACTCATGGTGGTGCTCGCAATTACGGCTATCGTCGCTATTGCGACCGTGGAACCGGCATTCCAGGGACCGGAAACCCAGGCGAACACAAGCGCAGCCAGGGAGCCGGTCAAATCCGACATGTCTTGAGTGGTACGCTAGCTCACTGTTTGAGCGCCTCTACCTGAATAGCCAGCTTCACCTCCGGGCTGAAGCCCATCTGGGTGCCGTAGCCGATGCCGAAGTCGCTGCGGTTGAAGGTGGCGACTGCGTTGGCGCCGCATACCTCG
The DNA here is from genome assembly GCF_051233485.1 of Massilia sp. LXY-6. Taxonomy (NCBI): domain Bacteria; kingdom Pseudomonadati; phylum Pseudomonadota; class Betaproteobacteria; order Burkholderiales; family Oxalobacteraceae; genus Massilia; species Massilia sp. LXY-6. Next base: position 30,073 of record NZ_JBKFGF010000023.1, read on the forward strand.
CGCTTGAACATCGGGTGCGGCATGCACTTGAAGCGGTCGATCACGAGCTTGACCGGCTTGGTCACGCCATGCAGCGTCAGCTCGCCGTTCACAACGGCGGGCTTGTCGCCCTTGAACTGGATCGAGGACGACTTGTAGACCGCCTTCGGGTACTTCAGGACGTCGAACATCTCCTCGCTCATCACGTGTTCATTCAGCTTCGCGTGGCCGAAGTCGATGCTGTCGGTGTCGATCGTGATATCGATACTGCCGGTCTTCGCGGCGCGGTCAAGGGTGATGCTGCCGCTGGTCTTGGTGAACTTCCCGCGCCAGGTCGAGAGACCGCCGAAGTGGTCGGCTTCGAAGCTGGGGTAGGTGTGGTTCGGCTCGATGTTGTAGGTGTCGGCGGCGAAGGCGGATGTGGCGATCGTGGCGGCGAGCAGGGCGACGAGGTGCTTAGATTTCATGAAATTTCCTTGTTAGCGGTTGATGGCGCCCGGACAGGATGGGCACTCCTGCACTATAAGAGTCTCTCTTGCAGGGATAAACCGTATAAAATCGGAATAACTATTCCTACTTTTGAGACAATGGATAAATTTCTCGAAATGAAAGTTCTCTCGGCGGTCGTCGAATCCGGGAGCTTTACCCGCGCTGCTGATGCGCTGGACATGTCCAAGGCTGCCGTCTCACGCTACGTGGCCGAACTCGAGGAGCGTCTCGGCGTACGCCTGCTGCACCGGACCACGCGCAAGCTGTCGCCCACGACTGAGGGCGAGATCTTCTATGCGCGCTGCCGTGAACTGCTCGGCAACCTCGACGAAGCGGAAGCCGAGATCACCTCGCGTACTGGTGAAGCGGCTGGCCTGCTGAAAGTGAGCGTCCCCGTGACCTTCGGCCTCATGCATCTTGCGCCGCTTTGGCCAGCCTTCCTGGCGCGGCACCCCAAGCTCTCGCTCGACGTTACGCTATTGGATCGCGTGGTCGACCTGGTCGAGGATGGCTTCGACATGGCGGTACGCATCGGCCAGCTGTCAGCGTCCACCCTCATCAGCCGAAAGCTGGCCTCCACGCGCATGGTGTTGTGCGCGTCTCCAGCTTATCTACTGCGCCGGGGCGAACCGGCGCAGCCGGGTGACCTCACGCAGCACGACGTGATTTCGTACAGCCTGTTTGCCAGCGGCGAGAACTGGAATTTCACCGGACCGGGTGGCGAGGTCACGGTCAAGGTGGCGCCGCGCATGCGCACCAACAGCGGCGATACCTGCCGCGCGGCCGCGCTGCACGACCAGGGCTTGATCCTGCAGCCGACCTTCATCGTCGGTCCGGACCTGGCGCAGGGGCTACTGAAGGAAACCATGCCCGGCTACCGGTCGGTCGAACTGGGCATCAATGCCGTCTACCCATCGCGCAAGTTCGTCTCGCCCAAGGTGCGCCTGCTGATCGATTTCCTGGTCGAGGCGTTTGCGCGCCCGGCGTGGGAGTAGTCGAGTTGCTCGATATTGTTCCTTGTAGTGAGATAGTTTGGAATCCAAAGGGCTATTTATCGCGGAAATAAAGATCATTAAGATGGGGCATCTGAATGCGGCGCTTGCCGCTCAAATGAACGAGGATCCGCGATGTCCCAACTTCCTACTCTCTTCCTGTCTCATGGCTCGCCCATGCTGGCGCTCCAGGACAGCCCGGCGCGCCGCTTCCTGCAAGGACTCGGCAAGACGCTCGAGTGCCCGGAGGCCATCGTCGTCGTGTCTGCCCATTGGGAAACCAGGGGTGGCCCGGCCGTGAGCCTGGCCCCGCAGCCCGAGACCATCCACGACTTCGGTGGCTTCCCGCGTGCGCTGTTCGAGATGCAGTATCCCGCGCCGGGCGCACCGGAGGCTGCCCAACGCGCCGCCGCGCTGCTCGAAGCCCATGGAATGCCGGTTGGCCACGGCGCGCAGCGTGGACTCGATCACGGCGCCTGGGTGCCACTGAGTCTCATGTATCCGGATGCCGACATCCCTGTCGCACAACTGTCGGTCGTGCATGGCGCGAGCCCGGCCGAGCATGAACGCCTAGGGCGCGCACTGACTGAGCTGCGCAACGAAGGCGTGCTGGTCGTCGGCTCGGGATCGCTGACCCACAACCTGTACGAGTTCAGGGGGCAGGGCATCGATGCCCCGGTGCCGCAGTGGGTCAGCGAATTCGAAGCGTGGATGAAGGTGCGCCTGGAAAACAGCGAGCGTGCCGCACTGCTGGACTATCGCCGTACGGCGCCATTCGCCGCGCAAAACCATCCGACCGAGGAGCACCTACTGCCCTTGTTCGTGGCAATGGGCGCGGCGGGACCAGACGCCCGCGCGACCCAGTTGCACGCAAGTTTCGAACATGGCGTGCTCGCCATGGACGCCTACGCATTTCAATAAGGAGAATAGCATGACCGAAGCACTCAACAACGTCACGATCGAACCGGTGACGGGCCTGGCATACCGCGTCCGTCCGGCGCAAGTGGCGACGGCGAAAGCGCCTTGCCTGCTGCTCCTCCATGGCGTCGGGTCAAACGAAACCGGCTTCATTGAACTGGCGCGCCAGATGGATCCGAGGCTTGTCGTGATCCTTCTTCGCGGCCCGCTGGTACTTGCGCCCGGCCGGTTTGCCTGGTTCCAGGTGAGCTTCACGCCGTCGGGGCCTGCCATCGACGCGGCGCAGGCCGAACGGTCCCGCGCCACGCTGCTTGATTTCATCGAGCAGCTGCCGGCGAGTCACGGCGTCGATCCCGAGCGAATCTGGATCGCCGGCTTCAGCCAAGGCGGGATCATGAGCGCCAGCGTTGCGCTGACGGCACCCGACAGCGTTGCCGGCTTTGGCGTGCTGAGCGGACGGATACTGCCCGAAGTGCTGCCGCAGGTTCAGCGCGGACCCGCGCTCGGAAAGGTCCAGGCTTTCGTCAGCCACGGCGTGCACGACCAGACGCTCGGCATCCATTTCGCGCACTACGCGCGACAGGTGCTGACCGAGCTTGGGGTCCCGCTGGCCTACACCGAGTATGTCGCGGGCCACGCCCTGGACGGGGCGATGATCGGCAACTTCCAGCGCTGGCTGGGAGCTCAGCTAAATGTCGGCAATGCCATCGCCGGTGCTGCCAGCACTGATCCAACCACCCACCGTACGTAAATAATCGCATCATTAGTTAAAAGGAACCGTCATGGAAAATACCAACATCTCGCTGCACCCGCATGACGACCAGGGCAAGCTGGTCCTGCGCATCATCCTTGCCGTCCTGCTGCTGTTCCACGGCGTCTCCAAGCTCATTGGCGGAGTCGGTTTCATTACCGGCATGTTGGAGAAGGCTGGCCTGCCAGGCATATTCGGCTACCTGGTGTACATCGGCGAAGTGGTCGCGCCGCTGCTGATCCTGTTCGGCGTCTTCACCCGGGCGGCGGCGCTGGTCGTGATCATCAACATGCTCGTCGCCTTGCTGCTGGTGCACACGAGCCAGGTCTTTACCCTGAACGAGACGGGCGGCTGGGCCCTCGAGCTGCAGGGCATGTACCTGGGCGGCGCAATCGTCGTGGCCCTGCTGGGTGCGGGCCGCTACAGCATCGGCGGGACGGCGGGGCGCTGGAACTGATCCGGCGACATTCATGGAATCTATCCGCAGCATTCATCGCGTTTGCTGCGGGCATGGCGCAACGATCCTATACTTGAATGTCGTTGTTCAGAAGGATGAAATGAGACGGGAAGACCAGACGGACCTGCTGTTGTCCGACCGCTTCAGCAAGGTGGCGACGGCGGACGTGCTGGTCGCCAGGCCCGTCATCGAGCAGCTCCAGGGGTCCTATCTCGCGCATCCCAGGACCATGACCTCGCGCCGCGACATGCAGATCCGGGCCGCGCACTTCGGAGACGTCTCGATCTCCACATTCGCATTCGGCAGGGCGGTCGACATCACGCCAACTGGACTGGAGGATGCAGTGGTGGTGACTACGGCCATCAGGGGGAAGGCAGGCATCACGATCGACGGCAACACCTTCGATGTCGATGCCGGCGACACTATCATCGCGCACGAGGAAGACCGCCCCGTATTCATGTACGAGCCGGATACCGAAGTGCTCAAACTGCGGTTCCACCGGTCGCGTCTGGAGCAGTTCTTCATGCAGGCTTATGGCAGGGCGCCACGCAGCCGCCTGCACTTCGACACCGAGATGTCCGATGCGCATACTGCTGCGCGCTGGGTATCATTGCTGCGCTTCCTGGTCTTGACCCTGAACGGTGCGGGTGCGCACGCGCGAACGATGCTGGAACTGGCGTCCATCGAACAGATGCTGATGCTGACCCTGCTGAACAGCCAGCCGCACAACTACGCCATCGCGCGCGGCAGCGCGGCGCATGGCACCGCATCGACGCCCTTCGAACGCGCGCACGATTTCATCCACCAGCATCTGGGAAGCGACATCGTCCTGGCCGACATTGCGAAAGCCGCATACTGCAGCCCGCGTACCCTGGCGCGGGCGTTCAAGGATGCCGGTGAGGCGGCGCCGATGCAGTATGTGCGCAAGCTGCGGCTAGAGAGAATCAGGGCGGAGTTACTGGCGCCGGCATCCGGGCGCAAGACCGTGGCCGAGCTCGCCTTCGAATGGGGATATCGCCACCTCGGCGAATTCAACCGCCAGTACCGCACCGCCTTCGGCGAGACGCCATCGCAGACGCGCGAGGGCGCCTTTGTGGCGCTGGCCTGATATTACCTGGCCAGGCGCAGGCCGGCGAACTGCCAGCGCGCCTGCGCCGGGAAGAAGTTGCGGTAGCTGGCGCGGGCGTGTCCGGTTGGCGTAGCGACCGAGGAGCCGCGCAGCACGTACTGGTTCACCATGAACTTTCCGTTGTATTCGCCGACCGCGCCCGCCGCGGCTGCATAGCCGGGGTAGGGCGCATAGCTGCTACTGGTCCACTGCCAGCAGTGGCCGAACAGCTGTTCGACGCCTACGGCATCGCTGGCTACCGCGTGCTCCCACTCCGCTTCGGTCGGTAGGCGCGCGCCGGCCCAGCGGGCGTAGGCATCGGCCTCGTACATGGACAGGTGCGTGACCGGCAGGTCGCGGTCGAGCAGGGCAAGGCCGCGCAGCGTGAATTCATGCCAGGCGCCGTATTCGTCCTGCTGCCAATAGATCGGACGGGACCAGCCCTGGGCTCGGACGGTGTCCCAGCCTTCGGACAGCCACAGCGACGGATCGCGGTAAGCGCCGGCCTCCACGAACGCGAGGTACTCGCCGTTCGTCACCAGGCGAGAGAACATGGTAAACGGTTCGACGAACACGCGGTGGCGCGGCAGCTCGTTATCGAAGCAGAACCCATCCCCATCGAAGCCCTGGGCGCTGACCCCGCCCTCGAAGTCGATCCAGCGCGCAGGCCCGGTCGCACTGCCGGCCTGCGGCGCATCCGGACTGTAGACCGGATGCAGGGCGTTCTGCGCCAGCAGGTGCTTCACGTCGGTGAGGATCAGTTCCTGGTGCTGCTGCTCGTGATGCAGGCCGAGCGTGACGAGTTCTGCGAGCTTGCTGTCGTTCAGCTGTTGCGCAAGCAGTCGCAGGATACGGTGGTCCACATTGCCACGGTACGCCTGGACCTCGGCCAGCGATGGCCGCGTCAACAGGCCGCGCTGGGCTCGTGGGTGGCGTGCGCCGATACCGTTGTAATAGGAATTGAACAGGAAGCGAAAGTCCTGGTGAAAGGGCGCGAAGCCGGGCTCAAAGTGCTCGAGGATGAAGGTTTCGAAGAACCAGGTCGTGTGCGCCAGGTGCCATTTGACCGGACTGGCATCCGGCATGGACTGCGCCATGCAATCTTCGGCGGACAGCGGTTCAGCCAGTGCCAGCGTGTGCAGGCGCACGGATGCGTAGCGGGATGCGAGCCTCATCGTGCTCCGGCGGCAAAGTGCTGGGCCGGGCGGGCGTAGGCGAGCGCGAACCATTCCTTGGGATCGGTCCATACGTGCTCGAGGCGCCATCCGGTGCGCTCCAGCATGTTGGTGATCATGCTGAGCGTGTACTTGTGGCTGTTCTCGGTATGGATGGACTGGCCACGTACGAAATAGCGCATGCCGCCCTGCCAGCGCACGCTGACGTTCTCTCGCGCCTCCAAGTGCATCTCGACGCGCTGGCGCTGGGCATTGTAGAAGCTGCGATGGCGCCATCCCGAGACGTCGAAGTTCGCGCCGATCAGGCGGCTCACGTGGCGCAGGATGTTCAGGTTGAAAGCGGCTGTCACGCCAAGCGCGTCGTCATAGGCATCAGCCAGTACCGCGGGGTCTTTGATCAGGTCAATGCCGATCAGGAGCCCGCCGTCCGCATCACACTGGGCGCGCAGGCGGGTCAGGAAATCGACTGCTTCATCCGGACGGAAATTGCCGATGGAAGAGCCCGGGTAGAAGAACAAGCGCCGATGTGCGCCGACGGTGTCCGGCAGCGCGAAGCCTGCGGAAAAGTCCTGGCCAACGGCCTGCATGTCGACGCCCTTGAAACGGTGGCGAAGCTGCGCGACGGCGCCCTGGACAAATTCGCTCGAGATGTCGACCGCCACATATTGCGTCGGACGCAGCAATGGAAACAGCTTGGCCGCCTTGGCGCAGTTGGCGGCGCCGAGATCGACCAGGGTCGCGCCCGTGCCGCAGGCTTGTGCGATCTGCTCGCCATGGTGGCGAAAGATTTCGGCTTCGGTGCGTGTCGGATAGTATTCGGGCAGTTCACAGATCGCCTCGAACAGTTTGCTGCCCAAGGAGTCGTACAGAAACTTTGGTGAGATGTAGGGGGAAGGCGCTCTGAGGCCGGCAATCAGTTCTGCGTGCACATTGTGCTCGGCCGGGCCTGGAGGTGCTTTGGACATGGTCGTTTTGGTCATCCTGGAGAGGCAGGTCGCCAACGGCTGTGGTGGATCGCACTACTCTAGACCAACAAAAGCTTGCGATAAATGTTCTGCAAGAGTGCACACTTGAAAACATCCGTTTCAAATAGGCGATCGCTCGGCTGGTAAACTTCACGGTATGGAACCGATGTCCCTCGATCTTTTCGGCGCCACGCTGGCCGACGTCAACTTGTTACCCTGCGATGGCATCGTCAACGACTTCGGTGTCGTCTTGCCGCCGGTCGAGGCGGACGCGTTGTATGAGCGCTTGTTGAAAGGCTTGCCCTGGCGGCCCGACGTCGCGGTGGTGAACGGCGTGGCAGCCGAGACGGCACGTCATGCCCTTTGGTGCGCGGATCGGCCCTTCCGCTATGTCCATTCGGGTATCCCGCGCATGGCCGAGGCCTGGCCTGGCGACCTGCTCGACGACGCACGCCGCCTCGCCCAGGACCTGGCGCAGGTGCGTTTCGATTCTTGCGTCCTCAACCTGTACCACAACGGCAGCGAGGGGATGGCGTGGCACAGCGACAGCGAAGCTGCCTACGGACTGCACACGACGATCGCATCGCTGAGCCTCGGTGCCACGCGCAAGTTCGCCTTCTTGCACAAGCGTACGCGCGAGCGGCGCGACATGATGCTGCGGCATGGCCAGCTCATCGTCATGCGCGGCCAGACGCAGCGGCACTGGCTGCACGCGGTGGCGAAGACCGCCACCGTCAGCACGCCGCGGATCAGCCTGACGTTTCGGCGCTTTGACGGCTGAAGCGGCTGGCCAGTACTCTGACAAGAATCCGTCACCCATCTGTCCAGCATCCGCAGGACGCCTTTATTCGCCCAGACTAAGCTGTTCGTACAGCGCCGAGCTTTCCTGCCCAGGGCGCCCTGCCACAAGCAAGGCGCAGCTGTACGCGATCCGATCGACATCGCGTATCCGAAAAGCGGGCGCGGGCGCTCTTCCTCACGAACAGAACGGAGAATCACATGAACACCAAACTCATCATCGACAACCAGTACGTGCCGGCTTCCAATGGCGCGACCTTCACGCGTGAAAACCCGGTGACGGGCAAGGTTGTCACGACCGCCGCAGCCGGCACCGTGGAGGATGCGGTCAAGGCGGCGGATTCCGCAGCCCGGGCATTCAAGACCTGGTCCAAGACCAGCCCGACCGAGCGCCGCGCCTTGCTGCTCAAGGCCGCCGATGCGCTCGAAAAGCGGGCCCCGGAATTCATCGAGGCGATGGCGCAGGAAGTGGGCTCGGGCCAGGTTTGGAGCGGCTTTAACGTGATGCTGGCCGCAGGCCTGTTCCGCGAAGCGGCAGGCCTCGTCACCCAGATTCAGGGCGAGACCATCCCGAGCGACAAGCCGGGTGCGATCTCGATGACTGTGCGCCAGGCGGCCGGCGTGGTGCTGAGCATGGTGCCCTGGAATGGCCCGGTCGTGCTGGCCGCGCGTGCCATCGCCTATCCTATCGCCTGCGGCAACCCCGTGATCTTCCGCGCGTCCGAGGCCAGCCCGCGCACCCATCTGCTGGTCGCCGAAGCCGTGCTGGAAGCAGGTTTCCCGCCGGGCGTGCTGAACTTCGTGACCAATGCGCCGGGCGACGCGCCGGAAGTCATCGACGCGCTGATCGCGCACCCGGCGGTCCGCCGCATTAACTTCACCGGTTCGACCCGCGTCGGCCGTATTATCGCCCAGAAGGCGGCGACCCAGCTGAAGCGCTGCCTGCTGGAGCTGGGCGGCAAGGCGCCGCTGGTCGTGCTGGACGACGCCGATATCGATGCCGCAGTGGAGGCGGCGACCTTCGGATCCTTCCTGTACCAGGGCCAGATCTGCATGTCGACCGAGCGGATCGTCGTCGACAGCAAGGTGGCCGACGAATTCGTCGCCAAGTTCGCCGTGCGCGCGCGCGGCCTGCCGGCCGGCGACCCGGCCGAGAATCCCGCATGCGTGATCGGTCCGATGGTCAGCGCAGCCAACGGTGCGCGCCTGAACGCCCTGATCGAGGATGCCGTGAATAAGGGCGCCCAGATCGTCGCGGGTGGTTACGCCAACGGCGCCGTCATGCCGGCGACGATCCTCGACCGCGTGACGCCCGACATGGATATCTACGACGAAGAAACCTTCGGTCCGATCACGACCGTGGTGCGCGTGCAGGGTACCGAGCAGGCCGTGGAAGTGGCCAACGATACGGCCTACGGACTGTCCTCGGCCGTGTTTGGACGCGACGTGCACCGTGCCCTGCAGGTAGCCCTGCAGATCGACGCCGGTGCCTGCCACGTGAATGGCGCAACGGTCGGGAACGAAGCGCAGTCGCCGTACGGGGGCACCAAGCAGAGCGGCTACGGCAAGTTCGACGGCCGTGCGGTCATCGACGAGTTCACCGAGCTGAAGTGGATCACCCTCGAGCCGGCCAACCAGCCGTATCCCATCTGATGGACAATATCATCATCGTCGGTGGCGGCGCGGGCGGCCTGGAACTGGCGTGCAAGCTGGGCCGCAAGCTCGGGCGCGACCGCGTCACGCTGGTCGACCACGCCTTCTACCATATCTGGAAGCCGTCGCTGCACGAGGTCGCGGCCGGCACGATGGATATGCACAAGGAGGGCTTGCCCTACACGATGCTGGCCCACCATAACGATTTCACCTTCGTGTACGGATCGTTTGCGGGCCTGGATGCCGAAAACAGCGAGATCACCATTTCCGCGGTCGAGGAAGATTCCGGCGACGTGATCATCCCGCAGCGTAAGCTCGGCTACACGAAATTATGCATCGCCGTGGGCAGTACCTCGCACTACTTCAACACGCCCGGTGCGGCCGAAAACACGATCTCGCTGAACGGTCCGGGCGACGCCGAGCGCTTCCGCCTCGAGATGATCAAGCAGATGACTTGGGCGGAGAACCGCAAGGAGCAGGATCCGAGCGCCGGCGTCGACATCATCATCATCGGTGGCGGCGCTACGGGAGTGGAGCTGGCGGCGGAGCTGCGCGAGGCGAGCAACAAATACATCGACTATGGTTTTCGTCGCCTGGACGCCACAAAGGACATCCGCATCACGCTGTTGGAAGGCGCACCGCGCATCCTGCCGCCGCTGCCCGAAAAGGTCGCGGCTACGGCCACAGCGCTGCTGGAAGAGCGGCATGTGCGGGTTGTGGCGGGCTGCCGGGTCGCGCAGATCGTGCCAGGCCAAGTAGAGGATTCTACCGGTCATGCTTATGCCTACAACGTGTGCGTCTGGGCTGCGGGCATCAAGGCGCCAGCTTTCCTGGCCAGGCTCGGCCTGCCGACCAACGTCGCCGGCCAGCTGGAGGTGACCTCGACCCTCAACGTGAAAGGCAGCGCCAATATCTACGCATTCGGCGACTGCGCCGCGTGCACGATGGAAGACGGGCGACGGGTGCCTCCGCGTGCGCAGGCTGCGCACCAGCAGGCCGATTACCTGTACCAGGCGTTCCTGCGCCAGTCGCGCACCGGCCAGGCGCCGTCCGAGTCTTACGTCTATCGAGATTACGGTTCGCTGGTGTCGGTCGGGTCGCAGACGAGTGTCGGGACCCTGATGGGTTCGCTGAAGGGCCGATCCTGGTTCGTACGCGGCGGCGTCGCTCGCCTGATGTATGTGAGCTTGCACCTGCTGCACCATCGCGCCGTGCTCGGGTGGGTGCGCACCTTCGGCTTGGCCATGGCTCGGTCCCTGATCCGCCGGAATACCGCGCTGGTCAAGCTGCACTGAAGTGAGGGCATGTACACGGTTGCGATACATTGAGTTTCGCAGTTGCAATCATTTGCCTGAGCAATTAATATCTCAAGCTTAGAGGAGCGGGCTTCGCGCCCGCATTTTTTTCTCGTTGTATTTGCCTAGGCAATTAAATGCCAACCATGAGATCTTGTCTGAACAGTACGGCGGCGGTATGCCTGGCTGCCGCCCTGGCGGCGTGCGCCAGCTCCAAAGGCCTGCACACCAGCGCCAAGAAGCTGGACGCCGCCAGCTTGCAGGCCAGTGCGAGTCTCGCCCCCGCCAAACTGTCCGCGGCTGCGTGGCCGACCCAGGAGTGGTGGCGCCGTTATGGCGACCCACAGCTCGATGCCTTGATCGCCGAGGCATTCGAACAGAGCCCGAACTTGCAGGTCGCCCAGGCACGCGTACGCCAGGCGGCGGCCTTGGCCGGCGCCACCGAAGCAGCCGCAGGGCCGCAGGCCGGCGCCAGCGTGCGCAGCAATCGCCAGCAGTTCAGCGAACACGGCACCACGCCACCACCGGTCGCCGGTACCTGGAAGTGGGTGAACGAGGCGTCGCTCAACTTCAGCTATGAGTTCGACTTCTGGGGCAAGCACGAGGCGGCGATCCAGGCATCCATCGGGCGCCAACGCGCGAGCGAAGTGGACGCCTACGCCGCCCGGCTGGTGCTGGTGATCGGCATCTTGCGCAGCTACATTCGCTTGCAGCAGGCCTGTCAACAGCTCGACATTGCGGAAGCGACCCTCAAACAGCGCGAACAGGTGGTTGAACTGACCCGCCAGCGCGTGGCCGCCAGGATCGACTCCGACGTGGAGCTCAAGCAGGTCCAGTCCCAGGTGCCCGCTGCCAGGGTGCAGATCGCGCAGCTCAAGGAGACGCTCGCCCTGACCCGCAATGAGCTGGCGGCGCTGGCGGGGCAGGGGCCCGACCGCGGGCTCGCCCTCGCGCGCCCCCGGCTCAAGGAGACACGCAAGGCACTGCTGCCGAGCAGCCTGCCGGCGGAACTCATCGGGCACAGGCCGGACGTGGTCGCACAGCGCTGGCGTGCCGAAGTCGCCGGCAAGGAGACCGAGGTATCGCGCGGCCAGTTCTATCCGAACATCAGCCTGACCGCGCTGCTCGGCGTACAGCGGCTCGGATTCTCGGACTGGTTCACGACCGGCAGCCGGATCTCCGGCATCGGCCCGGCGCTGACGCTGCCGATCTTCGACTCGGGCCGGCTGCGCAGCAACCTGGCCGCACGCAACGCCGAGTACGACATCGCGGTGGAACAGTACAACGCGACCGTCATAGACGCGGTACGCGACGTCGTCAGCCAACTGGTTTCGCTGCGCTGGATCGAAGAGGAGCGCACGCAGCAGCGTGAGGCCCTCCAGACCTCGCAGCAGGCCTACGACCTGGCGCTGCAGCGTTACCGCGCCGGCGTCGGCAACTACCTGCAAGTGCTGGCCGCGCAGTCCCAGCTGCTGGCGAACCAGCGCTTGGCGTCGGACCTCGACATGCGCGCCATCGAACTGGACGTTGGCCTTGCCCGGGCACTGGGCGGCGGTCTGCCACAAACCTGAACCGAATCAGTTACATGACCCAACAAGACACCAAGCATACGGCGCCCGCTTCGGCACCGGCCCCAGCGCCCCGCCACAACAAGTTCGCCGCAGCCTGTGTCGCTGGCGGCGTGCTGCTCGCCGCAGCCGGCTACGGCGTTTACTGGACAACGACATTGCAGTTCCGCGAAGTAACGGAGGACGCGTATGTGGAAGGCAATCTGGTGCAGGTGACGACCCAGATCGCCGGCACCGTGACAGCCATCGCGGCCGATAACACGGACCGTGTCGGCGCCGGCCAGGAACTGGTCCGCCTCAACGACGTCGATGCCCGGCTCGCGCTAGAGCGCAGCGAGGCAATGCTGGCGAAGACCGTGCGACAGGTGCGGGCCCAGTACGCGTCGGCATCCCAGATGGAGGCTAACGTCGACCTGCGCCGCGCAGAGGTGAGCAAGGTGCAGGCCGACTTCGACCGTCGCTCGCAGCTCGTGAAGTCCGGCGCAATCTCGGGTGAAGACCTCGAGCACGCGCGGGAGGCAGTACGCACCGCGCAGGCTGCGCTGGCCTCGGCCCAGCAGCAGTTCGCGGCCAACCATGCCCTCGTCGACAGCACCGCGGTCGCCACGCATCCTGACGTGATGGGTGCGGCGGCGCAGCTCAAGGATGCCTACATCGCGACGGCGAGGACTTCGGTGCCGGCGCCAATCGCAGGCATGGTCGCCAGGCGCAATGTCCAGGTCGGGCAGCGCGTCGCCGCGGGAACGGCCCTGATGGCCGTCGTCCCTATCGATACCGTCTGGGTCACGGCCAACTTCAAGGAATCCCAGCTGCGCCACCTGCGCAGCGGCCAGCCGGTCGAACTCACTGCGGATGCTTATGGCAAGGACGTCGTCTACCACGGCAAAGTGGTCGGCGAAGAAGCCGGGACCGGTAGCGCGTTTTCCCTGATGCCGGCACAGAACGCCACCGGCAACTGGATCAAGGTGGTGCAGCGGGTGCCGGTACGGATTGCCCTCGACCCGCGAGAAGTCGCGCGCCACCCGCTGCAGCTCGGCCTGTCGATGCGGGCCAGCGTGGACACGCACAAGCGCGGCTGGCCTCGCCTGACTTCTGGCTTGGCCACACGCCAGTCATATCGCACTGAGGTCTTCGCCGACGAGGGCAGGGCGGCGGACAAGCTGGTGGCGAGCATCATCGCCGCCAACGCCGCTGCCAAGCGCGCCGGCAACGAGACGCTCGCGCGCAAGTAGGCCGGGCCATGCACATCGCTCCCCCGAGGCACCCGCGCCTGCTGCTGCTGACGATCTTCCTGCTTACCGCGACCGAATACCTGCAAAGCGGGATGATCGCGTTCGGCGCAGGGCCGATCATGGGCGAGATCGGCGCAGCGCCGGAAGAATTCAGCCTGATCAGCGCCATGTACGCCTGCGTCGCGGTGGCGGTCATCGCCAAGCAGCGCTGGCTGGCCGAGCGGCTCGGCTGGCGCCGTTTCGTGCTGTGCTCGCTGGCCATCTTCATCTTTGGCGCGGGGCTCTGCGCCACCAGCGACACGACCTCGCAGTTCATGGCGGGCCGGATCGTGATGGCATTGGGTGGCGGTACCTTCATGACCTCGTCGCGCTTGCTGGTCAACTTGTTCCCACCCAGTCCCTCGCGCTTCACCGGCATCAAATTCTTCGCCACCGCGCTGGCGGTGGGCAGCTCCAGCGGGCCGTTCCTGGCGTCCGTCGCGGTGTCACACGACGGCTGGCAGTGGATTTTCGTGCTGCTGATCGGCCTCGCAATCCTTATCGGCGTGTTGGCGCTGATCTGCCTGCCGAGCGAGGTACCGCATCATGAACTACGCACACAGTCGCACCCGGTCATGCTGATGGCGCTGGTGGCCGGCACGTTCTTCATGCTGTACGCCTTCCAGCGCTCATACTACGATTTTTACAGCGACCTGCCGATGCTGCTTGCGGCGGGGCTCCTTGGCGTACTGGCGCTGGGCTACTTCGTGCGCGGCATGCATGCGGGCGAGCGGCCACTGCTGCACCTGCGCGAGCTGTGCAACAAGCGCTATTGGGCCGGCGTCAGCCTGTTCACCTTCTGCTATGCGCTGATGGGGGCCACCAATTACATGCTGCCGGCGGTGCTACAGCGCGGGCTGGGCTTCGCCTGGGAGACGATCGGCCCGGTGCAAGCCGCAGGCTTGGCAGCGACAGTACTCACCTGGGCGGTCATGTCCTTTGTCGTGCCCAAGCGTCCAGCGGCGAAGCAGTACTACCTCGTCGGATTCCTCGCGCTGTCGGTGTTCGGCTGGCGCGTCAGCAGCCTGAGCCCGCAAGCCGACCTCTGGACCGACTTCGTCCCGGCGCTGGCCTGTTACGGCGTGTTCGTCATGCTGGTGCTGGCGACTACCGCGATGCACACTTTCCGTGAGGTGCAGCACCACGAGACGGTCTTCTCGCATGCCCAGCAGCTCAAGAACATGCTGGCCCAGTTCGGATCCAGCCTGGGCATTGCGCTGGCGACGGCCGGGCTGCAAGGGCGCATGGCGGCACACTATACGGCGTTGAATGGCCGTTTCGTGGCTGGTGATCCGGCGTATGGTCAGGCCCTGCATACGCTTACCGAATCGCTGGCGCAGCATGGGGCTGCGCAGCCGGCCACAGTGGCCTTGGCGAGCCTGGCGCAGGCGCTGGGTCAGCAAGCGACATTGATGGCAGGGTTGGATTACTTTTGGCTGGTTGGACTCGTCGGTCTGGTGGGCGCGGTCGTAATGGTGGGGCAGCGTGTACTAAAGTGATCGGCGCTGGCACCCATGTGCTTCAGTTGTGAAGACTGATTCCAACGCGACGAATTCTAGATGCGCATATTCGAATATGGTGATGCGCGAGCCTTGGACTACGCGTGCCTTCGCGAGCGATTTTGAACAGCCGTTCGACATGATTATGTATGTAGTTTGCCAAACCGGCAGGGCGACGATTTAGCCCGCCCCTGCGAAGCTTGCGGCTATACTGGACAAGGTGGAGCGAGCATCGCGCTTCGCTGTTATTAATAGAATGCCGACTGCCGGTCCTATGTCCACTTGGCGCTGCGGCGGTTGAATTAGCGTTAATTAAGTTTGCAAAATAGCTCTAAAAGGTATTTCCTCCATGCTGATGCCGGTGATGATTTACTGCGAGATGCTGGAGGATGCCACGCGCTGCGCTGCACTGCATAGTGCTCGTCGGATAAATCCTTGTTTATCCCCGGCGCCATGTGTGCCAGGAAACCTTAACTTGAAAGCGTTACACATTCCCATAAAAATTTGAGGCCGTTTGATCTGCCCGATCACCACGGCTCTCAATTCGCTGCCCTTCAACTATATTTTTTTAGATGACAGTCAGTATTGTGCCGTCCCTGTATCGTACACCCCGAGGAAAACACCCTACTCACGTTGTGCGAATCATGTCCCCGAGTGGGATCTACCCAGCGCAAAATATTGCCGGACTTGAAAGCCTACTATACCTCAGTAAAACGCTCAGCTTTTCAGTTGCTTCGTTCAATCCTTACGAGCGGGCTAGTTTCGGATTTTATTCCGAGATGGAATGGGCTACTCTAAGCGAAATCCGCTTGTATGCTTCGGTATTACTTTCGACTAGGTACGAGGGATCGTACCTTGCTGTATATCCATATCGTTACCCCATCTATTTGCGCGTTTCCGAACCTTTAGACCGTCAGCATACCCATCGGAAAATACGTGCGGCAATCTTCGATTACATGGATCGATATTCATGGCAGCATGGCGTGTTTCGGGGGGTGAGCGCCCCACCAGCTTTTGGCGGCGGGTCATATGACTTCAGGAATAATGCGATCCGTCCGAGCTGGCAACGCGTGCTATATTCGCAGATTGACATCGAAGACCATCTGCTGATGAGGGGACTGTCTACGTTACTTCGCGCCATCATGCTCTGGCGACATGCGCAGTTTGCCGAAGAGGCCATCAACACGATTTACATATCGCTGGAGGCTTCGTTTAGCCTCATAATGCGGGCACTGAAAGCACGCGGGATTAAAAACCCCACATCGAAAAACGCGGCGAAATTCGTTCGAGATGCTTTTTTTGAGGAAACACCAGAAATGCGGTACTTCGAGGAATTTTATGACAATCGAATCAAGTCGCTGCATCCCGAGTCCCGCTTTGGTCTGTTCCCACACGCGCCAGCGATGATCGATGACTTCATCCATTTGCGTGACTCGCTGATCGCGATATACACGTATCTACTATCCGGGCTCATCGATCCATCGCTACTGCAACAGACAATGGCGCAAAAGAACCGACACGATGAACAGATGTATGGAACTACACTGCAACTCACCCGCTTGTGGCGCGCGGATCCGAAACGACGGGTGTAATTTAAAAAAGACTCTTTTCGGTGCTGATCGCTTTGGATTGGTTGTGGCGCTTCCCGTCACACCATTACGGAGGTGCGGCAAAAGTCAGGCGCAGCAGATTAAATGATGGTCGACCGAATCGCGTGGGATGCGCAGGATGCTATCCGGTCAACCGCTTCACTGATGCGACCAGGCACTCGCCCCAAATCGTCGACTACCAATTAGTTGGGGCAATTGCGACTTCCTGATCCGCGTGGTAGCCAGCAGCGCGGGATGACGATCGCCAGTTCCAGATCGACTACCTCACCAGAACCGAGGGAGTGTAGAGGGTGAAGACCAATTTCTCGATGCAGAAGATAAAGCTCACGCCCGAGCTGCCGATGTGACGGGAGAGCAGGGTCCACGACCGGAGCGGCCCATGCTTGTTTACTAGTTTGCCAGCAGGCCGGCCAGCGAAAGGATGAACAGCCCCGGCGGAATCGCCACGACCAGAAATGCACGCAGAATGTCCGCTAGGACGAACACGCAGCCGCCCGCCAGCAGCGCCCCACCCGAGGTCAAGGGGCTGGGAGCCGTACCATTTTGGATCGAGACGGAGCCCAGCACGACCAGCAGACAAGTCGCGACGGCGACCAGCACCCGGAAGGCGATACGGGTGCGGGTGTAATCAGGCTGTTGCGCCGGCGGCAGTTGGGAAATCTTCATGGTGCTGTCGTAGTCTAGGATCGGATTCATGCGTGCATGGGGCACCATGAGCCGCAGCAGTGTGGCCGCCTGGATCTACCGACATCAAGCCTCTCGCCAGGAACACATTGTCGAGCAATCTGGAACAATCCGCCGACATCAAGCCTCATCTGGATTGCCCCCCTGGTCGATCGACAGCTCGCCGAGCACACCCCTGAGCCACTGGTTCCCCGGCTCCTTGTGAAACTTCGCATGCCAGAACAAGTTGACGTCGAACTCGGGAAACGGCACTGGATGTGGTAGATAACGCAACTTGAATGGCGCCATACCTTCGCGCACGTAGCGCTCGGGCACAGTGGCAATCAGATCCGTGTTCGACAGGATGTGGCCCAGCGCGACGAAGTGCGGAACACGTAGTTTGACGTTACGCTTGATGCCGCGCTTCTCGATGATTTCGTCGACGATCGCGTGGCCGGTGCCCCCCGCCACCACGACGATGTGCTGGGCCTCCTCGAAATCCTGCAGCGACAGGACATCCTTGTCCAGCGTATGCCCCTCCCTGAAGATGCATACATAGCGCTGCCGGAACAGGTGGCGCTGGAAAAAGCCCGCCTTCAGCTGCGGCAGCAGGCCGATCGCTATGTCCACGCGACCGGCCTCCAGTTCATCGCTCAGGTTGACCGCAGCGTTTCGGACAGTACTGATTGTCACGCCGGGTGCGATATCGGCCAGCCGGCGCATCAGGCGGGGAAGGAAGTGAATCTCGCCGAGGTCAGTCATGGCAATCGTGAACCTGCGCATGCTTGCCACAGGATCGAATTCCAACTGGCGTTCGAGCGTGTCGCGGATCGTCGTTAGCGCGAAATCGATCGGCTCCGCCAGCTGGACTGCATACGGCGTCGGCTCCATGCCACGCGAGGTGCGCAGGAAAAGTTCGTCTCCCATCATTTTGCGC
This sequence comes from Massilia sp. LXY-6, assembly GCF_051233485.1. NCBI lineage: Bacteria > Pseudomonadati > Pseudomonadota > Betaproteobacteria > Burkholderiales > Oxalobacteraceae > Massilia > Massilia sp. LXY-6. Next base: position 48,201 of record NZ_JBKFGF010000023.1, read on the forward strand.
AGCCGGCTGAGCGCATTGCTGACCGCCGGCTGGGTCAGGCCTAGGTTCTCCGCCACCACCGAAACTCGTCTCTCCTTGTACAACTGCTGAAAGACAACAAGAAGGTTGAGGTCGATATCACGCAGGTTGAGCATCTTATATTCACCAAATCTATAGTGTGGATTCACGGGATTTTGTATTTTTATTTTACTAGACTTCCTATAATCAAATCCAAGAACGAGATATAAGTTTTTTGGAGACAGCATGAAACTGCGCATCCAGCCGCTCGACCGGGTGATCGACGTCACCCCGGGCGCCAACCTTCTGGCAGCCCTGCGCGAGCACGAAATACCGATCTCTTACAGCTGCACCGCCGGACGTTGCGGCACCTGCCGCTGCAAGGTGATCGAAGGGAACGTGGCCGACACGGTCAATCCCGGCCACATCATTGATGCCGAGGGTGGCCAGACCGTCCTCGCCTGCACCAGTGTCGTGACCGGTGACTGCACCATCGAGATCCCTGAGCCGGACGAAGTCATCAACCACCCGGCCAAGATCCTGAAAGGCACCGTCACCGCGCTTGACCGAGTGACCCATGACATCGTGCGCCTGCGGCTACGCGCCGCCAAGCCGCTCGAATACTCGCCGGGCCAGTACGCGACGCTGCAGTTCACACCGCAGCATGTGCGCCCATACTCGATGGCCGGCCTTTCCGGCGACGACGAACTGGAATTCCACATCCGCATCGTCAAGGACGGCCTTGTAAGCGGCTACGTCGATCGGTACCTGAAGCTCGGCGACTCGGTCCGCGTCAGCGGCCCGCTCGGCACTTCATACCTGCGCGTCAAACATGAAGGCCCGATGCTTTGCGTGGCCGGCGGCACCGGCCTGGCGCCAGTCCTGTCGATCGTGCGCGGCGCCCTCGAATCCGGGATGCGCAATGACATCCATGTGTACTTCGGTGTGCGCAGCCCCCGCGACATCTATTGCACCGACGTGCTGACCCGCCTGGCGGTGTGCTACCCGAACCTGAAGGTGCACGTCGTGGTCACCGAAGGCAACGATAACCCCTTACTGCGAAGCGGCATCGTCACCGAGGCGGTGGCCCAGGACTGGAGTTCGCTGGAAGGATGGCGCGCCTATCTGTGCGGCGCACCACCGATGGTGGACGCGGCAACGCTGGTGGCGCGCGACCGCGGCATCGAGACAGAACACATCTACGCCGACGCGTTCTACGCGAAAGCAGCCTGACCCGAGGAGAAACGTATGGACATGCAAGGAAGCGGCACCCTGTCTGCTGATGGCGTGAAGGAAAAGCGCGCCGAGTTCTACCGCCGGATCGGTGGCCATAACCTGACCCCGTTGTGGGAGGTACTTGGTGCATTGGTCCCGAAATCGCCGAAAACCCCGGTGGCGCCGGCGCTGTGGCGTTACGCCGAGGTGCGCGAGCAGGTGATGGAAGCGGGCCGCCTGATCACCGCTGAAGAGGCAGAGCGCCGCGTGCTGATCCTGGAAAACCCTGCTCTGCGTGGGAATTCGTCGATCACGCAATCGTTGTACGCAGGGCTGCAGTTGATCATGCCGGGCGAGGTGGCGCCCGCACACCGCCACAGCCAGTCGGCGCTGCGCCTGGTGCTGGACGGCGAGGGCGCCTACACGGCGGTCGACGGTGAACGCACCACGATGCGGCGCGGCGACTTCATCATCACCCCGTCCTGGACTTGGCACGACCACGGCAACCTGGGCAACGAACCGGTGGTCTGGCTCGATGGCCTCGACATTCCGACCCTGCGCTTCTTTGACGCCGGCTTCGCCGAACATGGCAGCGAGGCATCGCAGCAGACCTCGCGCCCGGAAGGTGATTCGCTGGCGCGCTACGGCCACAACATGCTGCCGATGGACCTGAAGCAGGAGACCTCGGACCCGACCAAGGTCTTCGTCTACCCCTTCGCCCAGACCAAGGAAGCACTGGAAGGCATCGCCCGCACCGCGCCGGACGCCCACTTCGGCCACAAGCTGCGCTACGTGAACCCGGCCACCGGGGCATCGCCGATGCCGACTATCGGTGCCTTCGCCCAGTTGCTGCCGGCCGGCTTCGCCACCGCACCGTATCGCAGCACCGATGCAACCGTGTACGTCTGCCTGGAGGGCGAGGGCAGCGCCCAGATCGGTGACGAAACCTACACCTTCGGTCCGAACGATGTCTTCGTGGTCCCGTCCTGGCACCCGCTGCGCCTGCAGGCCAGGGAGAAGACCATCCTGTTCAGCTTCTCGGACCGTCCGATGCAACAGGCAATCGGCCTGTGGCGCGAAGAAAAAATGCAGTAATCACCTGGAGAACATCATGAAATACGCAGTATCGCCGGCCCCCGTCTACAGCCTGCCGATCGCCGGCAGCGAAGAACAGTTTCCCGTCAACCGCATATTCTGCGTCGGCCGCAACTACGCGGCGCACGCGCGCGAGATGGGCAAGGACCCGGACCGCGAGCCGCCATTCTTCTTCATGAAGCCCGCGAATGCGACTGTCGTCGCCGGCAACGATGAAGTGACGATCCCGTACCCGCCGAAGACCGCCAACTTCCACCACGAGATCGAGCTGGTGGTCGCGATCGCCAAGGGTGGCGCGAATATCCAGGTCGAACAGGCACTGGAACACGTCTACGGCTACGCAGTTGGCCTGGACATGACGCGCCGCGACGTGCAGCTGGAAGCACGCGACAAGGGCCGCCCGTGGGAATTCGGCAAGTCGTTCGCTCAGTCGGCGCCGATTGGCCCGATTCACAAGGCCAGCGAGGTCGGTCATGTGCGCGAAGGCGAGATCGCGGTCACGGTGAATGGCGAATCGCGCCAGCGCTCGGACATCTCCAAGTTGATCTGGTCGGTGGCGGAATCGATCGCCTACCTGTCCGAGTACGAAACCCTGGAGCCGGGCGACATCATCATGACCGGCACCCCGGAGGGCGTGAACGCGGTAAAGCAGGGCGAGCTGATGGTCGGTTCGATCGCCGGCCTGGGCGAGATCCGCGTCCGTGTCGCTGACTGAAGAAGTATTCGCAAGTCACAAGCTTCAATAACAGGAGACAGACATGGGAGACACCCCTGTCGTATTTCCCATCCGTCCGGTGTGGGAATCGAAAGAGAGCAGCAGCCGGATCCCGTTCTCGGTCTACACCGACGAGCAAATCTACAAGCGCGAACTGGAACGGCTCTTCTATCGCGGGCACTGGTGCTACGTCGGCCTGGAAGCCGAGATCCCGAATGCGGGCGACTTCAAGCGCACCGTGATCGGCGAACGCTCGGTGATTATGATCCGCGGCGAGGATGGCGCCGTCAACGTGGTGGAGAACGTGTGCGCGCACCGCGGCATGCAGTTCTGCCGCGAGCGCCACGGCAACAAGAAAGAGCTCGTCTGCCCCTACCACCAGTGGAACTACCGGCTGAACGGCGACCTGCAAGGTGTGCCTTTCCGCCGCGGCGTCAAGCAGGAAGGCAAAATTCAGGGCGGCATGCCCAAGGAATTCAAGCCGGAGGAACACGGCCTGACCAAGCTGAAGGTCGCGACGCGCGGTGGCGTGGTGTTCGCCTCCTTCGACCACGAGGTTGAATCGCTCGAGGACTACCTCGGCCCGGAGATCACGCGCTACTTCGACCGCCTCTTCAACGGCCGCCAGCTGAAGATCCTCGGCTACAACCGCCAGCGCATCCCGGGCAACTGGAAGCTGATGCAGGAGAACATCAAGGACCCATACCATCCGGGCCTGCTGCACACCTGGTTCGTCACCTATGGCCTGTGGCGCGCGGATAACAAATCGCAGCTGGTGATGGACGAGCAGCACCGCCATGCGGCGATGATCTCGACCCGCGGCACCGGCGGCACCAAGTCCGAAGTCACGGCCGGCGTCACCAGCTTCAAGGAGAGCATGCAGATCGAGGACAAGCGCCTGCTCGACATCGTGCCCGAAGACTGGTGGGGCGGCCCGACGGCGGTGATGATGACGATCTTCCCGAGCGTGATCTTCCAGCAGCAGGTGAACAGCGTCTCGACGCGCCACATCCAGCCGGACGGCACGGGCTCGTTCGACTTCGTCTGGACTCACTTCGGCTTCGAGGACGACACCGAGGAGATGACCCAGCGCCGCCTGATCCAGGCCAACCTGTTCGGACCGGCCGGCTTCGTGTCGGCGGACGACGGCGAAGTGATCGAGCTGTCGCAGCAAGGCTTCGAGCAGAAGCCCTTCCATCGCGCGGTGGCGGAACTTGGCGGCTACGGCGCCGAGAACACCGACCACATGGTCACGGAAACGCTGATCCGCGGGATGTACGAGTACTGGCGCAAGGTAATGGAGGACTGATCGATGAGCGCACAAGATGATGTTCAGACCTATCTGGCCCTGGCCCAGCTCTACGCGGACTACGCGGCCGCCGTGGATGCGGCGGACTGGGACCGCTGGGTGGAGTTCTTCGTCGACGACTGCGAGTACAAGGTGCAGCCGCGCGAGAACTTCGAGCGCGGCTTCCCGCTGTCCACGCTAGCGCTGCTGAGCAAGGGCATGCTGCGGGACCGGGTCTACGGGATCCGCGAAACCCTGTTCCACGACCCGTACTACCAGCGCCACACGGTCGGCCTGCCGCGCATCCTGCGCCGCGAGGGCGACCTGGTCGAGGCCGAGGCCAACTATGCGGTGTTCCGCACCAAGCTGAGCCAGGAAACCACGGTGTTCAATGTCGGCCGTTACATCGACCGCGTGCGCGTCACGCCGGCAGGACTGAAGTTCGAGTCCCGGGTGTGCGTGTACGACACCGAAATGATTCCGAACTCGCTGATTTATCCAATTTGAACTGAGCCAATATAAATAGGTGACCGACATGGCAAATAACTGGACCGACGTCAGCGCCTTCGACGACGTGCCTGAGGAAGACGTCCTGGGCGTCGAAACCGCAGGTAAGGACGTCGCGCTGTACAACGTCGAAGGACAGGTCTACGCGACCGACAACATCTGCACCCACGGACATGCCCGCCTGTGCGACGGTTTCCTGGAGGGTTTCGAAATTGAATGCCCGCTTCATCAAGGCAAATTCGACATCCGCGATGGCCGCCCGACCTGCCAACCCGTCACTGAGGCGGTGCGCAGCTATCCGGTGAAGATCGAGAACGGCCGGGTCTTCGTCGACCTCGGCTAAGGAGCTGGCCCTCCGCCAACTCCTGCATATGGACCGCGGCGCAAGACCGTGGCCGTCCACAACAATCAATAGGAGACATCATGTCAAGTACCGCGAAAGTCGACGTACAGCAGCTGATCGATTCGGGGCGCTTCACGCGCTACCAATTCCTGATCGCATTCCTCTGTTTCATCATCATCGCCATCGACGGATTCGACACGGCGATCATCGGCTTTATCGCCCCTTCGCTGCGAGGCGAGTGGCACCTGAGCCCGCAGCAGCTCGCGCCGCTGCTGTCCGCCGGCCTCGTCGGTCTGGCCTTCGGCTCTTTCCTCGCCGGCCCGCTCGGCGACCGCATCGGCAGGAAGACGATCCTGGTCGTCTCGGTGCTGTTCTTCGGCATCTGGAGCCTGGCATCGGCCTACACCGACTCGCTGCTCACGCTGACCATCTTCCGCTTCCTGACCGGGCTCGGGCTGGGCGGGGCGATGCCGAACGCGATAACGCTGACTTCCGAATATGCGCCCCAGCGCAGCAAGTCGACCGTGGTCACCATCATGTTCTGCGGCTTTACCCTGGGCTCGGGCCTGGGCGGCGTGCTGGCGGCGCACATGATTCCGGAGTACGGCTGGCGCAGCGTACTCCTGTTCGGCGGTTATGTGCCGATGGCCTGCGCTGTGGTGTTCTACTTCCTGCTGCCCGAGTCGGTGCGCTTCCTGGTGCTGCGCAGGCCCGGCAGCAAACAGATCGAGGCGACCCTGCGCCGCGTCGCGCCCCACGCACAACTCGCCGGTGCCAGCTTCTTCATCCCCGAACCGCCTGCGGCCGTGCGCCGTTCTCCAGTCGCCCAGCTGTTCGCATCGCCGCTCGCCTTCGGGACCCTGGCGCTGTGGGCTGCTTTCTTCATGAGCCTCCTGATCGTCTACCTGCTGACGAACTGGCTGCCGACCCTGTTCAAGGACGCCGGCTTCCCGATCGCCAAGGCGGCGCTAGTCTCGGCGATGTACCAGGTCGGCGGTACGGTCGGCGCGATCGTCATCGGCCGCCTGATGGACCGGTTCAATCCCTACCGCGTGCTCGGCCTTTCCTATCTTTGCGCCATCGCTTTCATCGCCCTGATCGGATTCCAGTACACCGACCTGACTCTTTTGATTGTTGGCGTGACCGGGGTCGGCTTCTGCATCAGCGGTTCCCAGATCGGCGCAAATGCCCTGGCAGCGGCGTTCTACCCGACCAGCAATCGGGTCACCGGCGTCAGTTGGGCGCTGGGCATCGGCCGCTGCGGCGCGATCCTCGGTTCGCTGATGGGCGGGGCGTTACTCGGTGCTGGCCTGGGCTTCTCGGCCATCATCCTGCTGCTCGCCATCCCGGCGCTGCTGGCATCCATCTCGATCTTCGCGATGTTCGTCCGTTATCCACGCGCCGGTTCCGGTAACGCGTCGGCGGCGGGCGATGCCGGATCCGCCCCGGCGTCCACGCCGGCATCGACCTGATCTTTTGAACTTTTAGAGATACCATGAAACTCTACAGCTTCTTCAACAGTTCCACTTCCTTCCGCGTCCGCATCGCGCTGGCGCTGAAGGGCCTTCCCTACGACTATGTTGGCGTCAACCTGCGGGGCGGCGAACAGGGGAAGGAAACCTACCGCGAGCTGAGCCCGGCCGGCATCGTGCCGGTGCTGGTCGATGGCGACGTGACCCTGACGCAGTCGCTGGCGATCATCGATTACCTCGACCACTGTCATCCTGAGCCACGCCTGGTTCCCGAGGACCTTGTGCTGCGTGCCCGCGTGCTGGAGATCGCCCAGACCATCGCCTGCGAGATTCACCCGATCAATAACATCCGGGTGCTGAAGTACCTGACCGGAAAGCTGGGCGTGAACGAGGAGAACAAGTCGGCCTGGTACAAACACTGGGTCGATGAGGGCCTGGGGGCGGTCGAGCGCCTGCTGGAGAAGCTGCCAGCGGGGGCCTTCTGCGTTGGCGATACGCCGACGCTGGCCGATTGCTGCCTGATACCCCAGGTGGCCAACGCCATGCGCATGGGATGTGACCTGTCGCGCTTCCCACGTGTGCTGGCGGTTCACGAGCATTGCATGAAGCAGCCGGCCTTTGTGCAGGCGGCGCCGCAGAACCAGCCGGACTACGTGGACTGAACGGGGCAAAGGATCCGAAAGCACCCGCCCGTCACGCCATCGTGGCGGGCACAACATATAACAATCAGGAGACACACATGAACAACGTTGCAGCCAAACGGCGCAGCGCGATGACGGCTGCCGCCCTGGCGGCTGGCCTCTGCGCAGGCGCGGCATCCGCCCAAACCAATGTCACCGTGTATGGCATCATCGATACGGCTTTCGCCCATACGAATAACGTCGACGCAGCCGGCCATTCGATGACGAAAATGCCGACGCTGACCGGCAGCGTCCCGTCGCGGCTAGGCTTCCGCGGGTCTGAAGACCTGGGGAACGGCCTGTCCGCGATCTTCGCGCTCGAGGATGGGATCAATGTGGACGTCGGTACGTCCAGCCAGGGTGGACGCCTGTTCGGACGCCAGGCTTGGGTTGGCCTCAAGGGCGACTGGGGCACGCTGCAACTGGGACGCGTGCCAAACATGACGTTCTATTCCATGATCAAGAGCGACGTGCTCGGGCCGAATCTTTTCTCGATCAGCAGCATCGACCTCTACATCCCGAATGCCCGCAGCGACAATGCCATCGCCTACATGGGCACCTTCAAGGGCTTGACGGTGGGCGCCACTTACAGCGTTGGACGCGATGCTTCGGCAGCAGGCGGACCTGCCGCGACCAACTGTCCGGGCGAAGTCGCCAGCGATTCGAGGGCCTGCCGGCAATACACCGGCCTGGTCGGCTACGATGCCGATACCTATGGCGTGACCGCGTCATACGACAAGCTGTACGGGAACACAGGCGCTGCGTTCGGCCTCACCAGCAGTGCCAACTACGACCGGCGCACGACCCTCAACGGCTACGTCATGCTGGGCCGGACCAAACTGGGTGCCGGCGTCATGGACCGAAAGACGTTTGCGGCGACCGGCGTTACGGAGTCTGACCTGTATTACCTCGGTGTTAGCCATCCGGTCGCCCCGCAACTGACGCTCGATGCCCAAGTAGCAAGAAAAAACGTGAAAGGCTCGCCAAACGACACTAATATGCTGGTAGCCCGGCTGACCTATTCGCTCTCCAAGCGCAGCGCAATCTATGCTGCCGTCGGGCGCATGGATAACCGTGGGCAGGCGGCGATTGCCCTTGACGCTGGTGGCACGGTAGCGCCGGGCAGGGCGCAGAACGGGGTGATGACCGGGATCAGGCACGCTTTCTAATCCTGTTCCTGATCGGCGGTTCCTGAAGGAGGCGACATCATGATGGGCGATAGTGAAGCAGATCTGCTCTTATCCGACCGGTTCGTCAGAGTGTCGACACCCGACCTTCGCGAGGCCAGTGCGGCCATCGAGCGCTTGCAGGGGCCGTTCAAGGCCAGACCGAAAGCTGGCCATGGTGCCGGCGTGTCGCTGATCCGGGTGCGTGCTGCTACATGCGGTAAAGTCGCCCTGTCCACCTTCAGCTTCGGATCGAATGTCGATATCGAACCAAAAGGACTGGAGGGCGCCATCCTTGTCACCACGGCTGTCAGGGGCAGGGCGGGGACGGCGGTCGGCGGGCAGATCTTCGCGGCTGCAGCCGGCAGCACCTTCATCTCCCAGGAAGAGGACCGCCCGGTCTTCCTCTACGACCCCGACACCGAAGTGCTCAAGCTGCGTTTCGAGCGCAGGCGCATGGAAGAAGCGTGCATGAAGATGTACGACTGCCTGCCCAGCGCGCCCTTGCACTTCGATAGCATCATCGCGCTGCCGCAAGCGGCGCAGCGGTGGCAGGCCTTGTTGCGTTTCGTTGTTTCCTCGGTCAATGCTGCCGACGAGATGGAACCCAATCCGCTCGCGACGGCCGGTACGGAAGAGCTGCTGATGCTGACTCTGTTGAGCATCCAGCCACACAACTACCACGCCAGCCGTGGTGCGAAGGTACGCACCGTTTCGCCGCGGCAGTTCCGGATCGCCATCGATTACATCCACGAACACCTCGATGCCGATATCACGCTCACGGACATCGCTGCCGCAGCGGGCTGCAGCATCCGGTCCCTCGCGCGAACGTTCCAGCACGCCGGCGACGCCAGTCCCATGCAATACCTGCAGCGGCAGCGCCTCCAGCGCATACGGGCGGAACTCGTGCGTGCGCAATCCGCGAACAAGAATATCGCCGAGATCGCCTACCAGTGGGGCTGTCGCCACTTGGGCGAATTCAATCGCAAGTACCGCGAATGTTTCGGCGAGACGCCCTCCGAAACGCGGCAACGCTACGTTGCGGGCCGCTGAACGAAATTGGCCAGTATCCGTCAGCGCTGGCCATATTCCGTAAGACTTAATGTTGTCGCCCTCCTAAGCTGTTCAGTAAGTGCCGTAGCGTCGTCAGCCGACGTCCTGGGCACTCTTACAAGAACAGGAGGAGACAGTGTTAAAGGAACAGCTGCTGGCATCGCTGGAAGCATCCCTCATGCAGGGGCGCATCAACCGGCGCAATTTTCTACGATTCATGGGCGCGGCAGGGATGTTCGGCGTCGGGGTCTCGGCCCTGGCGGACACCCTGGACGGCATCCGCGCCAACCAGAGCGAACGTGGCAAGACCCTGCTGGATGCCTATGACTATATCGTCTGCGGCACCGGCAGCGCGGGCTGCGCGCTGGTACACCGCCTGGCTGCCGACCCCGACGCGAAGATCCTGGTAATCGAGGCTGGTGACTGGGACACCTCGCCGGCGGTCGCAGATCCGCGGGTCTGGTTCACGAACCTCGGCACCGAGCGTGACTGGAACGACATCGCCTTGCCGTCAGCGCACGTCAACAACCGTGCGATTCCGGAGCACATGGGACGCGTCGTCGGCGGTGGTAGCAGCATTAACGCCACTATCTGGGCGCGCCCGTTCCGAAAGAACCTCGATTACTGGGTCGAGGTCACCGGCGACCAGGCCTGGGGCTACGATCACGCGCTGTCGATCTACCGCCGCGTAGAGAACTGGCAAGGCAAGCCCGATGCCCGCTACCGGGGACAGGGCGGTCCGGTATGGGTCCAACCGGCGCATGAGCCGTCGCCGCTGGCGCCGGGAATGCTCGAGGCCTGCGCGTCGCTCGGCTTGCCGGTCCTGGATGACCTGAACGGTGCACGGGAGGAGCGCGACTCCGGATTCGCCCTGATGAACCAGATCATCCGAGAAGGCCAGCGTTACAACCTGGCGAAGGCCTATCTCTATCCGGTGCTGGGACAGAAGAATGTCACGCTGCTCGTGAATACCCATGTCGACCGGCTGACGATTTCCGGCAATACGGCCGAGGGTGTCGAGTTCATCCGTGACGGCAAGCCGGTACGCATCCGGGCCAACCGCGAAGTCATCGTCGCGACCGGTGGTATCAATACGCCCAAGCTGCTGATGCTGAGCGGGATCGGTGACCAGCAGGAGCTCAAGAAGCACGGCATCAAGACCGTCTTCCATTCCCCTGAGGTTGGGCGGAACTTCCAGGATCACATCCTGCACGGCGGTTGCCTGTGGGAGTCGGTCGACTCGCCCGGACTGCGCAACAGTGGCGCCGAGGCCTCGGGCTTTACGCACAGCACGCGCGATAAATCCGGACCGCCGGATCTCAACCTGGTCCAGATCGAACTCCCGTACGCGAGCGAAGTGATCTCCAAGACGTACAGCCCGCCGGCCAATAGCTGGGCCCTGTGCGCGGGGCTGGTCCAGCCAAAAAGCCGTGGCCATATCGCACTGCGGTCGGCCAAGCCGTCAGATCGTCCAATCGTCAATGCGAATTTCCTCAGCCATCCCGACGACGTCAAGGCGCTCGCGGTCGGCATCGAGATGTGCCGCGACATCGGCAATGCCGCACCGCTGCGCAAGCTGTCGAAACGCGAAGTAGCGCCGGCCAGGAAGCTCAGCGGGAAAGACATGACGGACTTCATCCGCAATGGCGCCACCACCTATTTCCACGAGAGCGGTACCTGCCGCATGGGCAAGGACACGCGTGCCGTCGTCGACGCGAAACTGCGCGTCAACGGCGTACGCAAGCTGCGTATCGCGGACAGCTCGATCATGCCACGCATCCCGTCCGTCGCCACGATGGCGACCTGCGTGCTGATCGGCGAACGCATCGCTGAAATCCTGAAGGCCGACGCCTGAAGACATACCAAACTGCGTAACGGAGACTGACATGGAAACCAAACTGATCATTGACAACCAGCACGTATCGGCGAGCGGCGGCGCAACTTATGCTCGCGTCCACCCGGTCAACGGCCGGGTCGTGACGACCGCGGCCGCAGGCAAGGTCGAGGACGCCGTCAAGGCGGCCGACTCCGCCGCGATAGCCTACAAGAGCTGGTCGCAGACCAGCCCCACCGAGCGCCGTCGCATCCTGCTGAAGGCAGCCGACGCGCTGGAGGCGAAGACGCCCGAGTTCATCCAGGCGATGGCGAGCGAGGTGGGAGCCTCGGAGCTGTGGAGCGGCTTCAACGTCATGCTGGCGGCGAACCTGTTCCGCGAAGCCGCTGGCCTGGCGACCCAGATCCAGGGCGAGACCATCCCGACCGACAAGCCGGGCGCGCTGTCGATGACGATCCGCCAGCCGGCTGGTGTGGTACTGAGTATCGTGCCCTGGAATGGTCCGGTGGTGCTTGCGGCACGCGCGATCGCCTATCCGCTGGTATGCGGGAATACCGTGGTGTTCCGTGCCTCCGAAACCAGTCCGCGCACGCACCTCCTGGTAGCCGAAGCCTTGCTCGAGGCCGGCCTGCCGCCGGGCGCGCTGAACGTACTGACCAACGCGCCAGAAGATGCGCCCGAGGTGATCGACGCGCTGATTGCCCACCCGGCGGTCCGCCGCATCAACTTCACCGGTTCGACCCGCGTCGGCCGCATCATTGCCCAGAAGGCTGCGACGCAGCTCAAGCGCTGCCTGCTGGAGCTTGGCGGAAAAGCGCCACTCGTCGTGCTGGACGACGCCAATATCGACGCCGCGGCCAAGGCGGCCGCCTTCGGCTCCTTCCTGTACCAAGGTCAGATCTGCATGTCCACCGAGCGCCTGGTGGTAGACGAGAAGGTGGCCGACGAATTCGTCGTGAAGTACGCCGCCCGCGCGAAGGATCTGCCGATGGGCGACCCAGCCGCAGGTCCTGGCTGTGTGATCGGACCGATGGCGCATGCGGAAAACGGTGCACGCCTGAATGCGCTGATCGAGGATGCCGTCGCGAAAGGCGCGGTACTGGTGTGCGGCGGTTCGGCACAGGGAGCGGTGATGCCTGCGACGATCCTCGACAAGGTCACGCCCGAAATGAAAATCTATGACGAAGAGACCTTCGGGCCGATTACTACCGTCGTGCGTGTGACGGATACCGAGGAGGCGGTCCGTGTCGCCAACGATACTGCATATGGACTGTCGGCTGCCGTGTTCGGGCATGACGTACATCGTGCGCTCAATGTCGCACTCAGAATCGACGCCGGATGCTGCCATGTGAATGGCGCCACCGTGCAGAACGAAGCGCAGGCGCCATATGGAGGTACCAAGCACAGCGGGTACGGACGCTTCGACGGCCGCGCCGTGATCGACGAGTTCACTGAGCTTAAGTGGATCACGATTGAGCCGGAGCACCAGGCTTACCCGTTCTAAATGGGTACTTCAATAAATCAAGAATAATTAGGAGACAACAATGAAAGTTGGTTCCTTGCGCGCCGCCGTCAGCATCGGCGCCGTGATGACGGCTGCGTCGATGTTCTGCAATGCGGCGTTAGCAACCGAGGGCGGGGGTAGCGTGTATGCCAATGGCGTCGAAAGCTTCCTGTCAGGCGCTATGCCGCCTCCGGGATTCTATCCAATTGTCTATGGCACCAGATACCGTGCTACGGCATTGCGCGACAGCGAGGGTAATGACATCGCGGCCGCGGTGGGCGGCTTCCGGGCTGAGGTCACTGGGGTTGTGCCGCGCTTCGTCTGGGTGACAAAGCACCAGGTACTTGGTGGTCAGCTTGCTTTCCATGCGATCGTGCCGCTGCTGGACGTCGATGTGCGGGTTGGATCTAACAAGATGAGTAAGCGAGGCGTCGGCGACCTGAATTTCGCCACCGCGCTTGGCTACCACGCTTCCGACAAGCTGCACTACGTGTTTGCATTCGAAGTCAATGCCCCCACCGGCAAATACAGCCGCAGCGATGTCGCCAACGTCGGCCGCAATTACTGGATGGTCGAGCCGTTGCTTGCAATCTCATACATTCAGCCTCGCGGCCTTAATGCCGATCTCAAGCTAATGCTTGACTATAACTTCCGCAACACTGATACGGATTATAGGTCGGGGCGGGAATTGCATGCGGACTACGCCGTCGGATGGGGCTTGGGTAACGGCTGGGTGCTTGGTGCTGGGGGCTACCTGTACCGTCAAGTCAGCGACGATCACGTCGGCGGCACGGATGTCGCTGGAGGGAACCGCGGCCGCGCCTTCGCGCTAGGTCCGGTCGTGAAATACCAGAGCAAGAATGGATGGTTTCTGACGGCGAAATACGAGAATCAGTACGATGTGCGTAATCGTGCGGACGGTGGTGCGTTCTGGGTCAAGACGATCGTCCCGTTCTAACTAATATTTTCCCCTGACCGCGGTAGTGATCGTTGGAATGGCGGCATTGTCGCGATGCCGCCCTCTTTTATCTGGCGGTGGGCTTTCGACACTTTTCCTGCAAAAGTCGTTACCAAATCCTCGTCATCTACTTGGCTTCGCATTTTGGGCAAGACGAAAGCCATCGTCAACGACGATCGCCAAGCGGAATAGCGGTTGAACGTGACGCCTACCAGGAGACTGCCAGCGGCCAACACCAGTCCGATGGCGTCGATTAGTTACTAGCGGCGCCTGCAACTCCATAGCGGTATTCGAATTCTTCGATGGGCATTGGCGCGCCCAGCAGGTAGCCTTGTATCGTATGACAACCGCCTTCGATGAGGAAGATGCGTTGCGGCTCATGTTCCACGCCCTCGGCCACAATATCGAGCTTAAGATTTCGCGCCAGTGCGATAATGGCTTTGACGATTGAGGCGGCGCTCGGGTCGGTATGCACATCCCTCACAAATGATCGATCAATTTTCAAAGCCGCTAGCGGGAAGTTCCTTAGGTAGGCAAGTGATGAGTAACCGGTGCCAAAGTCATCTAGGGAAAAGCGGATGCCTTGGTCGCATAACTGGCGCATGTGTTGGCTTATCTCAGCCATGTTTTCAGCGAATACATTTTCGGTCAGTTCGAGCCACAACCGGTCGGCAGGCGCATGGGTTGCCTCCAGAATGTCCGCGACCGTGGCTGGGAACTCTGGGCTGCGCAATTGTTGGACGCTGACATTGACCGCAAGCTTGAGCTTGCGTAGCGTCCGATCCTTAGCCCACCGGGCAAGCGCCATGCAGCTCTTTTCAAGGATGTGCTGCCCAAGAGGAACAATTAGGCCGGAAGATTCAGCAAGATCGATGAATTCGGCAGGACTCAGGAGCGCCCCGTCGCGACGATGCCATCGTACCAGGACCTCGGCGCCAACCAGCTTCGCCCGGCTCTTAAATTGCGGCTGACAAAACAATACGAACTCGTGCATTGAGAGACCATCCCGCAGTGCGCCCTCGAGAGCTGCTTGGCGGTCTGCCGTCGCCTGCATCCTCGGGTCAAAAAACCGGGCGGCATTACGCCCGTCCGCTTTTGCTTGGTACATCGCGAGGTCGGCCTGCTTCAGAAGAGCTTCGATATCAGCTGTAATCCCGTCGAACAAGGTAACCCCAATGCTGGTGGTGCTAAAGAACTGCCGCCCGTCGAGAAAACAAGGCTGCCCCAGCACATCTAGGATTTTGCCGACCACATTATTTACCTCGGCGACGGCATCGGATGCTACGAGGCCCAGGTCTTCTAAGACGACGACAAATTCATCGCCGCCCAAACGCGACAACTGGTCGCTGTGACGCAAAGTATGGCGCAATCGTTGCGCGACCTGACGCAGTAGGGCGTCGCCAACGTCGTGGCCCATCGTATCGTTGAGCAGCTTGAAATTGTCCAGGTCCAGGAACAGCAGTGCGCCAATTTGGCCGGACCGCGCGGAACGCGCTAGAATGCGGTGCAACTCTTCGCTCAGAAAGCGACGATTGGGCAAGCCGGTCAGATGATCGAAATATGCCGCTTCGTAAATCCGCTGCTCGGCCTGCTTTCGTTCGGTCAGGTCAGTATTCGTCCCAGATAATCGCAGGGCTTTACCGTTCGGATCGCGCGACACGAAACCGCGCGACAGTACGGGTACAGAATGCCCATCCTTGTGACGCATCCGGAATTCGATAGCATAGGACTCTTGGCTCTCAACCAACAGTTTTTTGACAAAAGCGTGCAGCATCTTCTTGTCGTCGGGATGCGCCAACCTGCACCAGAGGTCGGTGGTACTAGGCAAACTTCCAGGCTCGTAGCCGAGCATTGCCCACCACCGTTCAGAGTAGTAGATTTCTCCGGTTATCAGGTTCCAGTCCCATGACGCATCATTTGACCCCTGCAGTACCAGGCGCAATCGCTCTGCCAGCTTCTGGGAATTCTGCTCAGCGCGTTTCAGTGCGCTGCAGTCAGTGAAGCACACCACGATCTGTTCTAGCCGGCCATCTGCTCCGAATTCGGGGTAAGCGTTACAGATGAGCCAGCGCTCGGGCCCGCGCTGGGTAGCGGGTCGACCAACGACCAGGTCTCTGACCTTCTCACCAGTGCGCATCACGATATGAATCGGATAGTCGGCAGTAAGCATCAACGAGTTATCTGATCGGAGCAGACCCCATCGTGACGCGCTAGGAATAACATCGATCAGTTCTGCTTCGCTCCAACCGAGCAGCTCTTCCGCTAACGGATTAGCCGATCGAATTCTCCCATCAGGTCCATGTACAACCACGCCAGCCGGGAGATGCTGCAGCAAATCGTTGTAGTGACGCTGCATGTCGCATGAATTGTTGGGCTCCACAGCGTCTCCTTTGCGGCGTAGATGACAAACGTTCCTATGATAACCAGATAAGTCTGCGTCAAGCACATGGCTATAACTAATATTGTTAGAACAGCAACTTCAAATCTTGCAGAAAACAAGCAGGTACGCAGTCTTGTGGTATTTGGCGAAGTCACAACTCGCCTGCCTTGATAAAGCTACGCAAATGCTTCAGTTTGTTTTCTGACGGTGAAGTACGAGAACCAGTACGATCTGCGCAATCGTGCGGAAGGCGGTGCGTTCTGGGCGAAGACGATCATCACGCGCTAATCAAGGTATCTGCCCCTGATCGCGGCAGTAATCAGGGGAAGGGCGGCATCTTAGCGATGTCGCACTCTCTCAGCTAGCGGTGGGCTTTTCGGTACTATTTCCAGCAATAGTCGTTACCAACTCATCGTCGTCTACTTTGCTTCGCGTTTTGGGCACCGCGATCGCAAATAGCAAGGCAAGGAAAGAGAGTGCCGCCACAAAGCCAATCACGAGCTCGAAAGCAGCGGGAGACGGATAGGTGGGCTTGCCCGCAGGCGCTATGACAAGCGAGGATGCGAGTAGCAGCGACACCAGCTGCGCACCGATCGCCAGGCCCAGCGCGCGCATCAGATAGGCACACCCGGTCGCTTGACCGGTTTCCGCCGCGGGCGTCGTCTCCATGATGACCGCTGGCGTCGCGACAAACATAATGGTCGCTCCCGCGGATGATCCGATCACGCAGCCAATGACAAAGGCGAGGCTGTCGTGGCAGAAGTACAAGGTCGTCCACGATATCGTCAGTAAGAGTGCGCCACAGATCCCCGACCACCGGCCGCTCCGAAGTTCCGCAATTTTACCGCCGACCGGAGCTGCAATCACGCCGGCGACGTTACCGGGAAGCTTGGCGATTCCCGCAAATGCCCCGCTGAGGCCCAGCCCGATACCAGTCCAAACTGGTTGTTGCATCAAGGCCAAGGTGATGAACGCCATCTGCAGGCCACCGCAGCCGAGCAGGAAGAATGAGAGCACTGTGAACATGAAGCGGCGGTCACGGAAACGCCGCAGGTTGATGAGAGGATCGGTGTGACGAAGCTCGTACCAGATCCAGAAAGCCATCATCGCCAAGCCCCCGCAGATGAACGCCATCGTCAATGCTGATCGCCAGCCAGAATAGCGGCTGAGCGTTACACCCACCAGAAGACCGCCAACGGCCAACACGAGTCCGATAGCGCCGATACAATCGATCTGCGTACCGGCCCTGCGGATGTCGCCGTCTTTCGGAAGGATAAATCGGTTTCCGATAACCGTCATAGCCGGCAGGATACTGCTCACGTAGAAGATCCAGTTCCAGTGACCGATGTCCGCAAAATAGCCGCCGATGATGAAGCCAAAGCCGCCGCTGACCGAATAGGCGCCCACCACCAGGCCGGTTCCGAATGCGGCGCGGCTCTGAGACGCGTTGGCGCGGATGATGGCGAAGCTGAGCGGCAGGATGGCGCCGGAGGCACCCTGCAGGCAACGCCCGACGATGATCCAGATGAGGGAGCTGGAAAAGGCGCTCAGCAATGAACCTAGCACGCTGGCAAGCAGGACGATTTCGAGAACCCGGCGGCGCCCGAACATGTCGCCCAGCCGCCCACCGATCGCGGCGGTGACCGCCTGGATCAGGACGAAGCCCGCGATCAGCCACCCGACCATGGCGGGATCACCGTAGAGGCGGGTCACGGCCGGCAATGCGCCATAAATCATGCTGGCCTCGAGCGAACCGACAAAGTCGGTGGCCATCAGTGCGAACACGATTGGGTAAAAGCGTGCGTTGGTCTCGGTATTGTTCAATTCACTTGCTCCTAGTAGGGGCGGCACACACCCAGTTTTCCGCCTCGTTCCTGTTCCCGCGTCCTGTATGACGTGCCACCGCCGGATGGGCGCACAAGGGCCGTTGCAAGGCGATGCCCTTGGCGGGATCGTGATCGCGATAGCGGGTCGCGACGATCTGTTCCGGCGCCTGGCCCTGCTCGACCCAACGGGCGAGCGCCGCAGCCACATCGTGCCCGGCGTCGCGCACCGGGGCGGTCTGGCCGTATGCACCGCCGATCGCGCTGGCGCCGATGCCGCCGCTGCAATGGTCCATGCCCGGCGCCATGAACAGGCGGTAGAAGGACCGTACCTTGTCGACGCCCCCCATTCGTTCGGCAACCTGATCGTAGTAGCGCAAGGTGCCATCGGGCGGGACAGCGTCGTCGCTCCAGCCCTGGTAGCCAATGATCTTTCCGCCTGCGGCCTTGAAAGCATGGAGGTCGGTATCGGGAGCGTCCCAATCCATGCCGAGCTTGGTCCGCGCCAGCCGGTAGACCTCGGCCGGAACGAGGGTCTCGAGTTTCCATTCCTGGTTGTCGAACAAAAGGTCGCGCGCCCGGTTCGTGAAGCCCTTGTAGCTGATCGTGCCGACGCCGGGCTTCTCCGCGGCGCCCATGATCGCGCGGCTCCAGTTCAGCTCCGAGCCACGCGCATAGCCGGGGTAGATCGATGCGCCACTAGCGTCGACGGGGCCGGCGTAGATCTTCCTGACGCTCGCCACTTGCTGCGGGCTAAGGCAGGCGTCGGCATCGGCGCCCTTGCATAGCAGTCGACCGGGGTCGAAGGTGCAGGCGCCCGGGTCGTCGAGGATGCCGTCATTGCCGCCGCACGCGGCGATTACCGAGTCGTGCAGCATCGCGAGCTTGGCGGGCGAGACGCAGGCGCCCGGCGGCTGGACGGCCTGTATGGTCCACAGGTACATGGCCAGCCGTGCCGAGAGGTTCCAGCCCATCGCGCCGGCGATCAGGCCGTCATAGTCCGTCGGGAAGCGCTGCGCTTCCATGATCGCGGAGCCGCCACCCTTGGAGCAGCCGATGAAGTAGGAGTATTTCGGACCGCCTCCGTAATAGGCGGCAATGACGGCCTTGGCGGCCAGCGCCGTCTCGTGCACGGCCCTCCAGCCCCAGTCTGCAAATTTCTCCGGGTGGCCAGCGGCCCATTCCGAAGGTTCGGAGCCTGTGTGGCCATTGTCCGTCGTCGAGGTGGCGTACCCTGCACGCAACGCCCTTTCCATTGGCTCGTAGAACATCGAGCCCGCGTAGCCGCCTGGTGCGTTGCCCTGGTAGTTGCCGTTCCAGGCGTCGGCGGGCGGCATCCAGACTTCGAAATAAATTGTCGAATCCGCGGTGGGGCGAATCAGGCCCCGCACGCGGCAGAACGGGCTTGTCACCGTGACGCCCTGTGGCGCCATGCTGGCGGTGACAAAGGGCGGCTTGATGTTATTGGTTTCGACCACTAAGGCCCCACCGAACCGCTTTCCGCTCAGGCTCTGGCAATCGGCGGCCGTTGCCGGCATCGACATCGTGATGCCGGCGGCGGCAATGCAGGCCAGGCAGGCACCTGTACGCTTCGCGCTCATGCTAGAGATTCATGCCGACTTCGACGCCAAAGCGCAGGGGGGAGCCGGGAATATAGGCGAAACCGCGGAAACCCGTCTTTGCATTGGTGAGGTTGGTACCCCACAGCCGCACGTTCCATTTGTCGTCGGGCGACATCCACACGGCCGAGGCGTTGAGCACGTGCCGCGGATCGACGAAGGTGGAAGCGTTCGGATCGATGTAGTACCGCGTCGAATATCCATCGCCGACATTGATCTCCGCCTTGCCGCCGAAGGCATTCAGCTTGTACTGGACGCCAAGCGTCGCGGCCAGTTTGGCCGCGAAGATCATGCGGTAGTCGGTAAGATCGCACACCAGGTTGACGGTGCCGCCCTTGACGGTGCTCGGCGTGCCCTTGCAATTTGCAGGGATCACCGTTAGCGGCGACGGCAGGACTGCCGAGGCGTTCGGGAAGCTCGTGTATTTTGCGGTCGGAAGCCATTCGAAGCCTCCTTTGATCGACCAGTGATCAGACAGGGCAGCGTCGAAATCGAGATCCACGCCGGCCGTCTTCGCCTTCGCGGCATTGAACAGGATCACGCTGCCCGCCTGGTTCGAGCGCAGCTGGATGTTGCTCGACTTCTGCTGGAAAAAAGCCGTGTTCAGGCGCAGGAAGTCGAACAGCATGCTTTTGAAGCCGGCTTCAACACCGTCGACGATCTCCGGCTTCACCGGCGGATTCGTGACCGAGGTAATGTTGTACTGTCCGGCCTTGAAACCGCGGTTGGCCGCCGCGTAGAGCAAGATCTTCCTGGTCAGGTCATGGTCGATCGCGGCGCGCCAGGTCATCTGGTTATAGGTGGTGCTCGGCGCCAGTCCCGCAGAGGTTTGTCCGGTGACCGTATTCACGCCGCTGAAGGTCAGCTTGTCCGTTGTGTAGCGCAGGCCGCCGGTCACCCGTGTCGTGGGCGCGAGCGCGTAGGTCACCTGTGCGAATTCGGCCATCGCGTCGCTCGTCACGCGTCCGATGGTATTGGAGATCAGGGCTTCGTCCGCGTAGACGGCGAAG
The DNA here is from genome assembly GCF_051233485.1 of Massilia sp. LXY-6. Taxonomy (NCBI): domain Bacteria; kingdom Pseudomonadati; phylum Pseudomonadota; class Betaproteobacteria; order Burkholderiales; family Oxalobacteraceae; genus Massilia; species Massilia sp. LXY-6. The sequence continues at coordinate 68,860 of NZ_JBKFGF010000023.1, forward strand.
GTGGAATCCGTACGCTCGTATTCATAGGACAGGCCGGCGATCCATTTGAAAGGCCCGCTGCCGGTGGACGAGATCTGCAGGTCGTCGCCGTTGCCCATGATCTTGGTCGGGGCCGTGATGTGCTGGTCGGGCTGGTTGTTCGGGTTCGGCCGTCCAGCGTGGCCGCTGCCCTGCAGGTCCTTGAACAGCGTCTCGGACGACAGGCCGTGCAGCAGGTTCGAGACCTCGGCCCAGCCCAGGTCGTAGGTAACTTTCAGGGACAGCAGCTTGGTGTCGACCTTGCTGTGCGGGTCGTAGCGTAGCCGCACCTTGTCTTCGCCAAGGTAAGTGGTGACGCCGTCGTTGGCGGTATAGCCGGGCAGGGGGCCGTTCACGACGCCGCGCATGTCGCGCGACGAGAGCACGGCCGCGTTCAGCAGCACGGTGGTGTCCTCGTTGGGCGTCCAGCGCACTTTCGACTGGGCCGAGTAGCTGCGCTCTTTCAGGAGATCGGTGCCGGTGTAGACGTTGGTGATCTCGCCTTCCGACTGGCGCCTGCCCTTGAAGGAGATGTTCGCCGCGACCGTGTCGCTGAGGGATCCCGTGGCGTAGACCGCACCGTTGACGGTGCCGAAATTGCCGTAGCCGAGTTGGACGTTGCCGCCGGATTTGGAGCTGGGGTCCTTGGTTGCTACCTGGATGATGCCGCCGGAGGCGTTGCGTCCGAACAGGGAGCCTTGCGGACCCTTGAGCAGGGCGATCTGTGACACCGCGGGAAGGTCGAACAGCCCGAGGCGCGCGATGCCGATGTAGATGCCGTCGAGGTAGGTCGAAATCGGGTTGACGATGCCCGGAGCGCCAGAATTCTGGCCCGTGCCGCGCAGGTAGACGAGACCCGAACCCGCGCTGTTGCCGACTTTTAGGCCGGGCAAGAGGGCGGGGAGGTCTTCCATGCCGGTGATGTGCTGTGCCTCCAGATTCTTTTCGGTGATCACGCTGATGGCGATCGGCACCTTCTGGGCATTCTCGGAGCGCTTCTGTGCGGTGACGACGACTTCCTCGATTTTTCCGGGCGCCGCGGTAGGCGCCGCCGTGTCGCCGGCCTGTGCCTGGTCGGTAAGCGGGGCGCCGGGTTCGGCGGCGAATGCGGCGGCGGGCGCGCCGAGCGCAAGCAGACTGACGCAGATTTTCGTGACTTTACTCATGGGGTTTTCGTCTCCTGTATTGCCGCCTTATCATTTCGGGCAGGGAGCCCGTCATGGCAGCATGGTGGGAGAACGATAGCGCCGGCTAAATCCGGCGTCCTGAAGGAGTTGCGAAGATATCCGAAATTTGTCCGAATCGCGGCAGCTCAGGGCTTTTAAGCTTTCGATCCGGCCCGCGCGAGCAATTCGCGCAGATCGTTGGCCCAGCGCGGATTTTGCCGCCTCAGGAGGTCGAAGATATCGTGGGCGGGGCGCTCGAGGCGCTCGCTCTGCGTCACGCATTCACGGGCAGCGCTCAGGTTTCCGAGCTGTACGTAGCAGCACGCCAATATCTCCAGGGTCGACGGCATCGGCGGACGGATCTTGAGGGATCTGAGCGCCGTTTCGCGCGCGGTGTCCGCCTTGTCGGCAAACAGCTGAGCGAGCGCGAGGGTATTCAGCCAGACAAAATTCTGCGGATCGTAGGGATTGAGCTGCAGGCCGCGCTCCAGCGGCTCGATGGCTTCGGAGGCTGTGCCGGAACAGAGGCGTGTGAGTCCCAGCACGAGATAGCCCAGCGCAAAACTCGGACTCAGCTCAAGCGCCATTTCCGCCGACCGAACTGCCTGGTCGAACAAGCCGGCATAGGTGCTGGCAATGGCAAGTCCGTAATAGGCGTAGGGATTCTTTTCATCCAGCTGCACCGCAGACAGAGCGGCGTCGAGGGCCTCTGCGAGGTCACGGGCCGGGTCGTCGCTCCAGCCGTAGGCAACCAGGCCCGCATTTACGCGGGCGAGCCAGAGGCTGGCTTCCGGCAGGTCGTGATCGATCTCGCGCGCTTTTCGGAACAGCTCGCGAGCCCGCAAGTGCGCTGCGCGTGTGATCTTGTGGAAGTACCAGGTGCCCTGGTAGACCAGGTCGGTGCTGTCGGCATCGTTGGCATGGCGCCGTCTGGCGGCGATGACCGATTCGCTCTTGAGCAGTTCGGGCTCGATGGCGCCGGCGACCTGTTCGGCGATCCTGTCCTGGATGCTGAACACGTCCCCAAGCTCCACGTCGTAGCGGTTAGCCCACAGCTGGTGCCCGGTCTGCGCATCGCTGAGCTGCGCCGAGACCCGGATCTGCGATCCTGATTTGCGCACGCTGCCCGTCAGCAGATAGTCGACATCGAGGTGCTGCGCGATCTCCTTGATGTCGATGGCGGCGCCCTTGAACCGGAAACTCGAATGGCGGGTGACCACGGAAAACCAGCGGAACCGCGACAGCGCGCCGATGATGTTCTCGCTGATACCGTCGGCGAAGTACTCCTGTTCGGGATCGCCGATCTGGTTCGATAAGGGGAGTACCGCGATCGAGGGCTTTCGGCCCGCCTCGCGCGGCTCGCGTGCCGTGTCCGGTGCAGGCCCGCGCTCTTCGACGTTCACTGGTTGCGAGAAACGGTAGCCGACCCTGGGCACGGTGGCGATCCAGTCCGTCCCTTCCTTGGTTGAGCCGAGGCTCTTCCTGAGGTTGGCGATCTGGACGGACAGGTTGCTTTCTTCGACAACGACGCCCGGCCACGCGGCATCCATCAGTTCGGCCTTTGTGACGATGCGGCCCTGTTCCTTCAGGAGCGCATGGAGGATTGCAAGTCCGCGGTGACCCAGGGGAAGCGGAGCGCCTTCGCAGGTGAGCGCAGCACGGCCCACGTCATATACGAAAGCGCCAAAGACAAATCGGCGCGCCACCATCGTCAGGCTAACGCGCCCGGCCGCACAGCGCACTGGCGGCGGTTCGGATCCGTTTCGGAAGTTTTTGCAACTGTTTCATGACGTCTCCTCGGTGATGCCGGACCATATTGTTCATATGCTCTCCGGCACAAAGCTGAGTATAAGGCATCGCAAGCCGATAGTGACAGCCCATCGCCATCAATGCAGTCCAATTTCACCAGGAAGATCCATGAAGTTCAAATTTCACCACATGAATCTGTGCACCGACACCCTGCCCAGGTTGACGCACTTCTACAAGACCTTGTTCGACCTCGGCACCATCCAGGATGAAGAACATACGCGCGTGAATTTCGAGCGCGATTCGAACGGCTACTCCGGCGCCGTCGACTTTCTGACCGATGGAGCGATCGAGTTCCACTGGGCCGAGCGCGACCTCGACACCGGGTTCAAGCTGGGCCAGATCATCAATCCCATGGCCCGTGGCCACTTCTGCTTCCGCACGGACGACATCAAGGGCTTCATGCGGCGTTGCGACGAACTGGGGATCAAGTACTCGGACTACGGCAAGTGGGCGATCGCCGGCTGGTATCAGGTCTTCCTGCAAGACCCGGACGGCAACGTCATCGAAGTCCACCAGCCGAGGATGTGAATGGCAGCGCCGACAACGGAACATGGAAGGAGCCAGGAATGTTTGAACACGGCGAGACGGTAAGTCGGGTCGAAAGCTGCAGCGTCGGCGTGGCTCGGCGCGTAGCTGCCATGCTGGACCTCGATCCGGGGGATATCGTCGAGGGATCTCCGCTGCCGCGCGGCTGGCATTTCGTGCTGCTTGGGGCCGACACCCGGCGCTCCGCCTTGCGCAGCGACGGATTTCCAGGACTCGGTGTCCCGATGCCGGATCTGGGCCTGCCGCGCCTGGTGCTGGGTGGACGCAAGGTCTCTTATCTGAAGGGGATCGCGATCGGGTCGTCCGTCATGCGCACCAGCTGCATCCAGAGCGTGTCGCATAAGACGACGGCCGCCGGACCGATGGCGATCGCCACCATCCTGCACGAACTGCGCATCCTGCCCGAGCTGGAGCTGGCGGTCGCCGAGACCCAGACCTATTTGCTGCTGCCGGCCCGCGAAGGGGCGGCCGTCGAAGACGACGGGACGCCTGCCGCAAGCGTTTCGGACGACTGGTCGCGGACGGTGGTGCCGGATGAAGTCCTGCTGTTCCAGTACTCGGCGCTCGGCTTCAATTCGCACAAGATCCATCTCGACAAGACCTATGCGCGCGAGACGGAAGGTTATCCGGACCTAGTGGTCAATGGCGGCCTCGCGACCTTGCTGCTTACCGAATTCATGCGCACGGAACTGGGCGTCGCGCCGACGCTGCTGAAAGCGCGCCATGTGGCGCCGCTGTTCTGCGGCCGGCCTATGACGCTCGCCGCACGCCAGGAAGGCGAAACCTGGCGCGTCAAGGCCTACAACGACAAGGGGCAACTGGCCATCGACACCGAAGTGGATACGCGCTGAGCGGGGGAGAGGCTTGCCCTTCGGCGCCGCTTCGGAAGTTTTCGCAACTGCTTCATGACACTGCACTGCCCAGGCGCGAGGATGTGCCTGGTCCACTATTCATTCATCCACGGAGCCCCCATGAAATTCAATTTTCATCACATGAACCTGTGCACCGACAGCCTCCCCAGGCTGACCCGCTTCTACCAGACCCTGTTCGATCTCGGAACGATCAAGGACGAGGAGCACACGCGCGTGAACTTCGACCGCAACTCCAATGGCTACTCTGGTGACGTCGATTTCCTTACCGACGGCGCGATCGAGTTCCACTGGGCCGAGCGCGACCTGGACACGGGCTTCAAGCTGAACCAGATCATCAACCCGATGGCGCGCGGGCATTTTTGCTTTCGCACCGACGACATCAAAGGCTTCATGCGCCGCTGCGACCAGCTGGGCATCAAGTATTCGGACTACGGCAAATGGGCGATCGCGGGCTGGTACCAGGTCTTCCTGCAGGACCCGGACGGTAATGTCATCGAAGTTCACCAGCCGAACATGTAATCGCTGCCGCCATGCCGAATCCATCGAGTGAACGCCGGCGCACTAACCTGCACGCCGTGGTGCTTGAATTTACGCGGCGCGATATCGGCCCCGCCTGTGTCTCGGCGCTGCTGGGCTGCTCACTGTCGGCTTCGCGATATTACCTGGCGACGCTGCTGGAAGCCGGCCTAGTGGCGCCGCAGTCGGTCCGGCCCCAGACGGCGCGCGGCAAGGGCAAGCCGTTCACGCTCAGCGCGGACGCGGCGGCAGTACAGGACTTCCTCGACGGCTTGGCCGCGCCGCGTGGCAACGCTGGGCCGGGGTGCGGCGACAACGGCGGGCAGGTCCACAGGGTTTGGCACGGCGCCAATCATTGGCGCAGCGCGGCGCGGCCGCCGGCCCGGCGAGATCCGCTGGTTGCTGCGCTGTTCGGCGCGGCTGTCCCAGCCTGACAAGAAAGGCGCTAGCAAGCGCCATCAGACTATCCAAACGAGGAGACGTAACAATGCAAAGAAAAACCGCACCCACATTCAAGCGCCGCTCGGCCATCCTGATGGCGAGTATGGTCAGTTCTGGCGTATTCGCGCAGTCGGCACCAGAGCAGGTAGCGCCGGGACCGGCCGCCGACAGCGCCAGCGTCGACGCTGCGTCGGTCGTCCGCGTGACCGGCACTCGCGTCACGCGCGCCGGCTACACCGCCCCGACGCCGCTCACGGTGGTGGGTGAGGAATTTCTCGTCGATCGTGCACCCTCGGTCCTGATCGAAGCCATCGCGATGCTGCCCGCGGCGCGCAACACGGCCACACCCATGACGGGCGGGCAATCGATCGCCGGTACCGGCGGGGGCAGCTTCCTGAACCTGCGTGGACTGGGGCCGAATCGTACCCTGGTGCTTCTGAACGGCGAGCGCATGACGCCGACAACGAATATCGGCACGGTGGACATTGCGGTATTGCCGCAGCTGCTGGTGAAGCGGATCGACATCGTGACTGGCGGCGCCTCGGCCGCCTATGGTTCCGACGCCGTCGCGGGTGTCGCCAACATCGTGCTCGACACCCGGTTCAACGGGCTGAAGGCGAATGTCGAGGAAGGCCTGTCGTCCCACGCAGACGGCAGGACGCGCAAGGCCGGCTTGGCCTGGGGCGGAGATCTCGGCGACAGAGCGCACCTCGTCCTTGGCCTCGAAGGCTACCAGTCGGAACCGGTTCCCGTCACGCGCCGCAACGATCTGTATTACGCGGTCGGTACGGTCCCCAATCCGGGCTACACCCCGACCAACGGACAGAAGCCGATCGTGGTCGCGCCCTATGTCTACTACAACAACATGACCTTTGGCGGCCTGATCACGGGCGGACCGCTCGCGAACACGCAATTCTTGCCCGGCGGCGCCACCGCCCCGTATGTGCCCTGCGGACCCGTGGTCGGCGCGAGTGTTGCCTGCCCGGGGCAACGCAGCGACCTGACCTTCTTCCAGCGGGTTGCCGACCTGACGGCGCCGCAGAAGCGCCACTCTGGCTATGCCAATCTGACCTTTGATGTGACTAGCGATGTGAAGGTTCACGCCGACGTCCTGTACGGCGAGAGCACGACCAACTTCCATTCCGTGCCGCCAGCCACCGTGGTTCTTGGCGCCTACTCGATCCAACGCGACAATGCTTATCTGCCGGCGGGTGTTGCGGCTCAGATGGACGCCGCGAAGATCGGATCCTTCCCGCTCGGACGGTTTTCGTCGGAGTTCGGCAACAGCGAATTCACGCGCCGCTCGAATGTCGTCCGCGGCAGCGCGGGCGTCGACGTCGGGCTGGGAGATACCTGGAAAGGCAGCGTCTATACGGCCTATGGAGAGAGCAATTACGACTGGCGCTACGACAACGCGCCGATCGTCGCCAACTTCACCCGCGCCGTCGATGCCGTGCTCAACCCGGCCACCGGCCGTGTCGTCTGCCGTTCGACCCTGTCAAACCCGAACGACGGCTGCGTGCCGATCAACCTGTTCGGCGTCGGCGCCCCGAATCTGGCCGCCAAGTCCTATGCCTACGGAACCGGGCTGAGTTACCTGCACCTGAGCGAATTCGCCGCCGGCGGGCGTGTTTCCGGCGAACCGTTCTCGACCTGGGCGGGTCCGGTGTCGGTTGCCGCCGGCGCGGAATACAGGTCGACCAAGGAAGACCAGACCGTCGACGCTATCCAGGCTGCCCGCGGCTTTGCCTACAACAACCAGCAACCGCTGAGCGGAAAGATCCAGGTAAAAGAGGCATTTCTCGAGACCGTCGTGCCGCTGGCCGCCGGCATGCCGCTGCTGAAGTCGCTCGACGTGAACGGCGCCGTGCGCAAGGCCGACTATAGCACCACGGGTGTTGCGACAACGTGGAAGGTCGGCGCCACCTACGAGCCAACCGCGAGCATTCGCTTGCGCGCCGTGCACTCGCTCGACATCCGTGCGCCCAACATCCTCGAGCTCAATTCGCAGGTCATCAGCGCGGGCGCGGGTACCGTCGTGATCGATCCCCGCACGAAGGTACAGGCCAACGCCACGGCCTTCTCGAGCGGTAATCCATTGCTGGAGCCCGAAATCGCAAGGACCTCGTCCGCCGGCATCGTCCTGCAGCCTTCCTTCCTGCCGCGCTTCAACCTGTCCCTGGATTATTACTCGATCGACCTGTCGAAAGCGATCCAGACACTCAGCCCCCAGCAGACCGTAGACCAGTGCCAGGCCGGCAATGCGACGATCTGCGGTTTCATTACGCGCGACGCTTCCGGGATCCTGAAATCGATCGTTGCGCCCTACGCCAACTTGGCGAAGATCAGCACCAACGGTCTCGATCTCGAGACGTCCTACCGCTTCGACCTCGGCGCTACCGGCAAGCTCGATGTGCGCGCACTCGTGAATTACCTGCGCGAGTACGCGGTCGATCTCGGCACCGGCAAGGTCAATTACGCCGGCGACGTCCTCACCTACAACATCCCCAAGCTTGGATGGGATCTCGGCGCGCGCTATCGCAACGGCAACACGACGGTGAGTGTGAATGCGAACGGGTTGGGGCCGGCCAAATACAGCGTGGCCAGCGCCGCGCTGATCGAGAACAACCGGATTCCCGCTGTGTGGTACCTGGGTGCCGGTGTCGAGCAACGGGTCAAGCGCGGGCCGGGCGAATGGACCTTCTACCTGCGCGCTGACAACATCCTCGACAAGAAGACGCCCGTTGCCTTCCCGACCCAGGGCGGCAGCTACGACCGCATCGGGCCTTACTTCAAGCTCGGCGCCCGGTTCTCGATGTAAGTGCCGTCTGCTCGCGGCAGGATGCTCCATGCCGCGGGCGCTCTCGGCTTGTCAGGTGCCGTATCCTACATTCGAAGGAAGAGCATGCGCTTCTATAAAAACAAAGCAGTGGCCACAGCCGCGGCATCGGCCGGGCTAGCACTTGGCTTGGCCGTTCAACCCATGGCACACGCAAGCGGCCCGGCTGGCGCCGCGTGCGAGACACTCGTGGGAGCCGTGGTGCCGGGCGCGCGCGTGATTTCGGCCGCTGTTGTCGCCGCCGGCGGTTTTATCCTGCCGATGGCCGTACCCGAACCCGGCCTGCGCGAGCGGGCGGCAAGCCTGCCGGCCTTCTGCCGGGTCCAGGCCAACGCCGCGCCGACGCCCGACTCAAACATCGGCATCGAGCTCTGGCTCCCGCTCGAAGGCTGGAACGGACGCTTCCTCGGCACCGGCAATGGCGGCGCCGCGGGATCGATCGCGTATGGCATGGGCATGATCGAAGGATTGAAGCGCGGCTTCGCGGTAGCCAACACCGACATGGGTGTCGCGCCCGACATCGCGCAGGTGGACGAGCACCCTGAGCGGTGGAAGGATTTCGGCCACCGCGCCACGCACGATATGACGCGGGTGGCGAAGGCCTTCGTCGGCGCATTCTACAAGGTGGGCGTGTTCCGCTCATATTTCGAGGGTTGCTCGACCGGTGGCCAGCAGGCCCTGGTTATGGCGCAGCGCTATCCGGGCGACTACGACGGCATCCTGGCGGGCGCACCGGGGAACAACCGCACGCACAGTTCCAGCTATTTCCTGTGGAACTACCAGACCATGAATGCCGCACTGGACGCCAAGCTGTCCCCCTTGCAGTGGTCTATGGTCTCCAGCGGCGTGCTTGCGGCCTGCGCAGGTAAGGATGGCGGGGCACCCGGTGATCGCTTCCTCACCGATCCGCGCCGCTGCGGCTTCGATCCGGGCTCGCTGCCGCAGTGTGCGGCCGGCGGCATATCCGACCAGTGCCTGACGGCGCTCCAGTTGTCCGCTATACGCCGGCTCTACATGGGCCCCGTCAATCCCGTCACGGGCGAGCGCATCTATCCCGGTCTGACGCCGGGCAGCGAAGCCTTGCCGCTCGGGCCCAGCCGATTCAGCGATCCGAGCATCGTTGCACGCCTGTTCGTGATGCGCTGGGGGCTGGGGCGCGCTTTCTCGGCGGATGGCTTCGACTTCGACCGCGACATGGACCGGATCGACGCCCGCCTGTCGTCCACCCTGAATGCGAATGACAGCGATCTGAACGAGTTCGCGCGGCGTGGCGGCAAGCTGATGCTGTATTCGGGCCTGGCCGATCCGGGCGTGCCGTTCAACGATGTCGTCCAATACTACGACCGCGTGCTCGCCACCAGCACGGCCGCCGAAGAACGCGATTTCGCCCGGTTGTTCCTCGTACCCGGGATGGGACACTGCGTCGGCGGACCGGGCGTGACGGATATTGGGCAGCCTTTCAGCCACGAGGTGCCATCGCGGCTCGAGAACGACGCCCTGATGACGCTGGTGGCCTGGACCGAGGGTGCACCCGCACCGCAGCAGCTCGTTGCGCGAAAACCGGCTGCGAGCGACGCACCGGGGCAGGCCCGTCCCATCTGCGCCTATCCTGCCTTCCCGGAATATCGCGGCGGCGAGGTTGGCAATCCTGACAGCTTCGCGTGCGTCGAGCATGCCAGGGGAAGCAGCCAGCCTTCATCAGCGCGCTATCTGAATTGAAATCTCACGCGCGGACGTTGACGTTTACGTCAGCGTTCGCGCGATGCCCCGACCGCGGCTTGAAAACCGGCAAAGAGCGATTTGTACATGTTCTTGATCAGGTGGACATCGTGAGTAATCAAGAGCATATTCGTTCCGGACGCGATCTGGCCCGACGCTTCCGCCGGGTCTAGACACAAACGCAACAGCCCCTGTCCTGGAAAGCCGCGTGCCGTCGCTGCCATCTGATCTAGCAGTTCCAGGACTTTAGGATGATCCCACCGGTCAACGCCGAGCTCCATCGAGAGATCTCCAGGGCCGATCGCCACCCCGGTCACGCCATCCACTGCCAGGATCGCCTCAAGATTCCTAACCCCGACCATGTCCTCGACGATCATGATGCAGGCGACGTCCTGGCTAGCCTGCTGGCGCCTGTCGTATTCGCTGCCGTAATGGCGCAGGAAGCCGCGAGTGACGCCGGAACCCCGCACTCCGAGTGGCTTATAACGACACCAGGATACGAGTTCCTCGGCCTCTTGGGCGGTGCTGACGTGGGAGAACAACAGGCCAGCCGCGCCAGCGTCGAGCATGCGGGCCACGAGGTTCTCCGACTTTTCGCCGATCCGCACGAGTGCGGGAACGTCGCACAGTTCCGCAGCGATCAGGGCGTTCGCCACGGCCGAGTAATCCTTCAGGCCGTGCTCGAAATCCATAAACAGAAAGTCGGCGCCTGCGCCGCAGACGACTTCGACAAGCATAGGATCGAGAATGTTGACGACCGCTCCGACCAGAACGTCGCCGGCGGCCAAGCGCGCTTTAAGTTTTGTTGCCATAGGATGGATTCCGTAGTGTGATTGAAGAATGTGACCTTACTGCGCGGTGTCCACGTTGCCGGCGGCCTTCCTGGCGGCCTGCAGGTAGAGGCAGCTTGCTAGGAGGAAGACCGTGGCGCAAACGGCCAGCGCCCAGCGCAGGGAGTCGGCGCCCAGCCATCCTTTCATCAGGTCGCTGGCGACGCCGACGGCAAGCGGACCAAGACCGACACCAGTGATCGCGGATACCATAAGCATGAAGCCGTTCGCAGTGGCGCGGTGCGCCGGTACGGTAAATCGCTGGAATGCGGCGAGTACGACGCCGCCTCCCGAGGTGGCGAGCAGGGTTGCGGCAAAATAGAGGCTGGAGGCCGACACCAGCGTCGGGCTGAACAGCGCCAGAAGAAAAAGCGGGGCGGCCAGGCCATAAACTACGGCGGGGAGCCACAGGTCCCAGCTCCGATGGCGCCGGATCAGCCAGGTGGCGGCCATGCCGCCAGCGATCGTGCCCAGGATACCGCCCGCGCCGGTGGTCGTGCCGCTCCACATGCCGGCGGCGCCCAGTGTCGCGCCGTGGCTGCGGACCAGGAATGCCGGAAGCCATTGGGTAATGCCGTAGGTGGCGAAGGAACTCATCGAGATCGCGGCGATGAGATAGCCGACGCCGGGCACTGCGAGGATGCTCGCCAGTTTCGCGCGTGGCGCTTTGGCCGCCTGACGACTCTGCCGTGCGCCTTCCCCACGCAGTGCCAGCGCGACCAGCAGTGCAACCGGCACGCCGATGGCGCCGACGGCGATGAGCGTGGTACGCCATCCGAGCAACTCGCCCACGAGGCCCGCGCCCGCCATGCCGAGCGCAGTGCCGAGGCGTCCGCCGGCGTGGAAGATACTGATCACCAATGGCCGCTGCCGGGTCGTGAAGCGCTCGCTGATGATAGCGAAGCTTGCAGGCAGGCAGCCCGCCTCGCCCACGCCCACCAGCAGGCGGGCCGTGAACAGGCCGAAGAACGAGGTAGCGGTTCCGGACAGCACCGTCGCGCCGCTCCACAGCAGGAAGCAGACGATCAGCAGCTTCACCTTGTTTTGGCTGTCCGCCAGGCGACCGATCGGTACTCCCAGGACCGCATAGAAGAGGGCGAAGGCCAGGCCCGTGATCAGACCCGCCTGCGTATCCGACAACAGCAGGGTCTTCTTGATCGGCTCGATAAGCACGGCGACCGCGACGCGGTCGGTATAGTTGAAGAAGCTGATGACCGTCAGCGCGGCAAGCACCAGGATCGTGGCTTTCGACCAGCCACGCGTGTCGGCGGCGTCGAGTTGGACGTGGGGAAGGTTCCTGGTCATTGCGTGAAGTCCTCGGTGCAGGGTGGTTGGGCGGACGCCGGATTCAATACGCAGGATCATGGTGGGAGCGCCGCCGCAAGTCATGAAGGACTTCCAAAAAATTGCGAAAGGCGCCAACGTTCGGGCCGGATTCGGAAGTTTTCGCAACTGCTTCATGACAGGTGCGAGGCCATGCACCACCATCTTATCCATCGCCACTTTCAATCGTATGGACTACCGATGAGTTTCGAACCATTGAAGGGGACACGCGTGCTCGATCTGACGAGCGTGGTCGTGGGCCCCGTATGTACCTGGCGGCTGGCCCAATACGGCGCCGACGTCATCAAAGTGGAAAGCCCGGAGGGCGACCTGATGCGTGGTCTGGGCGGAGGTTCGCCAACCGGCCAGCATTCCGGTACCTATCTCCATTTCAATCGCGGTAAGCGCAACATCTGTCTCGATCTCAAGAAGGAGGGCGCGCGGCAGGCCATCGACAGGCTGATCGCCTCGTCGGATGTCATCGTCGCCAATATGCGCCCGCAAGCCCTGGAGCGCCTCGGCCTCGATGGCGCATCGATCCGGGCGAAGTATCCGGAGAAGGTGTACTGCCTGATCACCGGTTACGGCACCGATGGCCCCTATGCCGGCCAGCCGGTCTATGACAGCGTGGTCCAGGGCGCGACCGGCATGGCCGGGCTGACCCTGGCGCGCGATGGCTCGCCGACCTATGTTCCACTTCTGATCTGCGATCATGTGTCGGGCGAGATCGCGGCCGGCGCGATCCTCGCGGCACTAATGGAGCGCAAAGCGAGCGGTGTCGGGAGCAGCATCGAAGTCCCGATGTTTGAGACCATGGCGGCGTTCGTCCTGCAGGAGCACCTGGCGCAGCAAAGCTTCGACCCACCCGTTGGACCGCCGGGGGACCTGCGGCTGCTCAGCCCCCACAACAAGCCGGTGGCGACCGCCGACGGCTGGATCTCCTTCACCGTCAACACGGACGCGCAGGTTCGCGCCTTCCTTGAGGTCACGGGCCGCCAGGCCATGCTCGACGATGCCCGCTTCACTAGTGTGGCGGCGCGCGCCCGCAATGTCGTGGAGTGGTTCGAGGTCCGCGGCGCGCCCTTGACGGACAAGATCACCGCCGAGTGGCTGGCGCTGTTGCGCGCCGCGGATATCGCCGCTCAGCCCTGCCATTCTTTGTCGTCGCTGCAAAGCGATCCGCACCTGGAAGCGGTCGGACTAATCCAGGCGGAAGAGCATCCGACCGAGGGACGCATTGCTGCGATCCGTTCGACGATCCGGTTCGACGACGCCTATCCGGCGCTGCGCGCGCCCGCACAGCCGCAGGGCTGGGACACCCGGGCAATTCTCGAAGAAATGGGCTACGGCGGCGAGGAGATTGACGCACTCGTGTCGGCCGGCAGCGCGCTCGCCAACGCTTCGACTTCCACCTCGACAACACCATGAGCCACGCCTTTAGCTGCGACCCCATCCGCACCCCGGCGGCGTCGAGAGCATGAGCCGCGCGCCTTTCGTCATGCCCAAGGCGGATAGTGTGTTTTCGCGCGCGAACAGGATCGAGGACACGACCATCGGGTGGCGCTTCGTCAACGCTTTGATGAAGCAGCGCTATGGTGTCGACGCCATGCCGGAAACCGCGGAGAATGTGGCGGCCGAGTACGGGATCGACCGCGCCTCGCAGGACCGCATGGCCCTCGCTTCTCAGCAAAAGGCGCTGGCGGCACAGGAATCTGGTTTCTTCGATGCCGAGCTGGTGCCGGTCATGGTCGCGCAGAAAAAAGGCGACGCAATCCTCGTCGGCAAGGACGAACATCCGCGATCGACCAGCATCGAGACGCTGTCCCGGCTCAAAGGTGTCGTGCGACCCGAGGGAACTGTCACTGCTGGAAATGCGTCCGGCGTCAAAGACGGCGCCTGCGCCCTTTTGCTGGCGGACCAGGGCAGCGCGGCCCGCCACGGCCGCGGTGCCGCCGCGGATCATGGGCATGGGGCCGGCGCCGGCTACGCGCAAGGTGCTCGCACTGGCGGGGCTGACGCTGGCAGACCTCGATGTCATCGAATTGAACGAGGCATTCGCTGCCCAGGGAATTGCCGTCTTGCGCGACCTGAGGCTCGCCGACGACGACGCGCGGATCAACGCCAACGGCGGTGCGGTCGCCCTCAGCCACCCCGCTCGGCGCTTCCGGTGCGCGACTGGCTACGACGGCCATCAACCAGTTGCACCGCATCCAGGGTCGTTATGCCCTCTGCACCATGTGCATTGGCGTAGGGCAGGGCAGGGCATCGCGATCGTGCTCGAGCGGTGTGAGACTTTTTCCAAACTCATTTAGAAGGAATGAATGCAAATGACAAGTATAGAGAATCAGGAAGCGCGGCTCCGTGCCGTCGAAGACCGGCTCGACATCCTCAACCTTTTGGCCGGTTCCGCACTCAGCTCGGACGCGGCTTCCGAAAGCTATTGGGAGGCAATGTTTGCCGATGGCGCCGTCATGGACCGCGGCGGAAATCGTGCCGAGGAAAGCCGGGAACAAATCATGGACATCGTGCGTAGTAGCAGCCAGGCCGCGGCGATCGAAAGTGGAATGGCGCATGCCATGGCAATGCCTCATGTACACATTGACGGCGATCGGGCGGTTGCTACCGGCTATCTGCAGGTCCTGGTGCTCGATCCTAACAGTCAGGAAGTCCGGCTTCCCGGCAAGGACGTCAGAAAGGCGCTCACCACCTATCACCTGACGGTGAACCGCTGGGAGCTGGCGCGGACGGCGGCCGGGTGGCAAGTTACTCGCCGCGTCATCCGTCCGATCGCCACCGAAGACGCCAACCAGATGCTGCGAAGCGGGATCGAAGCCGGCAATTGAATAAACTATCCGAAAAAGGACAACAATGAGTGAGTCAAGCGCACTCCCGGCATCGGTCGCCGTGGGCATCATCGGAGCCGGTGCGATGGGAAGCGGCATTGCCGCGGTCGCCGCCAGCGCCGGGCACCGCGTCTTGTTGCACGATGCGGATGCGCGTGCGATCGAACGTGCATTGGGCAGGCTCGCAAGCGAGTTCGACAGGCAGGTCGAGAAAGGGCGCCTGAGCGCCGAAGAAAGTAGTGCACGCCTGGCGCGGATCCACGCTGCGGAGACTATCGAGGCGCTCGCGCCCTGCGGCCTGGTGATCGAAGCGATCGTCGAAAACCTCGACGTCAAAGGCGCAGTACTCAAGCGTGTAGAAGCGGTCGTTGGCCTAGATGCGATCCTGGGAACCAATACCTCATCGATCTCGGTCACCGCGATCGGTGCGCACTTGGCGAGGCCGGAACGCCTGGTCGGAATGCACTTCTTCAATCCCGCCCAAGTGCTGCCGCTGGTCGAGGTGGTCAGCGGCAAGGTCACCGACCCCGTGATGGCGAAGACGATTTTCGACACCGCGGAAGCCTGGAAGAAGGTGCCGGTGCACTGTGTGTCAACCCCCGGCTTCATCGTTAACCGGGTTGCCCGGCCGTTCTATGGCGAGGCCTTGCGGCTGCTCTCGGAAGGCGCGGGCGAGCCGGCGACGGTCGATGCCATCCTGCGCGACGCTGGGGGCTTTCGAATGGGGGCGTTCGAACTGATGGACATGATCGGTCACGACGTCAACTATGCGGTGACCTGCTCGGTCTACGATGGCTTTTACCAGGATCCCCGCTTCACGCCTTCGCTGCTGCAAAAGGAGCTGGTAGATGCGGGCTGGCTCGGGCGGAAAAGCGGGCGTGGTTTTTATGACCATACCGTTCCCGCGCCGCCGGCGGCCGATGCTCTTCCAGCGGCAGCGCCGCTGCAGCTCACGATCGAAGGGGATCTCGGGTGCGCCGCGGCACTGGCCGCCATGGCCACCGGCGCGGGCATCGTCGTCGAACGCATCGGTGGATCCGGTGCGCTGCGCGTAGGCGGCGTGCGTGTTGCGCTCACCGACGGCCGAACCGCCACCGAGCGCGCGGCCGAGACGGGCGAGCCGTTCGTGCTGTTCGACCTCGCGCTCGACTATGCCAGCTGCACCCGGATCGCGCTGGCGGCGGCGGACCAGACGAACAGTGAGCAACTGGCGGCCGTGGTCGGCTTTTTTCAAAGGTTGGGAAAGGTGGTGTCGGTGATCGACGACGCGCCCGGCATGGTTGTCATGCGTACGGTAGCGATGCTGGCCAATGAAGCCGCAGATACCGTTCAGCAGAGAATCGCTTCTGCGCGTGATGTGGACCTGGCGATGAGGAAGGGAGTGAATTACCCACTCGGCCCTCTGGCGTGGGCCGATGCGATCGGCGTGCGAGCGATTTCGACAGTCCTGGAAAACCTGGCGGCGTTTTACGGGCAGGATCGTTACCGTCTCTCGCCACTGTTGCGGCGTCGGGCGCTCGCCAATCAATCTCTGGCCGGCTAACAGGCTGTCAACCGGTCCAGACGAAGTGGAGATGGCGCCGCGGCGCCGTCTCCATAGTTTAGAAATACGCGCTCAGACGCACGCCGGCGATACGAGGCGTCCCCAGACTAACCGTTGCGGGAAAGCCGGCGAAGGATGCCGCGTAGCTGGTCATGATGGTCTTGTTTTCGATGTTCCGCACATACGCCTGCACCGACCATTTATCGCCTGCCGCAAGGTACATCAGGCTTGCATCGCTCATGTGGTGAGCACCCTGCGTGAACTGCAAGCCGTTGCCATAGTCGCTGAGCACATACGACGCCGAGTAACGGGTGCCGACCGTGGCGTTGAGTGCGGCGCCGTTATCGAGAGAAAACCTGTGGGAATAGCCCAGTCCGACGGTGAATCTGGGCGATTTCTCCAGACGGTAACCGGACCAGTCGACGTTTGGCGTCGGCTTATAGGACGTGAAGTGGGCGTCCAGCCAGGTGGCCGAAAAACTGATCCTGTCATCGCTGCTGAGCAGGTACTTGCCTTCGATTTCGGCGCCGGAAACGCTGGCCTTGGCGGCGTTCACGGTCTGGGCGGCGTTTGATCCGGTGAAAGGATCGGTTACGATGGCGGTCAGTTGCAGATCGCGGTAGTCGTACTTGAACACATCGCCATTAATCTGCAGATGATTGTCGAGGAGTCGGCCCTTGAGACCGATTTCAAGTGAAGTCAGACGCTCGGGAGCGTATTGCAGGAATGCGTTGGTCGACGGCGTACCGTCATTGAAGCCACCTGCCTTGTAGCCGGTCGACAGCGTAGCGTACAGCATCGTGTTTTTTGCCAGCGCATAATCGGCGCCGACCCGGCCGGTGGTCTGCGAATAGGAGACGGCGGCATCGTTGACGCTACGGAAGAACTCGGGATCGCCAAGGACGGTGTAGCCCTTGCGCGACTTGTCGTCGTTGGTCCGGCGCAGTCCGGCCATCACATTCAGGCTCGGCGTTACGCGATAAGTGACTTCACCGAACGCCGCTTTTGAACGTGAGACGGCCGGATCTGAAAGGAAAATCAGCGCGCCCACGCCCGGGAAATTCCGGAATTCTCCATCGATGATCGATTGCTCGCGGAACCAGTACAAGCCGCCGATGGTCCGCCAGGCGCCAAAGCTCGAGGCCAAACGCAATTCGTGCGAGGTCTGGCTGAGGTTGGCCTGGCCCAAGGTATAGGTGCTCGGAACGCCATTGATGGCTTGCCCATCTGCCGAAGTGAAGTCCTGGGATAGGCTGCGGTGCGCGAGGAGGTAGGTAAGTTCACCCAGACGTGTGTTGACTTTGAGCTCGGCGCTTGCGCCATGCGCATCGCTTTTGTAATCGCCTTGGAGCGATGGCGTCGCGGTGCGCTGTGCGTCACCCGACTTGCTGGTGAAAATATCGTAGGGGACGTTGCCGGGGCCGGCACCTTTGCGCGTGCTCTTGTCGGTGCTCAACAATAGCGATACGTCAGGGCTGAATTTGAAGAAACCCTGGAGGCGTCCGGAAGTGCTGTCGTCGTCGTCGTAGTCGCTGGAGAAACCTTGGGTCGAGCGCAGGTAGCCATCGTGCTTGATGCTGGAAACCGCGGCGCGTATCGACAGGACGTCGTTGACTTTGCTGTTGAGCATGCCGTCGAATTTCATGTCATGGTAGTTGCCGTATCCGATGGCAGCGCTGCTTTCGAAGTGGTCGACAGGCTTATTGGTGATCAGGTTAATCGCGCCAGCGGTGGCGTTGCGGCCATACAGGGTCCCTTGCGGGCCGCGCAGGATCTCGATCCGCTCCAGATCGTAAAACGCCAGGCCGGCGGACTGCGGCCGGGCATAATAGACCCCGTCAACGTTGAACGCGGCCGATGGGTCGCCTTTTTCCGAAATGTCGGCGCTGGATACGCCTCGGATCGAAATCACGGTCGCGCCGCCATTATTCGAAATTTGTACGTTCGGCACAAGCTCGGTCAGGCTCGCTGCATTGACTGCGCCAGCCTCCTTCAGGTCTTCGCCCGACAACACACTCAAGGAAATCGGCGTTTTGGAGGCCGACTGGGAAATCCGTTGCGCCGTCACGACCACTTCCTGAATGGTGCTGCGATCCTGTGGGGGATCCGTTTGCGCCAGCGCCACGCCGTATTGCATGGCAAGACATACGGACACCGCCGTTGCGGTCTTGGTTTTTTTGAAGATTGCTTGGTCCAGCATTGTTTCGTCCCCTAATTAAATAATCTATTCTCGATTTTGGATGTCGCGTTAAAACCAATTAGAGAATACGGAAAGCGACTTTTCGCGTCTTACGGGAACTAGCCAAGGGTGACGGTTTATTGCCGGATTTTTCCCTGGGAGTGACAACAGAGGTATCGGTAAATAGGGGTTTGAATCACGCGGGTATCTCGTGCGGAGAGGAGGAGTATTTGCTTGCTTTCGAAATGCAGCATCGGCCTGCGCGGGTCTCCGATGGCGTCTCGCCAAATGCTTCGCGGTACTTCCTGTTGAATTCGCCAAGGTGGCGGAAACCCCAGTGGTAGGCGATGTCGGCGATGGTCTGGTCATCGAATTTCGCGTTCGATAATCCGGCCCGTACACGTTGCAGACGCAAGCCATGAACATACTGCATGGGTGTGGTGTCGCAAGCGAGGTGAAACGCCCGCGTCAGCGAACGAATGCTGCACGATGCCGCATCGGCCATATCGCTCAGCCTGATATCTGTTCCTAGATGCTGTCTGATGTAGTCGACTGCGTGCTTGAATTGGCGCGGCGAGACCTTTGCGGCCCGGCCAGACTCCATATGGTAATTGCTCGGCTGAATACTGAGCAAGGTCAGCATCAGCATCTCCTCCATGCTCGCCAGCTCCAGATGCGAGGGACCGTTCTTTTCTGCTGAATTCAATGTGGCGACCACGAAACGCAACAAGGAAGTCCAGCGAGTGCCAGCATCCGGCCTTTTGATCAAGGAGTCGAACCGGAGTCGCCCATTCGGTGCCTGGTCAACCATTTTGAAGCAGAATTCTTCGAAGCGGCGACGATCGAAACGCAGCTTCAATACTTCGGTGTCGGCGTCATACAGGAAGGTAGGGCTATCCTCTTCCTGGGAAATGAAAGTCGCGCCATTTGGAATGTAGGATGTCTTACCCTTTACCCCTAGTCCTGCCTTCCCCGAAATTGCAGTGGTCACCAGGATCGAGCCCACCAGACCTTGGGGAAAGATCTCGACCGTCCGACCGAATCTGAAGGTGGAAAGACCGATCGTGCCGCAAGAGGCAGCCCTGACGCGCACCTGACCGTCGGGTTGAACCGACGTCCCTTGCTGGAGCGCGATGAAAGGCCCCTGCATTTTCTCGATGACTGAACTGGCTTCGCCAAGATCGCATGTAGTCACCTTGGTATATCGATCGGCCAGGCTCAAGCAGGCTGCGCTGTCGTCTGTCACGTGGTCTCCTCACGGTTGCCCTGTGTTCGCTACGTCACTCAGATTATCTTGCCTCAAGCGCGCCGCAATCGAAAGTCAGCTGCCGCGCCTCGTTGACGGTTCGCTCGGCTTCTTCCGGAAGCAACACGCGGTCACGTAGGTTGACGTTCACGATGCGCTGCACTTGGTTGACGTATTCGGCATGACTACCGTAGCGCTGGCACATTTGCTGTGGCGTGAAGTCGATGTGATAGCCCGCCAATGTACATTTGCCTGAGCCATAGGCGCCGTTCTTTGCGCGAGGGGCATCGTATGCCGCTGTGTGGATGCCCCCTGATACGCGGCCTTGGGTATCGCGAACCAGTTGTTTCTGATCGTCGCTGACAAGGCGGGGAACCGTCGGCGGCGCAACGCCAGAAACCAGCCAGGTGTTCAAGCCTTTCAGGGCAGCTTTCATGACGTCGCCGTTCGGTACCCGGCTCCAAACCGGCGTGATTGCGCAGTCGGCGGCTTCGAAATCCGTCAGGCTGATGCTCGCGCCATCCGGCCCTTTCAGTGCATGGTCGCGCAGGATTTGAGGGTCCATGTAGTTGGCGATTTCGTCGACGGATTCGTGCGAGGCCCCGGCGACTTCCCACCAGCGCTGGTTCGTCGAATCGGGTTGTGGTGAGCCCTTCAGAAAGAAGTTCATGAACTCCGAGCCGAAGCTGACCAGTTTCGTCCCAAGATCGGTGCGCAGTGCGAACTCCGGGCCGCGGTCATACAACAGGAAACCATCGTAAATACCGTAAAGCGGTTGAATACTGTTGTAATACATGCCGAGTCGGAACGACGACTGCGACTCGCCGGCCGCGATGAGCCGCTCGACCTTGAATCCGCCCATGATTGGGGAAGCACCGCCGGCGACAGTCGCACCAACTTGCGAGAACACGTCCCAGCCGAGCACATCGCCGCCCGCACCGCGACCCGGGGGATCGATCTCTTTTCCCCCGACCGGATCCGAATTGGATGCAGCGAGTGTCAGTTTGCCGTAACGCGAAGGGTTGGACGCGATCAGGCCTTCGACGCCGACGTGCTGCGCACTCACGCCGACCCAAGCATATCCCTCGCGCACCAAGAGCTCGCGCACGGACGCGTAAACGAAATCGGCGTCATGACCGAGAGACACGTTAAGCCATTCGACCACGACCGTGCCATTGAAGCGTGCCGGATCTGCCGGTCGCCTTACAAGCACGCGCGACACATAGGGGTGGGCTTTATCGATCAGTTGGGCATTCGCCATGACATCCGGGATGCGATAGCGATTCGCTTTGCCCGCAACGTAAAACTCTTCCTCGACGTAGTTCTTCGTGGCGAGCTGCTGCGCATCGGAGTTTAGCGGTAGGCCGGCGCTTGCAACTCGCGTGACGGCTGCGGTGGGAATTGAGGGACTGGCGTTCACGCTTCCGTGTACAGCGAGACATGCGGCCAGGGACAGGCCGAATCCTCGTCGCAACAAGTCAATACCGGCGGCTGCTCGCGAAAATTGTTTCATTAATGGTCCTTAGTTGTAGTAGCTAATTGCCCAGCAAGACACCTTAATGTTCGTTAGTTCCCTTGTCGCCTCCGATAGCACGAGTTCGGAAGGTTCAAGAATTGGGCAAGTACAGCCGACATGGCCCTCCACGAAAGGTACGATGTCGTCGGCGGTTCTCCGCAACGATCTGCTGGCTGGTGATCCGGCATATAAGTATGCTGAAAGGTATGGTCCAGCATGCAGAGAGAGCCGTCCTAAAATAGTTCCAAAAAGTTCCGAACGTGTCCGCGCCTCGACTTTAAAATCGTCCATCGTTGTGAATCGCCACGACAATTGTAGACACTCCTGAGCCATAATTCTGGGCACAAGGAGAAGATATGAGTGGGAGTCGATACACACAGAGGAATTCAAGATTGCAGCGGTCAAACAGGTGGCCAAGCGGGGTCACCCGGTAAGCGAAGTAGCGGAGCGCTTGGGGGTGAGCATCCACAGCCTGTACATCTGGATAAAGCGCTATGGCGTGCCTGAAGATGAGCGCAAGACTGTGGATTCCCAGGCCGATGAAGTGCGGCGCTTGAAGGCCGAGTTGAAGCGCGTCGCAGAGGAGCGCGAGATCTTGAAAAAGGCCGCGATGGATTCAACCGATCAGTGCAACGCTTCAGCCAGTCTATCAATTGGTGTCGCGTAGGCAAGTGTTTTGCGAGGGCGGCTGTTCAGCTTATACGCGATCTCGTCCCAACTTGAACTCATTTGTGTATCGGCCACGCTGCCGATCAAGACCAGCATTGCCATGATGCTGATATGCCCCTACCCAAGTCCTGACAAGACTGTCAGCGATGTCGTACTTGGCGGCGAGGATTTTGTATCCTCCCTTTCCAGATAGGTAGTCACGGACCACCTTCCGTTTGAACTTGATGTCGAACACCCTCATAAAACCCCCAAGGTTGTGTCCAACTCTCGGGGGTCAGTTCAAACCCGGGGCGGTTCGGATCGGTAGGAATCGTAAGGTAGGGGTTCGTAAGGGGTTGATGAGTCAGCGAAAATTTTAAGGGTATGAGACAGGGTAGGGGGAAGCGAGCGAAGCGGGAAAGTCAGGCGCCATGCGGGTTTGCGACATCAATACGAATCCCACCGCCTCCG
This sequence comes from Massilia sp. LXY-6, assembly GCF_051233485.1. Lineage (NCBI taxonomy): Bacteria > Pseudomonadati > Pseudomonadota > Betaproteobacteria > Burkholderiales > Oxalobacteraceae > Massilia > Massilia sp. LXY-6. Next base: position 91,385 of record NZ_JBKFGF010000023.1, read on the forward strand.
CCAGGAACAATTGTTTTAGAGAAATCTTTAACATTCATGAGACCCGCTAGCTATTAAGGCTAGCGGGTCTTTTGTCTTTTTGGGGTTGGATTTAACAATTGATACGAATCCCGCTGCGGGATTTGTATTGGACCACGCTCCCTACGGCGGACCATTGCCGATAGGGGGCAAAGGCCCAGTTGAGCGAAGATTTTAAGGGTAGGGTAGGGAGTGAGCTCTGCGGTGGTCCGACGTGCAACGGTTAAATTGCAGGAGGTCAATAGAGCATGGGGAAACGCTCGGTTGCACGCGAAGCGATGTGCATTGCACAGATGCAGAACCAGCCAGCTGTCAACCAAGCCACAAATCCAAGCACGTGAATGCCGTCGATCGCGCTGTCTCAAGTCGCCGCTCAGATCGCCTGCAGTGTAGGCAGTAATTCATGATCTCGGCGGCGCGCTCGTGGCCCGCGCCCCATCGCGAAACACACGTCGGCACACTGCCGCATAAGGTTCTGAGCATCGGAGGCCAGCCTTGCCACCAAGGGCTGAGGTATCACTTCCCAAAACAGCCGCGGCTTCAGATGCACTTCGTAGTCATAGCGCCGGGCCAGACGTTTAGCCTACCGTAGGCTTATCGTGTGACCAGTGGCATCGGAATTACCGCTTGGCTTTTTGCTCGTATAGATGCAAGGTGCACTGTCGATGTATCGATTACTTAATCGCAAGTTGTTACTTTATAATGTAGAGGGCGCTATGGCAGGTTGGTCGTACGCGCCTTTTTGAGAGGCCTGTGACCATGGCAAGCGTGGTTGATGATATTAGTAAAGCTGGGCGTCCGGATAAATCGGCCGTGAAGCGGCTTTTTGACGACACCCGTAAGCGGTTGATCGAAACCGGAACACGCAATCGCCTGGTGCACGTGAACCGAAAGAATACTCGTGCAACCGTTGTCAACGTCGTAAATGAACGGTCAGAAGACGTGTACCGGATCCTCGGCAGCGGCAAAGTGATGCGCTTCCTGGCCATTGGCCGGGACAAGGATGCCGAGGATAATGGTCTCAATCTAGCTGACGCCGGTGAGCCGGGGTTTGACGCCGAACGCTACACGGACGCCCAGCTTGAAACGCGAATGGGTCCTGACGCTCTGCAAAAGCGTCTTCTCAAGATTGCCAGGGAAGCCCAGACGGCAGAAGAAGAGTCCGGTATCAATATCCTGTATCTGGCCCTGGGATTCTTGACTTGGTTCGAGGATAAAATCTCTGCGGTACAGCGGGAAGCGCCGCTCATTCTGCTGCCCGTCCAGCTCACCCGCAACCAAAGAACGAATACATACGATATTCGGCTTAGAGACGATGACATCGTCACGAATCTCCCGCTCCAACAGAGGTTGAAGGAAGATTTCGGACTCGTGCTGCCCGAGCTAGAGATTGACGAAGCGTGGAGCCCCTCCAGTTATCTCGAACAGGTCGAGTCTGCGGTCGCTTCACAGGACAGCTGGCGTGTAGATCGCGATGGGATGCAACTCGGGTTTTTCTCCTTCTCCAAGCTGTTGATGTACCGTGACCTGGCCCCGGATGCGTGGCCGGACGGCGCCATTTCCGAACATAATCTGACCCGAGGCTTGCTTTATGAAGGGTTTGAACCCGAGCCACCCCTAATCGGCCGCGGTGATCGGCTAGATACTGTTCTGCCGCCCGAGAACATTTTCCATGTCGTCGATGCGGATGCCTCGCAGGCAATCGTCATCGAAGAGGTGCGTCAGGGGCGGAATCTGGTCGTCCAAGGGCCGCCGGGCACAGGCAAGTCGCAGACGATTACTAACATCATCGCGGCTGCGGTCAAGGAGGGCAAACGCGTCCTTTTCGTCGCAGAAAAGATGGCAGCGCTCTCGGTCGTGCATGACCGTCTGGTGAAGGTTGGTTTGCAGGATATGTGCATCGAGCTCCATTCCCGCACCGCGAACAAGAAGGACGTGCTCGCCGAACTGGCCAGGACGATGATGAAGGCCTCAGCCGTGCCTTCTATGCCCGGGCCACCGGCCTCGCTCACGAAAGTACGCGACAAGCTGAACGCGCTCGCTGCTGTGCTTCACCAGCCGATTGGGAGCTCAGGCGAGACGCCATATTCGGTGTTGGGAATCCAGTCGCGTTTCATTGGCATGAACGTCCCGGCCCCAGCCATCGACAGTAGATTGCTGGCAGCGATGTCGCGCGAACAGATGGACGAATTGCTGCACGCTGTCGATAAATATGGCGAACTTCTCGTCAGCGAAGGACAGCCGGAGCCCCATCCACTTGCTGGGGTGCAGAACCTGGCTCTGCAACCAGTGGCACTGTCTCGACTGGCAACTCAGCTGTCCAACGCGGGCGACGCCGTCGCGGCACTGAACGAGGCACTGATGAACGCCACGACCGTGCTCGGTGTCGAATTGCCGCCGACACGCGCCAGTTCGCGTCAACTTTTGCAGACGCTCGGATATATCGATGCCTTGCCGGTCGATGCCGAAGATATCGCGTCCAGGCTTCTTGCCGAGGCCAGCCTGGACCGACTGACGCAGGCCCTGCAGGCAGGTGCGGTGTGGCGCGTGGCCAAGGGCGAGGCCAAAGCCCAGTTCGTGGATGCGGCATTCGATGCCTCGCCTGTGCCCTTGCGCGGCGCGTTGTCGGCGGGTGCACAGTCCTTTTTCGCGCGTTGGGGAGGGGCGTATCGCAGCGCGTCGCGTGAGCTTGCCGGTATGCTGCGCGGGTCTCTGCCCAAGAGTCCCAAGGACAGGCTCGCCCTCTTGGATAAGCTCATCGACATCGATGATCAGAAAAAGCGCTGGAAAGCCGACGAATCATATTGCGCGAAGTGCCTGGGTGAGGCGTGGCGCGGCGAGCTGACCGATTTCAATCGATTACTCTCCATATCGGCCTGGTGCGAGAAAGCGCGTCAGGCCCCGCTGGGGTGCCCGTCGGAGGTTCTGGTTGCGCTCGGCGCCAAGCCTGAGGTCGTCAAGTGCATGAAACAACAGCTGGCCCAACTCGAGCCGGCGGCGGAGACGGCAGTGCGCGAAGCCATGAACGTGTTGCAGTTCACGCCATCGGTACTCGGGGATGAAGAGCCAGCCCATCACGAGTTGCCGAGAGTGCGCGACTGGCTCAAGCTCGTCTCTTCTTCCACGGACAAGTACCCGGGATGGTCGGCTCTGCAGAAAGCCCATGCTGCCATGGTAAGAGCAGGGCTGCCGGACGTTGCGGCAAGAATGCGGGCGGGTACGCTCCCTGCGGAGCAGGCAGTCACGGAGCTACGCTTCGCGCGTGCCGAACACCTCTGGAGTGCGGCACGCGAAACTTCGCCTCAGCTCCGCGACATCAGTGAGCTGGACCGCCATCAGCTAGTAGAGGAGTTCACGGCACTTGAGCGCGAGCGCTTGAAAGACAACGTCACGAGTATCGTGGCCGGCCATCTTGCACAGGTTCCGCAAGGCGCGATGGGTGAGATGAAGATCATCCGCGGTGAGATCGGAAAAAAGCGCGGCCACATCGCTTTGCGAAAGTTGTTCTCCAGCGCCGGTAATGCGCTGCAGCGGATTAAGCCCGTGATGTTGATGAGCCCTATCTCTGTTGCCCAATATATTCCGCCGGGAGCGCTTTCGTTCGATTTGCTCATCATCGACGAAGCGTCGCAAGTGAGGCCCGAAGATGCCCTTGGTGCGATCGCGCGGGCAAAGCAGATCGTGGTGGTTGGAGACCAGAAGCAGCTGCCTCCATCTTCTTTCTTCGCTCGTCTGCTGAGCGACGAGGCGGAGGACGAGACCGACGAGGACGGCGAGGAAAACCTGTTGGGTGACGCCGCCAAGGTCGTTGCCATGGAGAGCATCCTCAGCCTTTGCGAGGCGCGTGGATTGAACTCTCGAATGCTGCGATGGCACTACCGTTCTCGTGATCCCTCTCTGATTCAGGTATCGAACCGTGAATTCTATGACGACCAGCTGATCCTGCCGCCATCGCCCTTGCAGAAGAATCCCAATTTTGGCCTGACATTCACACGAGTGCCAGGTGTCTACGACAAGGGCGGAAAACGTGACAACCGGATTGAAGGCGAGGTCATCGTCACCCGCCTGGCCGAACATGCACGTTCACATCCGGATGTTTCGGTCGGCATCGTAACGTTCTCGTCCGCGCAAAAGAACCTGATTACCGAGCTGCTGGAACTGCGGCGTCGTACTGATACAGTCCTGAACGATTTTCTGCGCGAAGGTAATGCGGAGAGCGTCTTCGTCAAGAATATCGAGAACGTACAGGGCGATGAGCGCGACGTCATCTTCGTGAGCGTTTGTTATGGCCCGACCCTAGCAGGTGGCAGGCTCGCAAGCATGTCATTCGGTCCAGTGAACAGCGAAGGCGGCGAACGCCGGTTGAACGTGCTATTCACGAGGGCCAGGCTGAAGTGCGAAGTCTTTGCGTCTTTCCATCCGAGCGATATCGATCCGGGCCGCAGCGCGCGGGATGGCGTTCGCATCCTCAAGCACTATCTGGAGTTTGCGGATGGAGCACCACTGAGCGGTGTCGCCTCCTTCGGAGGGACTGCCGATTCGCCTTTCGAGGAGGATGTCGCGAACGTGATCCGTAGCCTGGGCTACCTGGCCGATCACCAAGTCGGCACGGCGGGTTTCCGCATCGACCTGGGCGTTCGACACCCTGACCGCCCCGGCGCCTACCTGTTGGCCGTCGAGTGTGACGGAGCAACCTATCACAGCGCTTTGTGGGCGCGCGAGCGGGACCGGCTTCGGCAAGATGTCCTCGAGCACCTCGGGTGGCGCTTCTATCGTATCTGGAGCACCGACTGGTTCTACAACCGCAAGAACGAGATCGAGCGTCTGCGGACCGCCCTCGCCAATGCGCATCAGGCGGCGGAACAGGCCATTCGACTCGAAGGCGCAAACAAGACGCGGCCAGTGGCACCCTTGGCTGACCAAATCCCGCCGATGCTGGATATGCCAGAGGCCGCCCTAAGGCAGATGCCGGCTTACAAGCGGTATGTCATTGCGATGGGGGCACAAGAACCGCACGAAGTGCCACTTCAGGTCGTGGTCGATCTGGTAACGCGCATCGTTCAGGAAGAAGGACCGATCCACGTGGAGGAGGCCGCCCGGCGGCTTGCGTTCTGCTTCGACAAGGAGAAAGCGGGAAGCAGGATCGTCGGTACGACGAAAAGTGCACTCGAGAAGGCCCAGACACAGGGCGCTGACCTGCTCACCGACGGCACGTTCTGGTATACGAGTGCTCACGTTGATGACACGCCAGTCCGCGATCGCTCGAACGAGTCTGGAGCTACCTTGAAAGCTGCAAGCCTTTCCATGTTGGAGGTTATGGCCGCGTTAAGGATCGCTCGAGCGGACAACGCCGGCGGGGAAGATTCAGAACTGATACGTTCCGCGGCACGCTTACTTGGATTCAAGCGCGTTGGTGCCGAACTTCAGGAGCGGCTGGCTTCGGGCTTGACAGCCGCAAAACAGAGCGAGATGTGATCCCTAATACACTTAGCAAAAGTGGCCTGTTGCCGGTTCCAGTGCGTAACGGCTTCCAAATGATGAATCCCCTTGGGAAGCTCTCATAATTACTCGCTCTATTGCGGAGTAGCCTCGTACGTGGGCACGTACAGTCACCGATGACCGGTCGAACTGGCTGCTCGGTGTCGTTGGCGATATGTTAGCTGGACAGGATCCGTAGCTCATCGCGCCTTGTCGGGCCACTGGCACTACAGGCAGGTGGTTGACGCGGTTGACATCAGGCCGTAATCCGGTAAACTCAGCTCGAAAGGAGTGTCAACCATGTCAACCAGTACTGATAAGCGCGCGCCCGCTGCGCCAGCCAAATCTCGCAGTGCGACCGGCCTTGCCAGTGGTAGAGTGCCATCCGCGTTCATGCCCGGGTCGGTAGAGCAGGCTAGCGATCTCGGGGACGGCTACCTGATCGTCAAAGTCGTACCGCCACAACAGCGCCGGAAAGGTGGCGCTGACCAAATCTCGGCCGTTCCTGACGACCAGTTGCGACGCCTGTTGCAGCGCCTGATCAAGCGGCCTGCGCAGGTCGGCACGACGAAGGAGGGCAAGTCGCGGGTGACTAAGCGCATCGACGAAGACAACGCGGCACTGCTGGCAAAGATGGATGCCGGTGCGATGGCGCGGCGCCAGGAACTGCACGAAAAGGGTCTGTTGATGACATCGGCGCAGCTATGCGAGCGCCTCGGTATCAGCCGGCAGGCCGTGAGTAAGGCAGTCAAGGATTACCGGATGTTCTGGGTCGACGGCCCATCTGGTGCACAATGGTATCCGGACTTCTTCGCGACAGGCCAGGCTCACCGCCGGGACATTGAGCGTGTCTCCGTCGTACTCGCAGATCTGCCTGGCGCAGCGAAGTGGCAGTTCTTCACCACACCCAAGCACTCGCTCGACGGCCGAACGCCAGTTGCCGCGCTGGAGGCAGGCGACGTTGAACAGGTGGTGCGCAGTGCGGCTGAGTTCAAGGAGCGCAATCTTGGCCGCTGAGTCGCTGAAGCCGCCGTCCGAGGCCTTGGCGACTGATAGATTTCCGAAAAAATACGTGTCACCGACGCGTCTGGCCCGCATCTCCGCTTACCACACCGGCGAACCTTATTTCGGCAAGTCGGGCAACAACCGCTTCGATGCGCCCGGTGCTGCCACCGGGACGCCCGAGTTTGGCGTATGCTATTTGGGCACCAGCCTTGAGCTCGCGATGGCTGAATCGATCCTGCATGATGAGATACCCGTCAACGGTGCGTTCACCATCACCCGAACGCAGATCGAGGGCCGTTTCGCTTTGTACTTTGGCGGTCTGCCGCTTCACTTGCTCGATCTCACCGGACCATTGCTGAAGCGGTTGGGCGGAAACGCCGGCCTCGCGGGAACAACCGATTACCGTCTTACCCAGCAATGGGCACGCGCGGTGTACGACAACCCAGCGGGCTACGACGGTTTTCTCTACATGTCGCGCCACCTCAATACCAAGCGTGCCGTTGCCCTGTTCGATCGCGCAAAGAGCAAAATCCAGCTGGCGTCCTACTCTCCGCTGGCAAATGCAGTCGGGTTCAAGGCGGCGGTGAAACGCTTTGGCATCCAATTCACATAATCCGTGGTGTCAACCGTCCGGCAACTCGTTCTCCCAGCCGGCAGCCTTGGACCGACACCGTGGCTTGATGCGTGGTTTGGGCTTGGCCAGATCGATCGCTAGAGATTCAGCGTGCGCGTTGTTGAGCTTTTTGGTTGGCACACCGAATGAAAATCGTTTGGTGCATGGGATCGATATTTCTGGGGCAACAGGTAACCGTCACTGTAAAACGCCTCTGGAGAATCGTGGCCTCGAGCCTCAAGGCTTTGAGTTGGCGCAGAGTTATTCGAGAGTCATCCCGTCCATACAGTTCGCAGAGCTACCGATTACAAAATACCTGCAAGGCCTGCGAGTGTCGTCATCACCGACATCATCGCGATTGGTGCCTCCTGACTGCTCAGGCCACAAGGGGGATGGCGCGTAGCTGAGCGTCAAGGGGAGTGAGGTGTCGATAATACGGTGCGCCGCTCCATCTTGTTCTTTGCAAGCAGCTGCTCGAAGATTTCCTGACTGCGAGCTTGGTGTAAATTCCGAAACCATCGGCCAACCGGATGGTAGGAAGGACCGAGGCATGCAATATTGATAAAGGTCCCGGGTGAGCTCAGCCGATGTTGACCCATATTGAATAGCCGTGTCAGCGGGCCGGCCGGAATGGTAGGATGAGAGGACGTCACGCGCTGCAGAGGTAGCGAAAATTTTAAGGGTATGAGATAGGGTAGGGCTAAGCGAGCGAAGCGGGAAAGCCAGGCGCCATGCGGGTTTGCGAAGGTCAATACGAATCCCACCGCCTCCGCCAGAACATCACCCTGGATTTTCAGGGAAATCAAGGAACCCGCTGTTCTCATAGAGGCAGCGGGTTTTTTGTTGTCTATATTGTCCAGCGATGTCCTGGTGGCGCTGCGAGGTTTGCGGGCATCGTTGGGACATGTCTGGCCCCGTCAGTCTGGATGCCCCTACAATGCCGAAACCCGTACAACCCTTGACCCGGCTCCAGCTCGAAGGGAGAACAGGCTGAGCTTTGGAGTCTTCCCCGAGGTCTCGCTTGCTGACGCAAGGGCCAGGCGCGACCAGGCGCGTTCGTCCGCTGACTTCTGCCAGCTGTCTGGCCTCGTGCCCCTGGATCATGGTGTTCATGCTGCAACAGTCGCTTGTCGAAAGGGCATGGCGCGGCTGTGTATCGCGCTCGATCCCGCCAGCCGGCGTTACCGGAACTGCCCAGTCGGATGGCGCGGGCAACTCGGCATCGCGCATTTCAGCTTCATCAACTGTGCCGTCAGGTACCGGGGGTACCGCATCGGAGAGCCCCACCTCACCGGCAACCCGGGCCTCGATGTGAACGTGCCACTCCCCCAGTAGATAGGGCGAGCCCGCCTGAAACCACCTCGATCCAGGTCAACCGCGAGGTAAAAAACCTGGGTAGGAATCGAGCACCATGCCGCTCGACCTGAACAAGCTGCCCGCGCTGGCAGTGGCCAAAATAAGCAAGACCTGGAAGGCCGGCGCCGCTCCAGGGCGTCGGCTGGGAACCTTGAAAGAATTCGCTTTAGTGGCTCAGCGTGCGAATCCTGTTCAGCAGCGCAAGCACGGTGCTGAAGACTTCCTCCGAAGTCTCTTTACCACGGACGAGGTCGAACGACACCAGCGGGTCTGCAGGGTTCGAAACACGCATCCCCAGCACCTCGGTCGGGCGCCTCGTGAAACGGGCAAGATGATTGATCCCGGCAGCCGCATGATCGGTCACCAGGATCGCGCTCTGCTTGACGAGCTCATCCAGCCGGAGGAACAGCTTTTCCGCCGCAGCCATTTCGGGGGAAAGCCTTGCGAGAATCAGGTCGCAGTCCTTCAGGTGGTGAAAGTTCGCCGCACCAGTCAGCAAGGCCATGCGCCTGTCGCGCTCGTCGGGGACGAGCTGACCCGCGGCGACCAGCTTCTCGTAAGCGGACCGTGCCAGCGCGACGGCCTGGACGGTTGCTTCGCGGCGGCTGTCGAACATCGTTACCGGAATGTCCGCGTCGAGCAGGTGCATGGCGATGGCGACGCCCGTGGCGTCGCTGCCGATCATCCCGACCCGTCGAATCGGCCGCAAGGTGTCGTTCGCGGGCAGCCCGGCAGGGCGGCCCATCTGGGGAAGGGCGCTCGCGCCCGCATGGATTAGCGAGGCCGGCGCGGGGGCCTTGTTGACCTCATAATTGGCTTTATTCATTCGTACTCCCGGATAGCGTCGGTTTGATAGCGGAGCAGGGCGCCGTCGTTGACGAACGCCCGCGTTCCGGAGAATGCGTCAGAACTGATTCATCGTGTTGAGCTTGCCGCCGGCTTTCAGTGCAGCTGCACCGCTGAAGTAATCCTTGTGGTCGTCGCCGATATCCGAACCCGACATGTTCTGGTGCTTGACGCAGGCAATTCCCTCACGGATCTCCTTGCGCTGGACACCCGCCACATAACCCAGCATGCCCTGGTCGCCAAAATAATCCTTCGCCAGATTGTCGGTGGACAGTGCCGCGGTATGGTAGGTCGGCAGTGTGATCAGGTGATGGAAGATGCCGGCTTCGCGCGCGGAATCGGCCTGGAAGGTACGGATCTTCTCGTCGGCCGCACGTGCCAGTTCGGTATCATCGTATTCGACGCTCATCAGCATGTTGCGCTCGTACGCGCTGACATCCTTGCCTTCGGCTTTCATGCTGTCGAATACCTGCTGGCGGAAATTCAAGGTCCAGTTGAAGGATGGGCTGTTGTTATAGACCAGCTTTGCGTTGGGAATGAGCTTGCGAATCTCCTTCACCATGCCGCCGATCTGCGCGATATGCGGCTTTTCCGTTTCGATCCACAACAGGTCGGCACCGTGCTGCAGCGAGGTGATGCAGTCCAGCACGCAGCGTGCTTCGCCCGTCCCTTCGCGGAACTGGAACAGGTTGCTCGGAAGCCGCTTCGGACGCACGAGCTTTCCATTCCGATTGATGACCACGTCGCCATTTTTCATCGAGTCGGCGGACACCTCTTCGACGTCCAGGAATGCGTTGTACTGGTCGCCAAGGTCGCCAGGTTCATGCGTGACGGCGATCTGTTTCGTCAAGCCTGCTCCCAGAGAATCGGTACGCGCCACAATCACGCCATCGTCGACGCCCAGTTCGAGGAAGGCATACCGTACCGCGCGGATCTTGGCGAGGAAGTCCTCGTGCGGAACGGTGACTTTGCCGTCCTGGTGACCGCATTGCTTTTCGTCGGAGACCTGGTTTTCGATCTGGATACAACAAGCGCCCGCTTCGATCATCTGCTTGGCCATCAGATAGGTTGCCTCGGCGTTACCGAATCCGGCGTCGATGTCCGCGATGATGGGCACCACGTGGGTCACATGCTCGTCGATCTGGCGCTGGATGGCCTCCTTGGCGGCGCCCGAGGCGGCATCGAGCTGGCGAAACAGGCCGCCAAGCTCGCGGGCGTCGGCCTGGCGCAGGAAGGTATACAGCTCCTTGATCAGGCCGGCGACCGCCGTCTTTTCATGCATCGACTGGTCGGGCAGGGGGCCGAATTCCGAACGCAGGGCCGCCACCATCCAGCCCGACAGGTATAAGTAACGGCGATCGGTGTTATTGAAGTGCTTTTTAATCGAGATCATTTTTTGCTGGCCGATGAAGCCATGCCAGCATCCAAGCGACTGGGTGTACCTGGACGGGTCGGCATCGTAGGCCGCCATATCGGCGCGCATGATCCGCGCGGTATGGCGGGCGATGTCGAGCCCCGTTTTAAAACGGTTTTGCGTCCGCATGCGCGCGGCCGATTCCGGATTGATTGCATTCCACGCGCTGCCGTGCAGGGTCTTGAGGCTGGCAATGGCTTGAATATCGTTTTGATACTGAGACATGAATAACTCCAGGGTTTGCGGATTGAATGAAAAAGCCGGTTGACTTGTCTCAATAATAAATAGGTTTGCTGCACTGCGACGATGCGCGCGCAGGATATGTAAAAGAAATAAATCATTTAAATACAAGGGATTGCGATCTTGTTTCCGTATCGTGGAACGGTCTCTTGTGGTGCGAAATATTCTTGCGCTGCACGGCAGCAGGGAGTTCATAATGCGGAATCATGTTCGGCGTTATGAAAAAAAGGGCGCAACAACACATGAATGCGGGACGCGCTCGCGCTGCGGCGAGGCCGGCGCAGCCCTTGCAGGCCGCGCGGATGGGAAAGCGGTTCCGGCGCGCGGCGCCGGATCTTCCGTTTATCAGGCGGCTATTTTGACGACGGTGCGTCCCTTTACGCGACCTTGCAGGAAATCGTCGAAAGCGGACGGCAAGGACTGGAGCTCGATCGTCCGGGTAATGTCGTGCAGATGGCGTGGCTTGAGGTCGGAAGCCAGGCGGCTCCAGACACGTTCGCGCGTCGGCGAACCCATGTAGCCGGAGTCGATGCCGAGCAGGCTCACACCGCGCAGGATGAAGGGGAACACCGTGGTGTCGAGTTTGATGCTCGCCGCATTGCCGATGCTGGCGACGGTACCCGCCTGCTTCATGGTCGCCAGCATCCAGTGCAGGATCGGTCCGCCCACATTGTCCACCGCGCCGGCCCACTGTCCCGCCTCGAGTGGCCGGACCTTCTGATGATCGATGGAAGAAGTCAGCTTCACGCCGCTTGCCCCGAGCCCGCGCAGGTAGTCCTGCTCCGCTGCCTTTCCCGTCAGGGCAAGCACCTCATACCCCAGGCATGCCAGCATGTCGATCGCCAGTCCGCCGACGCCGCCGGTCGCGCCGGAGACCACGACCGGGCCTTTGGCGGGAGCCAGGCCGTTATCTTCCATCCGGACGATCGCCAGCCCGGCGGTGAAGCCGGCGGTGCCGAGGGCCATCGCTTCGAACAGCGTCAATCCGCCGGGCAAGGGGATCACCCAGCTGGCCGGTACACGAGCGTATTCGGCGTAGCCGCCATGGTGCGAGACGCCGATGTCGAAACTGGTGGCGATCACCCGGTCCCCTGGACTGAACCGGTCGTCGCTGCTTTCCACGACTTCGCCCGACATGTCGATCCCGCCCACGCAGGGAAAGCGGCGGATGATCTTGCCGGCTCCGGTCGCCGCAAGCGCATCCTTGTAATTGATACTCGAGTAATGCACGCGGATCGTGACCTCGCCTTCATCGAGCTGGTCTGGCGTCATGCGGACAAGCTGGCCGCGCACCGTGTCGCCGGCTTTGTCGATAAGAAATGCGCTAAAAGGGCTTCGTTCCATGATGAATCCTTTCTGGCAGGGCGGAGATCATCGGATGATACAGGCAAGTCGCCTCAGCCTTCGCACCGCGAACATTCAGCCCGGATCGCCTTCGTCCAGCGTCGTCAGCGGGCGCTTCACCAGCGCCTCCACAAGCATCTCGAACAAGGTCCGCGCGGCAGGCGCCATGCTGTGCTTGCGCTTGCAGATCAGTCCCAGCGTCCGCTTGATCTCGGGATTCACCAGCGGCACGCCGATGACGATGTCCTGGCGCCCGGGCAGCACCGAGAGATTGGGCACCGCGGCCACGCCCATGCCCGCCTCGACGAGGGCGAGCACGCCGGAGACGTGGTTGACCTCCCAGGAGATGAGGGGGTGTTTTTCGACACCGGCGAGCGCGGCGTCGATGACGCTGCGGTTGCCGCTGGACTTGGCGACCGAGATATAGCGCTCGTCGACCGTCTCTTTCCAGCTCAGCGAGCGGCGCTTCGCCAGCGGATGATCGCGCCGCATCGCCAGCACGTACTTCTCGACGTAGATCGGTTCGAACACGATCTCGGGGTTTTCCGCCCCGGTGAAGTTGATCCCGAAGTCCGCCTCGCCGCCCAGCACCAGGTTCAGCACATCCTGCGCGCTCTCGTCATGGATGCGCACGCGGATGCGTGGAAAGCGCGCGCTGAAACGCGTCAGCACCTGCGGCAGGAAATGCCAGACGGCGGACGGCACGCAGGCCAGCGTGATGGTCCCGGTGCGGTGGGCCGCGAGGTCGGCGACACCCAGCACCGCGTCTTCCAGGTTGTCGAGCGCGGTCCGCACATTCACCAGGAAGGTCTGGCCCACGTTGGTCAGCTGCACCCGGCGGGTGGTGCGCTCGAACAGCTTGACGCCCAGGCCTTCCTCCAGCTTCTCGATCCGCCGGCTGAGGGCGGATTGGGACAGGAACAGATCGGTGGCGGCCTGGCGAAAACTCCCGCGCTCGGCGACGGCGACAAATGCCTGCAAGTCATGAATGTCGTAATTGATGCGCATGACGCAATAATACGCGGGAAAATTGCAATTTTCAAATTATACCGTTTGACGGATCATTGGCGCACCCAAGGATCAGCCTCATCAAGAAGGCACAACAAAAGGAGACAACGTGCGCCATTCCTGCGCCCTTACCGCATTGCTCGTTTCGAGCACCACCTGCTTCGCCCAGACGGGTGTCGACCTGTACGGCATCGTCGATGTCGGCCTGCGCGCCACCGATGGCCTCGGCGCCAACAACGCACCCACGCCGCCGGGCCGCACCAGCGCCGTCAGCAGCGGCGTCGACCAGACCAGCCGCTGGGGCATCAAAGGGCAGGAGTCGCTCGGCGGCGGCCTGAAGGCCCTGTTCCGGCTCGAAGGCGGCATCAACGCCGATACCGGCGCGCAGGCCAAGAGCGACCGCCTGTTCGACCGCCAGGCCTGGGTCGGCCTCGATTCCCCGTACGGCCAGCTTGCCGTGGGACGCCAGGCGAGCCTGCTGTCCGACGCCCTCATCCCCGTCGATCCGATCGGCAAGCGCTTCGCGTCCCTGAACCCGAACATCAACGTGGCGGGCCTGAGCAACACCGCTTTCGGCACGCACGCCTTCGGGCGCCAGTACGGCCCCAGCGGCTATTCGGACAATTTCTACCGCCTCGACAACACGGTCAAGTACACCGGGACCGTCGGTCCATGGCAGGCGCGCGCCGCGTATTCGTTCGGCGAAGTGGCGGGCGATGCCGCGGCATCGTCGAGCCACGGGGTGGCGCTGGCCTACCAGCGGCCCGACTGGGTCGTCTCCGGCGCCACGATGCAGTTCCGCAGCCGTGAAGGCCTGCCGCTCGACGCCTGGAGCGTCGGCGCGGCGCTCAAGCTCGACGCCTGGCAGTTCAAGGCCAACGCCGCGCGCAACGTGGCCGACACAGGGCCGGGCAAGACCGTGCACCAGCGCGTGCTGTCGGCAGGCGTGAGCCGCCAGGCGGGGCGCGACCTGCTCGTCACCACGGCCTGGTACGGCGTGCGGCGCGAAGCCACGGGCTTCCGTGACGACGGTTTCGACCGCGGTTTCCTGTTCGTCGAAAAGACGCTGGGGCCGCGCACCACCGCCTACGTGGAAGCCGATTACACGGTCTGGCGCGGCGACGCCGCCGGGCTGACCGCATCCCGCTCGAACGACCGGCACGGCACGGGCATGACGCTCGGCCTCATGCAGAAATTTTAAGAGAGACAAGGAGAACATCATGCGACCACATCACCTGAAAAACACGGTACTGGCGGCGCTCGCCGCGTTCGCGCTGGGCGCCGGCGCCGCAGCCCAGGCCACCGACCTCCACGTCGTCAGCTCGGGCGGCTTCGCCCAGGCCTACAAGGACCTGTCCGGCCGCTACGAAAGCGCCAGCGGCGACCACCTGGTGTCCGAATGGGGCCCCTCGATGGGCACGACGAAGAATGCGATCCCGGCGCGCCTGGCGCGCGGCGAGCCGATCGACGTCGTGATCATGGTCGGCGACGCGCTCGACAAGCTGATGGCAGAGGGCCGCCTGGAACCGGGCAGCAAGGTCGTCCTCGCCAACTCGCCGATCGCCTGCGCGGTCCGGCATGGCGCCGCCAAGCCGGACATCCACACCGTCGACGGCCTGCGCGCCGCCTTCCTGGGCGCGCACAAGGTGGCCTATTCCGACAGCGCGAGCGGCGAATACATCAAGCGCGAACTGCTGGACAAGCTCGGCATCCGCCAGCAGATGGAAGGCAAGGCGGCGCAGATTCCCGCCACCCCGGTGGGCGAGATCGTCGCGCACGGCGAGGCCGATTTCGGTTGCCAGCAGAGGAGCGAACTGAAACCGGTGCAGGGCATCGACATCGTCGGCCTGCTGCCGCAGGAAGTGCAGCTGAAGACCGAATTTTCCGGCGCCGTGGTGCGCGGCGCGAAGCATCCGGAGGCGGCGCGCGCACTGCTGCGCTTCCTGGCTGCGCCTGCCAACGCGGGCGCCATCGAGGCGACCGGGCTGGAGCCGGTAACGGCGCACTGAAGCACATCTGAATCACATCTGAACCACAAGCGAGAGCGCATCATGTCCACTCATTCCACCGCCAAGGCCAGCCAAGTGGCGCCTGCCGCGTCCGCGTCCGCGCGCGCCCCGTCGAAGCTCGCTGCCGTCATCCGGGTCACGAGCGGAAACTTCATCGAAATGTATGATTTTTTCCTGTTCGGCTTCTACGCCCACCAGATTGCCGGCGCCTTCTTCCCGACCTCGAGCGAGTACGCCGCGCTGATGATGACCTTTGCCACCTTCGGCGCGGGCTTCTTCATGCGGCCGCTGGGCGCGATTTTCCTGGGCAGCTACATCGACCGCATCGGCCGCCGCAAGGGACTCGTGCTGACGCTGGGGATCATGGCGTCGGGGACGGCGCTGATCGCCTTCGTCCCGGGATATGCCAGCATCGGCCTGCTGGCGCCCTTGCTGGTGCTGATCGGGCGCCTGCTGCAGGGCTTCTCCGCCGGCGTGGAACTGGGCGGCGTGTCCGTCTACCTGTCCGAGATGGCAACGCCCGGCAACAAGGGCTTTTACGTCAGCTGGCAGTCGGCCAGCCAGCAGCTTGCCGTCATCTTTGCCGCCGCGCTGGGCTATGGCCTCAACCAGGCCATGCCCAAGGAAGTGATTGCCGATTGGGGCTGGCGCATTCCGTTCTTCATCGGCTGTTCGATCATCCCGGTGGTGTTCTATATCCGCCGCTCGCTGCAGGAAACCGAGGCCTACCTGGCGCAGAAGACCCATCCGACCTTCCGCCAGATGATGCGTACGATGGCCTCGAACTGGGCGCTCGTCGCGGCCGGGGCCGGGCTGGTCGTCATGACGACGGTCGCGTTCTACCTGATCACGGTGTACACGCCCACCTTCGGCAAGAGCGTCCTCAAGCTGAGCACCGCGGAAAGCCTGCTCGTGACCTTGTGCGTCGGGGTGTCGAATTTCATCTGGCTGCCGGTCATGGGTGCCCTCTCGGACCGTATCGGACGCTGGCCCGTGATGGCCGTCTGCTCGGCGCTGGCGGCGCTCACCGCTTACCCCGCGCTGTCGTGGCTGATCGCGAACCCGAGCTTCGGCCACATGGTGCTGATCGAACTGTGGCTGTCCTTCCTGTACGGCAGCTACAACGGCGCCACCATCGTCGCGCTGACGGAGATCATTCCGGTCCAGGTGCGCACGACCGGGTTCTCGCTGGCCTACAGCCTGGCGACCGCACTGTTCGGCGGCATGACGCCCCTGATCTCCACGTGGCTGATCGAAGCCACCGGCGACAAGGCGGCCCCCGGCTTCTGGATGGCGGGCGCCGGCGCGATCAGCCTGTTCGCCACCTTCCTGGTGTACCGCGGCATCGTCAAACAGCGGTAAACCGGGCCGCTACAAGGGGAGGGCCGTCTCGTACTTCACCTCCCGCAGCGCCACGCTGGTGTTCACCTGCGACACCCCGTTCAGCTTCACCAGCACGTTGTGCAAGAAGTCGTGGTAGGCATCCATGTCGGCCACGACCACCTTTACCAGGTAATCCGAGCTACCCGTCGTCTCGTAGCACTCGACCACCTCGGGCCTCAAGCGCATCGCCTGCTCGAACTGCTCGACCACCCCCTCAGCATGGCGCAGCAGCGACACGTGCAGCAGGCAGACGACCGCCAGCCCCAGCTTGCGGCGGTCGAGCAGGGCGGTGTAGCGGACGATGTAGCCATTGTCCTCCAGCTCCTTCTGGCGCCGCCAGCAGGGGCTGGCCGACATGCCGATCTTTTCGGACAGTTCGTTGGACGAGATCCTGCCGTTCTTCTGCAGCTCGGCGAGAATTTTCACGGATGCGCCATCAATCGAAAGATTTTTCATCTTAAGGGATCAAAGTAGACAAGTTCTTGCGATTCTAGCGCCGGGAGCCGAGCAGATAGACAAAATCTTTCGCGGTCCAGGGAATATCATAGTTGCATGAACGACATGACATTCCCCGCGCCGGCCGGGCTGGCGGACCCCGACTACGCACTCGACGACAACCTGACCCGTAGCCGGGGCCGGGTGTTCCTGACCGGTACCCAGGCCCTGGTGCGCCTGCTCTGCATGCAGAAGCAGCTCGACGAAGCGAACCGGCTGCAAACCGCTGGTTTCGTCAGCGGCTACCGCGGTTCGCCGCTCGGTGCGGTGGACCAGGAGCTGTGGCGCGCGAAGGCGCTGCTGCAGGAGCGCCAGGTCGAATTCCTCCCCGCGATCAACGAGGAGCTCGGCGCGACGGCCGTGATGGGATCGCAGCAGGTCGAGGCCAATCCGACCCGCAAGGTCGACGGCGTGTTCGCGATGTGGTACGGCAAAGGGCCGGGCGTCGACCGCGCCGGCGACGCGCTCAAGCACGGCCACGTCTACGGCTCGTCGCCGCATGGCGGGGTGCTGGCGATCCTGGGCGACGATCACGGCTGCGTGTCCTCGTCGATGCCGCACCAGAGCGAGCAGGCGCTGATCGCCTGGGGCATGCCGGTGATTAACCCGGCGAACATCCAGGAATACCTGGAATTCGGCCTGTACGGCTGGGCCCTGTCGCGCTATTCGGGCGCCTGGTGCGGTTTCAAGGCGATCTCCGAAACGGTGGAAGGCGGCGCGGTGGTCGAACTGCCGCCGATGCCTTCGTTCGCCACGCCTACCGATTACACGCCGCCACCCGGCGGCCTGCATAACCGCTGGCCGGATTTGCCGGGCCTGGCGCTGGAGCAGCGCGTGGCCGCCAAGCTGGAGGCGGTACAGGCTTTTGCGCGCGCCAATTCGATCGACCGCCTGGTCGTGCCCGCGCCCGGCGCGTCCATCGGCATCATCGGCGCCGGCAAGGCTTACCTCGATCTGATCGAAGCACTGGAGCGCATGGGCCTGGGCCTCGAACGCCTGCAAGAACTTGGCGTGCGCCTGTACAAGCCGGGCCTGAGCTATCCGCTGGAGGCGACCCGCCTGTCGGCCTTCGCGCAGGGGCTGGACGAGATCCTGGTGGTCGAGGAAAAAGGCCCGGTGATCGAACAGCAGGTCAAGAACCTGTTCTATAACCTGGCCCCGGAACGGCGCCCCGCCGTGATCGGCAAGACCGACCGCGACGGTGCAGCGCTGCTGTCCGCGCTGGGCGAACTGCGGCCGTCGCGCATCGCGCCGGTGCTGGTGCGCTGGCTCGGGGCAAAATTTCCGGCGCTGGACCTGCACCGCTTCCTGCCGGATTTCTGCGCCGCCGAGCTGCCCTCGAACGGCCTTGATGCCATCAAGCGCACGCCGTATTTCTGCTCCGGCTGTCCGCACAACACCTCGACCCGCGTGCCCGAGGGTAGCCGCGCGCTGGCCGGCATCGGCTGCCACTTCATGGCGACCTGGATGCAGCGCGACACCTATTACCTGTCGCAGATGGGCGGCGAGGGCGTCAGCTGGGCCGGCACCTCGCGCTTCGTCGATGAGCCGCACATCTTCCAGAACCTCGGCGACGGCACCTTCTACCATTCCGGATCGCTGGCGATCCGCCAGAGCGTCGCCGCCGGCGTCAACATCACCTACAAGATCCTGTACAACGATGCGGTGGCGATGACGGGTGGGCAGCCGGTGGACGGTACGCTGTCGGTGCCGCAGATCCTACAGCAGGTGATCAGCGAAGGCGTCAACAAGGCCGTGGTGGTCACCGATTACCCGGACAACTACGAAGGCGTGGCGCTGCCGGACGGCGTGAGCGTGCATCACCGCAGCGAAC
Organism: Massilia sp. LXY-6; assembly: GCF_051233485.1. Taxonomy (NCBI): domain Bacteria; kingdom Pseudomonadati; phylum Pseudomonadota; class Betaproteobacteria; order Burkholderiales; family Oxalobacteraceae; genus Massilia; species Massilia sp. LXY-6. The sequence goes on from NZ_JBKFGF010000023.1 coordinate 110,428, forward strand.
TCGATGCGGTCCAGCGCAGGCTGCGCGAGATCCCCGGCGTGACGGTGCTGGTGTACGACCAGACCTGCGCCGCCGAAAAGCGCCGCCGCCGCAAGAAGAACACGCCGGACAAGACCGTGTTCCTCGATCCGGCCCGGCGCATGATGATCAATCCGGCCGTGTGCGAAGGCTGCGGCGATTGTGGCGTGCAGTCGAACTGCCTGTCCATCCTGCCGCTCGAGACGGAACTGGGCCGCAAGCGCCAGATCGAGCAATCGTCCTGCAACAAGGATTATTCCTGCGTCGAGGGCTTCTGCCCGAGTTTCGTCTCGGTCCTGGGCGGCACGCTGCGCAAGCCGGGCGGCCAGAAACTATCCCTGGCCGACCTGGAGCGCGCGCTCGCGGCGCATTCGCTGCCGCCGCAGCCCGCACTGGAGAAACCCTTCGAGATCCTGGTGGCGGGCGTCGGCGGCACCGGTGTCGTCACGGTGGGCGCCCTGGTCACGATGGCCGCGCACCTGGAAGGCAAGGGTGCGTCCACGCTCGACTTCATGGGCTTCGCGCAGAAGGGCGGCGCGGTGCTGTCGCACGTGCGCGTGGCCTCCTCACCGGAGCGCCTGCACCAGGTACGGATCGACCTGCGCCAGGCCGATGCGGTGTTCGCCTGCGACCTGGTGGTAGCGAGCATGCCGGACGGCCTGGCCGTCATGCGCCACGGGCACACCAGGGTGGTCGCCAACGAACACGAGATCCCGACCGCCGATTTCACCCGCGACCCTGATGCGCAGGTCGACCGCGAAGGCCTGCTGGCCAGGCTGGGCGCCGCCGCCGGAGACTCCCGGCTGCTGCGCCTCGATGCGCAGGCGACGGCATCGCGCTTCCTCGGCGATCCGGTCGGCAGCAATGTCCTGCTGATGGGCTATGCGTGGCAGCAGGGGCTGGTGCCGGTGGGCCTGGCCGCGCTGATGCGGGCGATCGAACTGAACGGCGTGGCGGTCGACATGAACAAGCGCGCCTTCACGCTGGGCCGCCTGCTCGCCGCGGACCCCGCTGCGCTCGAGGGCATGGCGCAGCCGGCGCAGGTGATCCAGTTTGCTGCGTCGAAGTCGCTGGAAGAGATGGTCGCCTTCCGCGCCGACTGGCTGACCGGCTACCAGGACGCCGCCTATGCGCGCCAGTACCGGGAGGCGGTGGCCGCGGTCGAGCGGCGCGAGCTGGCGCTCGACGGCGAGGGCTCGCGCCGGCCGGTGAGCAAGGCGGTCGCGCGCAACCTGTTCAAGGTGATGGCGTACAAGGACGAGTACGAAGTGGCGCGCCTGCATGCCGACCCCGCCTTCCGCGCCCAGATCGCCGCGCAGTTCGACGGCGACGTCAAGCTGGCCTTCCACCTGGCGCCGCCGCTGCTGGCGCGCAAAAAGCCGGGTTCCGAGCTGCCTGCCAAGGCGACGTTCGGCGGCTGGATGATGCCGGTGTTCGGCGCGCTGGCCCGTCTCAAGAGGCTGCGCGGTACGCCGCTGGACCCGTTCGGCTACACGCGCGAGCGCCAGCGCGAGCGCGCGCTGCGCGACCGCTACCTGGCCTTCGTCCGCGAGCTGGCCGCCAGCCTGGGGGCGCACAACAAGGAAGCGGCGCTGAAGCTGGCGGCCTTGCCGGACAAGGTGCGCGGCTATGGCCACATCAAGCAGGCGGCCATGAACAACCTGGACGCGCAGTGGCCGGAGCTGCTCGCCCGCTACCGCGGCGAGCAGGTGGTGGCGCTGGTCAGAACACGTGCATGATGCCTGCCGCCATACCGAGTCAGCCCAGGCGAATCCAGGTTTGACCTTGACGGCGAAGCGCTCCAGGTCTTCGGTACTGTCATCGTGGCAAATAATCCGCAAAAGATGCTACCAATCCCTTTCTCCAAGGTAAAATATCCCGAAAATTGGTATCCCATACATAAAACATATTAAGGCGGCATGGAACTGAGACACCCGCGCTATTTCGTGGTGTGGCCGAGGAAGGCTATTTCACCCGTGCCGCCAGACGCCTGGGCATGCGGCAGCCGTCATTGAGCCAGCAGATCCGGGCCCCGCAACGGAACGTCGGCTTCGGGCTGTTTCGCCGGCATCGGAAAGGCGCCGCGCTTGGCGCCGGGGGCGACAGCTTCCTGGCGGAGGCGCGCGAGGGCAGCGCCACGGTCGGGCGCCTGATCGGCACTGGTGCCGGGGTCGCCGCAGTGCCGGCGTAAGGGCAGGGCGTGCGCGGACTGCATCGATCCCCCTTCCTGCCGCTGGCGCTGCCGGTCGCCGCAGGCCTGGCGCTGGGACTGTTCGCCCCATCGCTGGCGGCGCAGATGGAGCCCCTGGGCGAAGCCTTCATCCGCCTGCTCGGCTGGCTCACCTACCCGCTGGTCTTCTGCATGCTCGCCGCCGGCGTTGCGGCGCTTGGGCGCGACCGCGAGCAGGGCCGCACCGGCGCCTATGCATTGATCTACTTCGCGGCGATGTCACTGCTGTCGCTGCTGGCCGGGCTGGCGGCCGGCTGGGCCTTGGAGCCCGGCGCCGGCGCCTCGCTCGCGACGGGGGCGGCCCCCGCGTCGAGCGCTGCGCCGCTGCAGGCCGGGATGCTGGACTGGCTGGATCGCCTGCCACCGCTGCGGGCAAACAACCTGCCGCTGCTGGCTGCGGCGCTGCCGGCCGGGCTGCTGCTGGGACGCCTCCCGCACACGGGCGCGCTGGCGCTGGTCGAGCGCTGCCGTGCGCGCCTGTTCCAGGCGATCAAGGCCGTTCTGCAGCTGGCGCCGCTGGCCGCGTTTGGCGCGATGGCGGCGACAGTGGCACACCACGGCCTGGTGTCGCTGCTGCCGCTGCTGAAGTTCATTGCCGCGATCAACCTCGCGAGCCTGCTGTTCGTGCTGGTCGTCCTGGGCGGCATGGCGCGGCTCGCCGGGCTGCCGCTGCTGCGCTTCCTCGCCTATGTGCGCGCCGAACTCTACCTCGTGTTCTTCACGAGTTCTTCGCTGGCCGGCCTTGCGCCGCTCAGCGAAAAGCTCGAACGCCTCGGCTGCCCGCGCGCGGTAACCGGGGTCGTGCTGCCGTTTTCGTATTCCCTCAACCTGGCGGGTACCTACCTGTACATCGCGCTGGCGCTGATGTTTCTGGCGCAGGCCGCCCGGGTGCACCTGGGCTGGCATGAGCTGGTGCTGATGCTGGGCGTGGCGCTGGTCAGCAGCAAGGGAGCGGTCGGGGTGGCGGGCTCCGGCATCGCCACGCTGGCGGCGACGGTGGCGCTGCTGCACGTGGCGCCGCCGGAGATGGTGGCGATCCTGTTCGCGGTCGACCGCACCATGAAATGCCGGCTGCTGACGAACGTCATCGGCCACGGCGTGGCATGCGTCGTGGTAGCGGCGTGGGAGGGGAGCCTGGACCGGGCGGCCCTCGAGTACAGGATGTACAGTGAACGATTCGTCTTGCCCCAAAAAGAACCATCATGATCGACCATATCGAGCCGACCGGGCCGTCACGGCGTGATTCAGCCCGCACCGGACGCCTTGTCCCTGGCCCCCGCCAGCAGATCGATCGGCAAGGGAAACACGATGGTCGACGACTTGTCCCCGGCGATCGCGCCCAGGGTCTGCATGTAGCGCAGCTGCATCGCCCCTTCCTGCTGCGACAGCACGAAGGCCGCCTGCTGCAGCTTTTCCGAGGCCTGCAGTTCGCCCTCGGCGTGGATCACCTTGGCGCGGCGCTCGCGCTCGGCCTCGGCCTGGCGGGCGATCGCGCGCACCATTGATTCGTCGAGGTCGATGTGCTTGATCTCGACATTCGAGACCTTGATGCCCCAGGCGTCGGTCTGGGCGTCGAGCACCTTCTGGATGTCCAGGTTCAGGCGTTCGCGCTCGGCCAGCATCTCGTCGAGTTCGTGCTTGCCCAGCACGGAACGCAAGGTGGTCTGCGCCAGCTGGCTGGTCGCTTCCATGAAATTCGCCACCTGGATGATCGCCTTTTCCGGGTCGACCACGCGGAAATAGATCACCGCATTCATCTTGACCGACACGTTGTCGCGCGAGATGACGTCCTGGGTCGGCACGTCGAGCACGACGGTGCGCAGGTCGACCCGCACCATCTGCTGGAACAGCGGAATCAGGATGATCAGGCCGGGACCCTTTACGCCCCAGAAGCGCCCGAGCTGGAACACGACGCCGCGTTCGTACTCGCGCAGCACCCGGATGGCCGAGGCCAGCAGCGGGAACAGCAGGATGATGAGCGCGCCGAAGCCGATACCGATATTGAACATTATCCTTGCCCTCCCTGTGCGGCGTCGACCGGGACGACCTCCAGCGTCAATCCCTTGCGGCCCACGACCTTGACCGTTTGTGCGCGACGCAGGGGCAGGGCGCAGGCTGCCTGCCACAGTTCGCCTTCGATGCGTATCCAGCCCTCGCGGCCGCCGTCCGGCGCGACTGTCTCGACCTGGGCGGTCGCGCCGATCAGCGTGGCGGCACCGCTGGCGACCGGGCGTCTGCGGCTGGCCAGTGCGAGGCGGGCGGTGCCGATCAGCAGCAGCGCGCTGGCCAGGCCGAGCGCGCCGATCAGTCCCGGCGGGATGCCGTACCCGGGCACGTCCGTGTCCACGAGCATCAGCGCGCCCGCGATGAAGGCGACGATGCCGCCGAAGCCGATCACGCCGAAACTGGGCAGGAAGGCTTCGGCCACCATCAGCATCAGGCCGAGCAGGGCGAGCGCCAGGCCCGCGTAGTTCACCGGCAGCAGCTGCAGGGCATAGAGCGCCAGCAGCAGGCAGATGGCCCCGACCACGCCGGGCGCGACGAAGCCGGGGTTCATGAATTCGAACACCAGGCCGTAGACGCCGATGGTCATCAGGAGCAGGGCGACGCTGGGATGGGTGACCGCCGCCAGCAGCCGGGTGCGCCAGTCCGGCGCGAATTCGGCCGGCACCACCCCGCGGGTAGCGAGGCGCCGGGCCTGTCCGAGGGCGGTGAGCGTCTTGCCGTCGAGCTGGGCCAGCAGGCTCGGCACGTCCGGCGCGACGATCTCGATGACGTGCTGTGCCAAGGCTTCCTCGGCGCTCAGGCTGACGGATTCGCGCACGGCGCGCTCGGCCCAGTCGGCGTTCCGTCCGCGCATCTGCGCCAGGCCGCGCAGGTAGGCTGCGGCGTCGTTGACCTGCTTGCGCGCCATGGTGGAGGCTTCGTTGGCGTTATTTGTCTCGCTATTTGCAGCCTTATCCGGCTGCTTCTGCCCTCCGGGCTGCCGGGGCTGGCCCAGGCCGATCTCGACCGGCGTGGCCGCGCCGAGGTTGGTGCCGGGCGCCATCGCCGCGACATGGCTCGCGTACAGGATGTAGGTGCCGGCACTGGCGGCGCGGGCGCCGCCGGGCGCGACATAGGCGGCCACCGGCACGGGCGAGGTCAGGATCGCCTTGATCACTTCGCGCATGGCGGTGTCGAGCCCGCCCGGCGTGTCGATTTCGAGGATCACCAGCTGGTGCCCGAGCCTGGCGGAGCGGGCGATGCCGTGCACGATGTAGTCGGCATTCGCCGGGCCGATGACGCCGTCGACGGTCAGCAGGCCGACTCCTGCGGCGCCGTGGGCGGCAGGTGAAAGGACCAGGGCGAGCAGGAACATCACCGCTGCGAAGGCCAGGAAGCGCGTTCGCCGAATCATCGTTCGGTCTCCACCGATGGGTCAGGAAGCCGGCCGGAGGACGCCTGACTGCCTGGCCTATGTTACATCTGCCGGAAAAGGTGCGCAAACAGTGGGCTGACCTTGAGTCGGTCGTTTCTGCCGTGCAGCGCCAGGCTGAGCTTGCCCAGCTCGTCGCGGCTGGCGCTGGCCACGTGCTTCATGTTGACGATGCTGCCGCGGCTGACCTGGCAGAACTGGGCCGGGTCGAGCTGCGCCATCAGCTCCTTGAGCGGCAGCCGGATCAGGGCTTCGCTGTCCGCGGTGGCGACGTTGACGTACTTGTCCAGCGCCTGGAAGTACACCACGTCCTGCACCGGGATCATGCGCACCACGTTGCCGACCGCGGCGCGGATCGTGGTCAGGCGTTCCGGCACCGAAGCCAGCGGCAACAGGGCGCGCATCTGCTCGATCAGCCGGGCCATGCCGTCGTCGTCGCCGCCGGCCTGGCCGCGGGCGAGCAGGCGCGTGCGCAGGCGCTCGACCGTGCGGCGCAGGCGCTCGTCGCTGACCGGCTTGAGCACGTAGTCGGCGGCGGCCTGCTCGAACGCCTTGAGCGCGTAGTCGTCGTAGGCGGTCACGAACACCACTTCCGGGAAAGGCTGGGTGCCGTCCCAGCGTTCGGCCAGCTCCTCGGCCGCTTCGAGCCCGGTCTGGCCGGGCATCTTGATGTCCAGGAACAGGATATCCGGACGCAGCGCCAGCGCCTGCTCGACCGCCGCCAGGCCGTTCGGCGCGGTGCCCACGATCCGGAGCCCCGGCCACAGCCGTTGCAGCGACTGGGCGAGGACGGCGGCGAGGATCGGTTCATCCTCGGCGATCAGGACATCGACAGCGAATGCGCTCATGGGAGCTCCAGGGGAAGGGTGAGTCGGACTTGCGCGCCTTGCGGCGGGGAGGGGAGCAGCTCGGCAGAGGCGCGCTCGCCATATAGTACCCGCAGGCGCTCGCGGGTGGTGGACAGGCCGACACCACCGCCGTGCCTGTGATCCGGGCCGGGGCGATCCAGGCCGAGGCCGGTGTCGCGCACCGTGATGTCGAGCCGGTCGCCGCGCTGTGCCGCTTCCAGCGTGACCGTGCCGCCGTCGAGCTTCGGCTCGAGGCCGTGCACGATCGCGTTCTCCACCAGCGGCTGCAGCAGCATGGTCGGCAGGCGCGCCGCGCGCAGTTCGTTCGGCAGCTTGCAGCGGTAGGCGAGGCGGGCGCCCATGCGCACCGACATCAGGCCGAGGTAGGCTTCGAGCGCCGAAAATTCCTGTTCCAGCGTGGTGGTCTCGGCGCGCGAGACGCTCAAGGTGGCGCGCAGGTACTGGATCAGCTGGTCGAGCATCGTGCCGGCCTGCTGCGGGTCGATGGCGATCAGGCCCTGCAGGTTGGCCAGGGTATTGAACAGCATGTGCGGCTCAATCTGGGCCTGCAGCAGGCGCAGCTGGGCCTGCAGGGCCTGGCGTTCGACGGCCTCGGCCCGGGCCTGTGCCTCCCTGTGTTCCACCTTGATGCGCTCGACCCGCTCGCGGCTGACGATCAGCAGCGAGAATGCGCCAATGCACAGCATCGAGAACAGGATCATGCTGACCTGCCGCTGCGACGGATAATCGGCCAGGCTTGGCCAGCGCTCGCCCAGCAGCAGCGCGCCCAGCACGATGCCGCTGTAGTGCGCCACCGGCGCCGTCGCCACGACCAGGGCGATGAAGGGCGGCCATATGTTGCGCCGCGCCGAGGGATCGTCCCAGAACAGCAGGCGGGCGCCGTCGACGATCAGCAGCGACACCAGTCCGATGCAGAGCGAGTACACGATCTGGCTGACCAGAATCTGCGGCTTGCCCTCCACCAGCGTGATCAGGACCCCGGCCAGGGTGCTGTAGACGGCGGCCAGGCGCAGGTCCCGGAAGAGGCGGCGCAGCTTTGCCGGCACGGCGGCGCCCAGGGCAAGGGAATCGGTAAGGGTCGTCATGCTCTGCCTTTCTGCCAACAATGCCGGGTATTGTGCCGAGCCGGCGGCGCGAGGACAAGCCGGAATGCGACGAAGCCTTGGGAAGGTGGCGCGAAACGGGGCTGCAGCGGAGCGAAGGCAGGGAATCGCATGCCCGATAATGGCATCGACGCAGCAGACAGGAGAACGACAGCATGGAATTCCAGTTCCTCGGCACCTCATCGGGAACCCCGAGCAAGACCCGCAACGTGAGCGCGCTGGCGCTGCGCTCGCTGGGCGCGTCGCGCGCCGCGCGCCACTGGTCGCTGATCGACTGCGGCGAAGGGACCCAGCACCGCATCCTGCGCACCCACTGGTCGCTGCACGACTTGCGCGCCATCTTCATCACCCACATGCACGGCGACCACTGCTACGGCCTGCCCGGACTGCTGGCCAGCGCCGGCATGCTGAACCGCACCGCGCCGCTGACCCTGGTCGGGCCGGCGCCGCTGCGCCCCTTCCTGGAGGGGGTGATGGCGACCACGGAGCTGGGACTGCCGTTCCCGATCGAATTCGTCGACGTCACGCGGCTCGAGGAATCCGAGGTGCTGCCGGACCTGCGGGTAGCCGCGACCGCGCTGTCGCACCGCATGCCCTCGTGGGCCTATTCGTTCACGGAGCGCGAGGTCGAGCGCAAGCTGGACACGGCGAAGCTGGAGGCGGGCGGCGTGGCGCGCGGTGTCGCCTGGGGCGAACTGCAGCACGGCAGGCGTGTCACGCTGGCCGACGGCCGGGTGCTCGATCCGCGCGACTGGTTGCTGCCGGGCCGCAAGCCGCGCAAGCTCATCGTCGGCGGCGACAACGACAGTCCGGAGCTGCTCGCCGACGAGGCGCGCGACGCCGAGGTACTGATCCACGAAGCAACCTACACCGAGGAGGTGTTGAAGAAGGTCGGGCCCGGACCGCAGCACAGTTCGGCGCGGATGACGGCGCTGGCGGCCGCGCGGGCCGGGGTGCCGAACCTGGTGCTGACCCATTTCAGTCCGCGCTACCAGCTGGAGAATAAAGGGACGCAGACGATGGCGGACCTGGAGAACGAAGCGCGCGAGGTGTATGACGGCCAGCTGTTCCTGGCCAGCGATTTCGACCGTTACGTGCTGGACCGGGAGCGGCGGCTCACGCTGCAGGCCTGAGCGGACCGGCTGTTCACTCCAGTAGCGCGACACCCGCATATGCCGTTTCGGCACGGCCTTGTCGAGCAGCAGCTGGCGCACCCGCGCCGGGCAGGGCCGTGCATGCGCCCTGCACAGCAAGGACGGCAGGCTGAAGGAAGCTGCGCTGGACGGGTCACGGACGAGGAAAAGGACGCGCTGCTGGACGCGCCGGCGCGGGTGCGCGCGAATCTGCAGGCGATGCCGGACTAGGATGCAGGACTGGTTGAGGCTTCTTCCGGTGGATAGGTGATGCGCAAGCCGTCGACCTTGGCAAACGGCGTGAGCTTGTGCGGCCGCGGTTTCTGGGGGCCGATGATTTCCTCGACCGGAATGCCGCGCACCAGCAGCGCGTCGGCCACCAGCGAGCGGTGGCAGCGCCAGGGCACGGCCTCGGCGCACATCAATGCGCAGCGGGTGTTTTCGGCCAGCGCGATCACCGCCTCGACATTCCGTGCGAACTCCGCGGATTGCATGTAGTCGGCGTAGCCCCGGAAGGAGGTATTGCGCCAGCCGCTGTTCGGCGAGTCCGGGCGTGGACGCCTCAAGCCGCCCAGGCCGGCCAGATAGCGGTAGTCGATGCCGGCGGCGGCCAGCGAGCCCGGCAGCTGGTCCTGGCCGAACTGGGGATTGTGGCGCGACTTCGGCACCGTGCGGATGTCGAGCACGCAGGCGACGCCGTTTTGCTTCAGCAAGCCGATGAATTCCTCGATCGAGCGGTTCGAATGGCCGATGGTGCAGACGGTTTCCATGCTTTCATTCTTGCACAGGGATCTGGCCGGGGGCGCCCGGCTGCCGGGAAATCCGCCCGCCGCCCCCTATCGCCGCCATGCGCACGTTCCTCCGGAGCCCGGCCCTTGCCCTCGTCCTGATCGCCCTCGGGGCGGTGTTGGCTCCGTGGCTGGAGAACCTGGCCTACGCGATCCGGCTGGGTGCGATGCCGGCAGCAACCGGCTCGGCGGGCGGAGCGATCAACCCCTACCCCTTGCTGCGGCACGCAAGACCTGATACGGCCGATTCCTACAAGCGCACCGGAGACTGCGCCGCTTCCGGCAGCCCCGGCGTGCTCCGCACTACAATCGTGCAAACCTATCCAGCCAATGAAACCAGAATGATTCAGCGATGGACACCCTTGAAGCCAGAAATTTTGTCGAGCCGAAAATCAACCAGCAGTTGAGGCCGGACACCGTCCTGTGGCGCTACCTGGACGCCGCCAAGCTGTTCGACTTTTTCGAGAACTCGACCCTGTTCTTCTGCCGCGCGGACCGCTTCAGCGACAAGTTCGAAGGCGCGTTCACGCCCTCGCTGCGGCAACAGATCAGCGAAGCCTATGCGAAGGGTGAGATCGACTACACCTACGAACAGTTCAAGCGGCGCATGCGTGAGTCCGTCTTCATCAATTGCTGGCACCGCAGCCAGGACGACAGCGCCGCCATGTGGGCGCTGTACGGCAAGTCGGAATGCGCGGTGGCGCTGACGACCACGGTGGGCCAGCTGGCCGACACCGTGCGCGGCATCGAAAAAGAGCAGGACATCTCGATCGAGCGGGTCGAGTACGTCAAGCACTGGAGCGATCCCAAGCTGGACGTCTCGCCCGACTACGCCCGCATCTTCGCCTACAAGACCAAGGCCTACGAATACGAAAAGGAAGTGCGGGTCATCATCGACCGCACCGGGCGCGATCCGGTGCCCGAGATCGCCCATGCCGGCATCGTGGTGCCGATCGACGCCGGCCGGCTGCTGCGCAGCATCGTGATCGCGCCGGACGCGCCTCCCTGGTTCGAGGCGCTGGTGCGGCAGTCGGCGCGGCGCTACGGCATCGGTGCGCCGGTGCGGCGCTCGAAGCTGGCGACCGACCCGATCTGAGCGCGGCGGCGCAGCGCGCCCCCCACCAGCACCAGGCCCGGCGCCAGCATCCAGGCCGCGGCCGGCTCGGGCACGGCCGCTACCGTGGAAGCGGCACGGGTCCACACCAACACGTCGGTAGCGATATAGCCGTAAGCGGCGGCGTCGGTGCCGTTGCCGAAAGTAAGGCTGCGCCGGAGCTCGTCGTCGAAGCTCGGCTTGCCGGACGAGGTCGAGGCTTCCAATTGCGCGCCGTCGCTCCAGAAGCTGGCGTTGCCGTTCCCGAAGTACAGGCCGGCCTCCAGGTCGAGCTGGGCGCGCGCGTACTCGTCCGTGGACAGGTCGCTGACCTTGCCGGTGGCATGCGCGGCGGCGCTCAGCACCACGCCGGTGCCGGGTCCCAGCAGGAACTGGAGGAAGGGCGCGTTGACCTGGCTGTCGGTCATGTCGAACGCGCCCGCGGTGCCCGTGCCCGTGGTGGACGCCCCGGCTTCCAGGCGCGGGCTGCCCGGTCCGGCCCCGCTCATCCGCCCGAACCCGCTGTGCAAGCCATCCGTATAGTCGGCCGACAGCGCCCCGCTGCCGTCGCCCATCTTGTCGATGCCGGAATGGCTGCCGTTCGACCAGATGCTGATGTTGATGGCGCCCGGCGATTGCTTGCCGTAGGGGATGGGCTGGAAGACGAGCGAGGGCGCGATGCCGTCGTCGGGGCGAAGGTCGACCAGGGTCCAGGTGAGCGGACCCTGGACGATGTGGCCGGTGGCGCTGGCCTGCGCGGCCAGCGGCGCCAGGCCGGCCAGGGCGGCAATGAAGGCGGTTGCGATGGAGCGAAGCGGCATGGCGGCCTCCTGCAAGCACGATCCCGACAGCTTAGCAGACGGCACGGCGCGCACGATGGCGGGCGCGACAGCTGCGGCGAACGAGCAACTCGGCAGGAGCGTCAGCGGCGGCGTGCAAGGCCGTAGCCCATGCGGCTATACTGCATACAACGCCTTTCCGGACAGATTTCATGTACGCAGCAGTCGACCTCGGTTCTAACAGTTTCCGCCTCCACATCGGCGAAGCCATCGCCGGCCACATGCACATCGTGCGCACCGCGCGCGACCCGATCCGCCTCGCGGCCGGGCTGGGGCCGGACGGTGCGCTGACGAGTGAGGCGATGGAGACGGCGGTGCGCAGCCTGCGCGAGTTCGGCCTGCTGCTGCGCCAGTACCGCCTGGACGCGGTGCGGGTGGTGGCCACCAACACGATGCGCGTGGCCACCAACGCCCAGGCCCTGCTGCCGCGCCTGGAGGCGGCGATCGGCCATCCGATCGAAGTCATCTCGGGCGAGGAAGAGGGGCGGCTGATCTACATGGGCGTCTCCGCCGCGCTCGGCCGGCCCTCTGAACAGCGCCTGGTGATCGACGTCGGCGGCGGCTCGACCGAGGTGATCGCCGGCCGCGGCGACGAGATCCAGCTGGTCGAGTCCTTCAGCATCGGCACCCATCCGCAGAGCGCCGCCTACTTCCCCGGCGGGGTCGTCGACGCCGCGGCCTTCGAGGCCGCCGTCAATGGCGCCCGTGCGCGCTTCGAGGACGTGGCCGACCAGTACCGCGCGCACGGCTGGCAGGCCGTGTACGGGTCCTCGGGCACGATCCGCGCGATCAACGAGGTCATCTCGCGCAGCCGCCTCGGCGACGGCACGATGTCCCTGGAAAGCCTGCTGGCGCTGCGCGACCGGCTGATCGGTGCCGGCCACGTCGACGCCTTCGATCTGCCCGGCATCAAGCGCGAGCGCGTGATCGTGATGGCGGGCGGCCTCAGCGTGTTGATTGGCGCGATGGAGGAGTTCGGGGTGCGCGCGATGACCGCGATTAACGCCGGCCTGCGCCTGGGCGTGCTGTCCGACCTCGAGCTGCGCGCGCGCCGCAGCGACCGCCGCGACAGCGCGGTCCAGGACTGCATGCGCCGCTTCGGCGTGGACGAGCAGCGCGCGCTGCGCACCGCCGCCATCGCGCGCCAGCTGTTCGACCGGCTGGGCACGGGCGACGACAGCCTGCGCCGCCACCTGCTGTGGAGCTGCCTGCTGCACGAGGTCGGGCAGGCGGTCTCGCATACCGGCGCGCACAAGCACGCCGCCTACATCGTCGAGCATGCCGACCTGCCGGGCTTCACCAGCCGCGAGCAGCGCCTGATGAGCACCATCGTGCTGGCCCAGAAGGGCAACCTGCGCAAGGTGCGGGAAGAGCTCGGCGCGCCCGAGCTGGCGCGGGCCGTGCTGGCGATGCGCCTGGCCGCCGTGTTCATGCACGCGCGCGTGGACGGCGACGTTGACGCCCTGCGCCTGCGCATGAAGAACCGCATCGAGATCGACACGCCGCGCGGCTGGCTGAAGCAGCACCCGACGGTGGCGGCCTGGTTCGAGAAGGAAGCCGCGGCCTGGACCGAGGTCGGGATCGGCTTCCAGGTCACCCAGGCCTAAAGGGGAGGACGTCCCCGGTGGCCGGCGCCCCGGGCGGGCAGCCCGCCGCCGCCGCGGGCGAGGGGACTGCCGAGCGGCTGCTGCACGCTGGCGCTACCGTCCCGGACGATGCCGGCGCCGGCCGACAGCTCGGCCGGCAGCTCGGGCGGCGCGAGCTGGCCGGCCCGGGCCCGCGCGACCGCCAGTGCAAGGCCGAGCCCGAGCCCGAGCACGACATGGGGCGGCACCCTGATCATTCGACACCGCCTTCCCCGGCGGCAGGGTAGGCGGCATGGGAATCGGCGGCGGCCCGATACGGACCGGGCGCTGCGACATCCGGCGTCATGCACGGCAGGCAGTTTGCTCTCATCTTTGCGTCACCTCCAGGACAATGAACAGGCGGTCATGAAACTGGTGTCATTGTCGGCGGGGCGCTGCGAGGGGTGTTTGAAGCTGCTACCGGGCAGGGCCGGCGCTTGTCTGAGACGGCGCAATACTCTTTGTGAATGTGCTGCTTTTGCGCAAATAAATGCAAATAGACAAGGTAATTGCGCAGCAGGCGGGACTGGCGGCCATAAAAAATGCAACTAACCGACAATAGAAAATAAGAAACCGCACAAGCCGGGGCCGTGCCGGCCCCGCCACGTCTTCAACAATTCAGCGCAGCTTGCCGATAATATCCGGGCCGACCGCCAAGCGCACAAAAGGCGCCGGATCATCCTCGCCCTTGTGCGAGATCCAGAACACGCTGGCCTTGCGGATCTTCCAGTCGTGCACCTGGCCGCTGAAGATCAGGGAAGCAACCTGGCCCAGCAGCGGGTTGTGGCCGACGACCACGACCGGCTGGCGCGCGTTCGGCCAGCCGCTGGCTTCGAGAATGGCTTGCGGGGTCGAGTCCGTGTTCAGCGCATCGACAATCTGGAACTTGCGGCCCAGTCCGTCGGCCGTCTGCACGCAGCGGGTGGCGGGGCTGGACAGGATGCGGCAATGCGCGGGCAGCTGGCGGTCGAGCCAGGCGCCGACCCGCGAGGCGTGGCGCGAGCCCTTCGGGGTCAGCGCGCGCAACTGGTCGCCCAGCTGGTCCGGCTTGTGCGCCTCAGCTTCGGCGTGGCGCCACAGGATCAGTTCCATGTTCGTTGTCCTTGTCGTGTTGGTCCATCCCCATGCCCAGCGCCTCCATCAGGTGCAATTGGGCGCTGTACGGCGCCTGGCTGCCGCGCGGCTTGCGGCGCCGGTAGTGGCCGTCGCTGCCCAGCTCCCAGGCGTCGACGTTGTCCTTCAGGTAGACCTGCAGGCCTTCGCGCAGCACCCGCTTCTTCAGCGCGGGCGAGCGGATCGGGAAGGCGATCTCGACGCGGCGGAACAGGTTGCGGTTCATCCAGTCGGCGCTGCTGAGGTAGACGTCGTGCTGCAGCTTGTTGCGGAAGTAGAAGATGCGGCTGTGCTCGAGAAAGCGGCCGACGATCGAGCGCACCCGGATGTTCTCGGACAAGCCCCGGACGCCGGGCCGCAGCGAACAGGCGCCGCGCACGATCAGGTCGATGCGCACGCCGTCGCCGGAAGCGTCGTACAGGGCGCGGATCACCGATTCGTCGGTCAGGGAATTCATCTTGGCGATGATGCGCGCCGGCTTGCCTTCGCGCGCGATCGCGGCTTCCTGCCGGATCGCTTTCACCACTTCCTTCTGCAGCGAGAACGGCGCCAGCCAGATGCTGGAGAGCTGGGTCGGGCGCGTCATGCTGGTCAGGTGGATGAAGACCTCGTTGACGTCGGCCGTCAGCTCGTCGTTCGAAGTCAGGAGGCCGAAGTCGGTGTAGTGCTTGGCCGTGGTCGTGTTGTAGTTGCCGGTGCCGAGATGGGCATAGCGGCGCAGGCCCTGCGGCTCGCGGCGCAGCACCAGGGCCAGCTTGGCATGGGTCTTCAGGCCCACCACGCCGTACACGACCTGGGCGCCGGCTTCCTCCAGGCGCTCGGCCCAGTTGATGTTGGCTTCCTCGTCGAAGCGCGCCATCAGCTCGACGATGACGGTGACTTCCTTGCCGCGCAGCGAAGCCTCGATCAGCGCTTCCATCAGCTCGGAATTCGAACCGGCGCGATAGATGGTCTGCTTGATGGCGACCACGTTCGGGTCGCTTGCCGCGCAGCGGATGAAGTCGATCACCGGCTCGAAGGACTGGAAGGGATGGTGCAGCAGCAGGTCCTGGCGGCTGAGGACGGCGAAGATGTCCTGGTGGCTCGCCAGCTTGGCCGGGAAGCCCGGCACGAAGGGCGCGAACTTCAGCTCGGGACGCGCGTTGCTGTTGACGATCTCCAGCAGGCGGCCCATGTTGACGGGGCCGTCGACGCTGAACAGGCGCGAGCGGTCGATCGAGAACTGGTCGAGCAGGAAGTCCGCCAGATGGCGCGGGCAGCCGCGGCCGACTTCGAGCCGCACCGCGAAGCCGTAGTTGCGGCTGTGCAGTTCGCTCTGCAGGGCCTGGCGCAGGTTCTTGACTTCTTCCTCGTCGACCCACAGGTCGCTGTTGCGGGTCACCCGGAACTGCGAGTACGAGACCACGTCGCGCCCGGTGAACAGGTCGGCCATGTGGGCCTGGATGACGGAGGACAGCAGGCAGTAGGAGGCGCCCGGCTTGTCGGACAATTCGTCCGGCAGGCGGATCACGCGCGGCAGCACGCGCGGCGCCTTCATGATCGCGATCCCGGTGCCGCGCCCGAACGCGTCCTTGCCCGCCAGTTCGACGATGAAGTTCAGGCTCTTGTTGATCACGCGCGGGAAGGGGTGGGCCGGATCCAGCCCGACCGGCGTCAGCAGCGGCCGCACTTCCTTGTCGAAGTACTGCTTGACCCAGGCCTTCTGGGCCGCGTTGCGGTCGGAGCGGCGCAGCAGGTGGATGCCGTTCTCGGACAGGCGCGGCAGGATCTCGCCGTTCAGCAGCGCGTACTGGCGTGCGATGATCTGGCGGCATTCCTCGCTGGCGCCGTCCAGGTTGACGCTGGGGACCTCGTCGAAGCCGGCGATGCCGCTCTGGTGGCGGTGCTGGGCCAGCAGGCTGGCGACGCGCACTTCGAAGAACTCGTCGAGGTTGCTGCTGACGATGCACAGGAAGCGCAGGCGTTCGAGCAGCGGCAAGGCAGCGTCCTCGGCTTGCGCCAGCACGCGCCGGTTGAATTCCAGCAGCGATAGCTCCCGGTTCAGGAACAGGCCCGGGCTGTCGACGTTCAGCGCTGCGAGCGCCTCGTCCGGTTTCAACTTCATGTCCATTGGGCTCGGATATTTCACTCGTGGCAACGGAGTGTAGAGCCCGATTATGACAACTTCGTGAATGCCCTGTCGCGCGATCGCTCAGCCGTGCTGATCCGGCAGCGCGCGCTCCACCGGACAGCCTATTGTCTACATGCGCGCCAGCATCCGCTCCAGCGGCGGCGCCGTGCGCAGGCGTTCGCGCCACCACTTCAGGGCCGCGCCTTCCTCGCCGGTGCGCCAGGCCATGAACAGGGTCTCGTCCGGCTTCGGTTCCTCGACCTCCCTGGCGACCAGGCGCCCGGCCGCGATCGCCGGACGTGCCCAGGCTTCGGGCAGGAAGCCGAAGCCGAGGCCGGCCATCTGGAAATCGTACTTGGTCTGCATGTCGGGCACCGTCAGCGTGTCCTGGCCGAACAGCAGCCCCACGGTGCGCGCCTGCAGCAGGCGTACCGAGTCGGCCACCGACACCGCGCGGTGCTCGCTCAGTTCCGCCTTGCCGAGGCGGTGCCGCACGCTCGCCAGCGGGTGGGAGGGCGCGACCACGAACACGAAGGACATCGTCCCGATCGGCTCCGCGGTGTAGCCGCCGCCCGACGGGCCTTCGCCGGCGGCGCCGGCCAGGAAGTCGACGCGGCGGTCGAGCAGGCTCTCCCAGGAACCGGACAAGGCTTCCTTCACGATGCGCAGGCGGGTCTGGTCCGCCACCCCGTAAAAGGCGCGGATGTCGTCCTGCAGGCCGAGCGCAGACAGCGCCGAGTCGATCCCGATCGTGAATTCGGTCTCCCAGCCAGAGGCGACGCGGCGCACCCGGCTTTCGAGGTCGCCGGCGGCCTTCAGCAGGTAGCGGCCTTCCTTCAGCAATTCCTCGCCGGCCGGGGTGAGCACCACGCGCGGGCCGAAGCGCTCGAACAGCTGCACGCCGAGGTCTTCCTCGAGCTTGGAAACGGTATAGGAAATCGTCGACGGCACCCGGAACAGTTCCTTGGCGGCGGCGGAAAAGCTGCCGCGGCGGGCGATGGTGTCGACGGTGAGGAGGGCGTCCAGGCTGATTCTTAACATATAAGTATTTTACAATAGGGCCATGCTGACACCAGTCGCCCCCAATCTCTGGCATATGGAACGCTGCTTCACGGCCGCCGGCCTGCCGGTCACGTCCCGCATGACGGTCGTCCGTTTCGACGACGGCCGCCTGTGGCTGCACTCGCCGGTGCGCTTCGGCGAGGCCGTGGCGGACCAGTTGCGCAGCCTCGGCACGGTCGCCTGGATCGTCGCCCCGAACCGCGCGCACCACCTGTTCGCCGGGCACGCCCGGCGCATGTTCCCGGAGGCGGCGCTGTACGGCGCGCCCGGGCTGGCCGCCAAGCGCCCGGACCTGGCCGGGCTGGTCGAGCTGCAGGATACCGTCCCGCCGGAGTGGCAGCACGAGCTCGGGCAGGTGTGCATCCGCGGCATGCCCTTCGTGAACGAGGTGGTGTGGTTTCACAAGGCATCCGCCACCCTGATCATGACCGACGTGCTGCAGTGCTGGTGCGGCGCGCTGGATTGGCGGAGCGCCGCGTACGCGCGCCTGACGGGCGTGCGCAGGCGGCTCGACGTCCCGCGCACGGTGCGCCTGGTCACGCGCGACAGGGCGCTGGCGGCGGGCAGCGCGCGGATCATCCTGGAGTGGCCGTTCACGCGCGTGATCACGGCACATAACGCCATCGTCGAGCAGGATGCGCACGCGCTGGTGGAGCGCGCCTTCAGCCGCTTCGGCGCCTAGATGCGCCTGCCCGAGGCGTCGAAGCTGCGGTATCCTTGTCGGAACTTCATTCGCAAAGGAAATGCATGCTCCCGTCCGTCCGGTCCCTGCGCGCCGCCAGCCTGGCTGCCGCGATCCTCGCCGCCAGCGTGCCCGTCACCCAGGCGCACGCCGCGCCCGCGCCCGCGAGCGAACGGGCGCCCGAACACAAGCTCAGTGATCAAGTCAGCCAGATCGCCGCGAAATTCTACGACGCCCGCGCGCGCTTCGATCCGATGCTGTACGCGACCGCCAACGGCGACAGCCGCTACGACGACCAGCTCGGCATGGCGATCGACCCGAAGGTGCGCAAGCGCTACCTGGCCGCGAACCACGCCTTCCTGAAGCAGCTGCAGGCGATCGACCGCACGCGACTGACGGACAAGGCGCGGCTGAACTACGACATCCTGGCCGCCGAGATCGGGGCCCAGCTCGACCTGGAGCGCTTTCCCGAGCACCTGCTGCCGCTGAACCACTTCGACAACATGCCCAGCAACCTGGCCAACTACGCCAGCGGTACCGGTTCGCAGCCGCTGGAGACGCCGGCCCAGTACCGCGCCTACCTGCGCCGGCTCGAACAGCTGCCGGCCTGGATCGACCAGGCGATCGTCGACATGAAAGAGGGCATCCGCACCGGCGTGGTGCAGCCGAAGGCGATCACGGCCAAGATGCTGCCGCAGTTCCGGCAGCTGCGCAGCAGCGATCCGCAGGCCAGCGTGTTCTACTCGCCGGCCACGCGCCTGCCGGCCGGCTTCGCGGACAAGGACAAGCGCGCTCTGGCCAGCGGCTACCGCCAGGCGGCGGTCAAGATCGGCCTGGCCCTGGACCGCTTGTGCGCCTTCCTCGAGAAGGACTACCTGGCGGCCGGCCGCACCACCGCCGGCTATGGCGCGCTGCCGGATGGCGCCGCCTGGTACCAGGCCCGTATCCGGAACAACACCAACCTCGACCTGCCCCCTGGCCAGATCCACGAGCTCGGCCTGAAGGAAGTCGCGCGCATCCAGGCCGAGATGGCGAAGCTGGCGCCGAAGCTCGGCTACGCGGGCCCGCTGAAGGACTTCCCGCAATGGGTGGCCGCGCAGCGGAAATTCAAGCCATTCACCAGCGAACAGCAGGTGCTGGAGCGCTACCGCCAGATCTACGCGCAGGTGGAAAGCAAGCTGCCGCAGTACTTCATCCTGTTGCCAAAGGCCAGGCTCGACATCCAGCTGGAGCCCGAGCTGACCCGCGCCACCGCGTCCGACCATTACACGCCGGTGGCGGCGGATGGTTCGCATCCGGGCGTGTTCTGGGCCGTGGTCAACGATCCGAAGGACTACGACACGGTCGGCATGGCCACGCTGCTGCTGCACGAAGGCGTGCCGGGCCACCACCTGCATGCCGCCCTGCTGAAGGAACTGCCGCTGCCGGACTTCCGCAGGTTCTTCACCGAGCACCCGAGCGCCGCCGCCTACACCGAAGGCTGGGCGCTGTACTGCGAGACGCTGGGCCGCGAGTTCGGCTTCTACGACGATCCGGCCTATTACTACGGCCACCTGAACGACGAACTGCTGCGCGCCGTGCGCCTGGTGGTCGACACCGGCATGCATGCCCAGGGCTGGTCGCGCGAAAAGGCGGTCGCGTATGCGATGGAAAATCTCGGCTACAGCGAGGAGCGGGCCGCCAACCAGATCGAGCGCTACATGGTGTGGCCGGGCCAGGCCCTGGCCTACAAGATCGGCGCGCTGAAGATCCTGGAACTGCGCGAGCGCGCCCGCCAGGCGCTGGGGCCGAAGTTCAGCTATGCGAAGTTCCACGAGGTGGTGCTGGGCGACGGCACGCTGCCGCTGCCCATCCTGGAGGCCCAGGTTCAGCGCTGGATCGACGGCGCGGAGTAAAGCCGCGCGAGTTCCTGCTCCAGCGCGTCGAGGAAGACCTTGACCCGGGTGGGCACGTAGCGGCGGGTCGGCATGAGTGCCCATACCGACAGGTCTTCCATCGTGGCGTCCTCCAGCGACACACGGACCAGGCTGCCCTCGCCGAGCTGCTGATGCACGTCCCAGTAGGTGAGCATCGCCAGGCCGAGCCCCTGCATGGCGGCCGTTCGCGCAGCATCCACGTTGCTGGTCGTGACGCGCGCATTCACGCGCCTGCGCTGCAGCTCGCCCTGGGCCACCACCGGCCAGCGCGGCACGGCGTGCAGGACGATGCATTGATGGTCGTCCAGGTCCGCCATCCGGGACGGCACGCCCTGGCGCTGCAGGTAGCGCGGCGATGCACAGATGACACGCGGATTGCCGACGATGCGCCTTGCCACGAGTTCCGAATCTTCCAGCGTCGCCACGCGCAAGGCCAGGTCCAGGCCCTGGCCCACGATGTCGATCACGCGGTCGGACAGGTCGAGGTCGATCCGCAGCCCGGGATGCTGGTCCAGCAGCGATGCCAGCACGGGCAGGACGATGGTCTGGCCGAGTACGCTCGGGGCGGTCAGCTTGAGCACACCCGACGCGGCCGCCGACGTCGGGCTCAGCGCACCGCGCGCGCTTTCTTCGGCCTCGGACATCGTGTTCGCATACGGCAGGAAGGCTTCGCCCTCGGCGGTCAGCGAGATCGAGCGGGTGGTCCGGTGCAGCAGCCGGACGCCAAGCTCGTCTTCGAGCACGGCAAGGCGGCGCGAGACCTGCATCGGGCCGATGTCGAGTTGTCGCCCCGCGGCCGACAAGCTGCCGGCACTCACGACGGCGAGAAAAATCCTGACATCCGATACTTGCATCGTAACCTTTTTCGATAAGGCGTCTTCACCTGCCCTGGGCTTTCCACCGATCGCTCCTGTTCCTATTATAGGGGCCGTCGTGCTGCCAATGCAGCGAACCCTTTTCGAAAGCGAACAGAACATGAACAATCATCCGACCCAGATTCTATCGAAACACGTTATGAAAGCTGTGGTGTTAAGGAACAGGCTGGCCGTGGCGCCGATGACCAGGGTCACCGCGACCGAGCTCGGCGTTCCGACCCAGGCCATGCACGACTACTACGCCAGGTTCGCCAAGGGCGGTTTCGGCCTGGTGATCACCGAAGGGCTGTACACCGACAAAGCCTTCTCGCAAGGCTATCGGAACCAGCCCGGCATTGCAGACAACGCGCAGGCGGAGGGCTGGAAGGCGATCACGCGCGACATCCAGCAACAGGGTGCGCTGATGTTCGCGCAGCTGATGCACGCGGGCGGCATCAGCCAGGGCAACCGGTTCCGCAGCCACGCCATCGCGCCCTCCGCAGTGCAGCCTGCCGGCGAACAGATGGCGTTCTACTATGGCGAAGGACGCTACCCGGTGCCGGCCGAGATCAGCGAACAGGAGATCGCGGACGTCATCGACGGGTTCGTCCAGTCGGCGATCCGCGCGGTGCGTGTTTCCGGTTTCGACGGGATCGAGATCCATGGCGCGAACGGCTACCTGCTCGACCAGTTCCTGACCGCGCACACCAACCTGCGCACGGACCGCTGGGGTGGCGGCGTACAGGGCCGGGTGCGCCTGCTGGAAGAAGTCGTGAAGGCGGTGAAGGCCGCGGTCGGCGCTGAAGTGCCGGTGGGCATCCGCATCTCGCAGGGCAAGGTCAACGATTTCACGGCCAAGTGGCCAGGCCGCGATGCCGATGCGGAAGTCATCTTCGGCACGCTCGCCCGCGCCGGCGCCGATTTCATCCATGTGACCGAATTCGAGGCGTGGAAGCCGGCGTTCGAGGGCGGCAGCGACAGCCTGATTGCCCTGGCGCGCCGCTATGCCCCCGATGTGACGATCGTCGCCAACGGCTCGCTGCACAGCATCGAGCGTGCGCAACAGGCGCTGGAGCTGGGCGCCGACATCGTTGCGCTGGGCCGGGGCGCGCTGGCGAATCCGGACATGCCCAAGGTCTTCGAGAAACGGCATGCGCCGCGCAGCTTCGACGGTGCCATCCTGGGGCCGATCGCCAACATCAAGGAGTCCGAACTGGCCTTCGACGCCGACGCCTGACGACAGCCGGCCCATCGAAAAATTCGATCATGGACAGTGAAATAACTCGTTTTGCTTCCGCCGGCCGGGCGCCCATAATGGCTTCCATCGACACATCACGTACAATCGTTCGAGAACCAGGGAGCCATCATGGAAGTGACGACGCACCGCGGCCGGGGGCCGCTGCAGCAGGTGATCGAAATCGGGCCGCACCGGCTCCTGACGGACGTCGCGCCCGAGCTGGGCGGCGAGGGCAGCGGCCCTGAACCGCACGACCTGCTGGCGGCGGCGCTGGCGGCCTGCACCACGCTGACCGTCACCCTGTATGCCAAGCGCAAGGCTTACCGGCTGGACGAAGTGCAGGTGCGCATACGCCATGGCCAGGAAGGGGCGGCCTACGCCCTGCACCGCAGCATCCGCTACGTCGGACAGCTTACCGAAGAAGAAAAGCAGCGCCTGACCGACATCGCCAACAAGTGCCCGGTCCACAAGACCCTGTCCGGGAACATCGAGATCACCACGGAGGCTGAATAACATGGAACACGACAAGCACGATGAAGAAAGCATGCTGGAAACCATCGTGGTGCCGCGCACCCACGACCTCGGCGGCGGCTTCGAAGTGCGGCGCGCGCTGCCGCACCGCGACCGCCGCATGGTCGGTCCCTTCGTCTTCCTCGACCAGATGGGGCCGCACGTGTTCAACGCGGGCCAGGGCCTCGACGTGCGGCCGCATCCGCACATCGGCCTGTCCACCGTAACTTACCTGCTGGAGGGCGAGATCTCGCACCGCGACAGCCTCGGCACGGTGCAGGACATCCGCCCCGGCGCGGTCAACTGGATGACGGCCGGGAAGGGCATCGTCCACTCCGAGCGCACCGGTCCGCAGGCGCGCGCCGCAGGCTCCACGCTGTACGGCCTGCAGTGCTGGGTGGCGCTGCCCAAGGCCAAGGAAGAGAAGGACCCGAGCTTTTCGCACATCGGCGCCGGCGAGCTCCCGATCGTCGACGGCGACGGCGCCAGCGCCCGCATCATCGCCGGCGAATACTTCGGCAAGCGCGCTCCGGTGCCGGTCGAATCGCCGCTGTTCTACGTCGACCTGGCGCTTGCCCCCGGCGCGCGGATCGGCATGCCGGCCGAGTACGGCGAGCAGGCGATCTATGTGGTGCAGGGCACGCTCGACCTCGGCCGCGACGGCAGCTTCGGTGCCGGCCAGCTGCTGGTGCTGAAGCCGGGCGCGGCCGTGACGCTTGCGGCCGGCAATGGCGGCGGCGCGCGCGTGATGCTGCTGGGCGGCGAGCCGATGGACGGTCCGCGTTATCTCACCTGGAATTTCGTCTCCAGCTCATCCGACCGCATCGAGCAGGCCAAGGAAGACTGGCGTGCGATGCGCTTCCCGCAGGTGCCGGGAGAGACCGAGTTCATCCCGCTGCCGGATACCCTCGGCCGCCCCGTGCGTTATCCCTGAGAGCGCCGGAGGTAGCCGGCGCACTCGTCGGCGCTCAGCGGCTTGCTGTAATAAAAGCCCTGGATCTGGTCGCAGCCCGCCGCGCGCAGTCCGTCGAGCTGCTCCTGCAATTCGACACCCTCGGCGATCACTTCCAGGCGCAGGCTGTGCGCCATGGCGATGATGGCCTTCACCATCGCCATCGAATCCTCGCTCTGGTGCATGTCCTGCACGAAGGAGCGGTCGATCTTGATCTTGTCGACCGGCAGCTGCTTCAGGTAGCTCAGGCTGGAATAGCCGGTGCCGAAGTCGTCGATGCTGAGGGTGACCCCGAGCTCGCGCAGGCTGCCCATCAGGCCGGCGCTGCGCTCGGGGCACTGGACCGCCATGCTCTCGGTGAGTTCGAGTTCGAGGTCGCCCGGCGCCAGGCCGGCATCGTGGACCACGGTGTCGACGCAGCCGACGATGTCGGTGCGATGGAACTGGTGCGCCGACAGGTTGACCGCCACCGGCACGGTCTCGATGCCGGCGGCGCGCCAGCTGCGGCACTGGTCGACGGCGCTCTTCAGCACCCATTCGCCGATTTCGACGATCAGCCCGGCCTCTTCGGCCACCGGAATGAATTCGACCGGCGAGATCAGGCCGTACTTCGGATGGCGCCAGCGCAGCAGCACTTCGAGTCCGGCCACGGAGCCGTCCTTCAGCGCGATCTTTGGCTGGTACATCAGGAACAGTTCCTTGTGGTCGAGCGCGGCCCGCAGCTGGCTTTCCAGCGCCAGCTTGCGGTTGAAGGCCTGCTTCAGCTCTTCGGAGAAATGCTGGATCTGGCCGCCGCCCATCCGCTTGGCGCGCCGCGTCGCCAGGGTCGCGTTGTTCAGCAGGACCTCGGCATTGTCGCCGTCGTGCGGAAAGATCGCATAGCCGATGCTGCAGGTGAGGGGGATGGCGCCGCCGGCCGGGGTCCTGAACTCGCGGTGCACCGCCTGCGTCAGCTGGCGCAGGCGGTCGCGCGCCACGCTGTCGTCGCCCAGGCCAGGCAGCAGCACCACGAATTCGTCGTTGCCGACCCGCGCCAGCAGGTCGCCCGGACGCAGCACGCCCTGCAGGCTCCAGGTGATCGAGACCAGGGCCTGGTCGCCGGCGTGGTGGCCGAGCGCTTCGTTCAGGCGCTTGAACTTGTCGAGGTTGATCGAGGCCACCAGGGTCTGCATGCCCTGCCTGCGCCATTCGCCGATGCCCTTGCCGATGATGCGTGCCAGCGCCTGGCGGTTCGACAACCCGGTCAGCTGGTCGTGGTTGAGGAGGAACTCGACCTGGCCGGCGGCCGCGCTCAGCTCGGGGTTGGCGGCATCCTGCAGCACATGCGAGTACAGCGCCTGGGCCGCGGTGGCCAGCTGGCGATGGTGGATCAGCTGTTCGACCATGCGTGCCAGGTCGCGCAGGATGTCCAGTTCGTCGGAACTCAGTTGGCGCGGCACCCGGTCGAGCACGCACAGGGTGCCGATCGGCATGCGGTCCACCGAATACAGCGGCACGCCGGCATAGAAGCGCACATGCGGTTCGCCGGTCACCAGCGGGTTGTCGCGAAAGCGCGGGTCGATGGTGGCGTCGCCGACCACCAGCGGCTCGTGGTCGAGGATGGCGTGGCCGCAGAACGAGATGTCGCGTGCGGTTTCATGCGGCTCGAACCCGCAGCGCGACTTGAACCATTGGACATCCTTGTCGACCAACGAGACCAGCGCGGTAGGTGCGTTCAGCAGGCGCGCGGCCATGCGCGTGATGCGGTCGAAAGCTTCTTCGGGCGCGCTGCCAAGCAGGCGGGTGGCGTGCAGCGCGGTCAGGCGCCGCGCTTCGTCGACGGGAATATCTGGAATCTGCATTGGTCCTCTCGTGTTTGGAACTGGTCGGCGAGAACCCATTCTGCCATGGCATGCCGTACTGGAGCACGCGACTGCCGGGGCGGCGAAGTTCCCTTTATCGGACGTCCCTTATTGCGTTACCATGCGTGACGGGTGCCCCGCACGGCGGCGGGCGGGAGAAGGAGACGGACATGAAAGCGATCGTAACCGGCCATACCAAGGGCCTCGGCGCCGCCCTGGCGCGCAACCTGCTGGCGCGCGGCGTGCCGGTGCTGGGCCTGGCCCGCACCCGCTCCGACGAACTGGCGCAAACCTGGCCCGAGTTGTTCGAGGAGGTCGAACTGGACCTGGCCGACGGCCCGGCGCTGATCGACTGGCTGGACGGCGACGGGCTGACCGATTACCTGGACGGCACCGGCGCCGTGCTGCTGCTCAACAACGCGGGGATGGTGAGCCCGGTCGGACCGCTCGAAGAGCAGGACCCGCGCGCAGTGCTGCGCGCCGTGACCCTGAACGTGGCCGCCCCGATGGCGCTGGCGGCGGCCGTGGTGCGCGCCAGCGACGGCGGGCAGAAGCGCATCATGCACATCTCCAGCGGAGCCGGCCGGCATGCCTATCCAGGCTGGAGCGTGTACTGCGCCACCAAGGCGGCGCTCGACCAGCATGCGCGCGCGGTGGTGCTGGACGGCGGCCAGGACGTGCAGATCTGCAGCCTGGCTCCGGGCGTGATCGACACCGGCATGCAGGCCGAAATCCGCGCCACGCCGGAAGAGCGCTTCCCGATGCGCCAGCGCTTCGTCGACCTCAAGGAAACCGGCACCCTGATCGACCCCGACGAATGCGCCGAGCAGCTGATCGACTACCTGCTCGGCAAGTCCTTCGGCGACGAGGTCGTGGCCGACCTGCGCACGCTGGGGGCCTAAGGCGCGGGTGGAATCTGCAGGCCGCGGGCCACGGCCGGCCGCGCCACGAAAGCCTGCAGTACGCGCGCCACGTTCCTGAAGTCGCCGAACCCCACCAGCTCGCCCGCCCCATAGAAGCCGATCAGGTTGTTCACCCACGGGAAGGTCGCGATGTCGGCGATCGTGTATTCCTCGCCCATGATCCAGGCGCGGCCTTCGAGCTGCTTGTCCAGCACGGCGAGCAGGCGCTTCGATTCGGCCACATAGCGGTCGCGCGGGCGCTTGTCCTCATAGTCCTTGCCGGCGAACTTGTGGAAGAAGCCGAGCTGGCCGAACATCGGGCCGATACCGCCCATCTGGAACATCAGCCACTGGATCGTCTGGTAGCGCAAGGCCGGGTCGGCCGGGAGCAGCTTGCCGGTCTTCTCGGCCAGGTAGATCAGGATCGCCCCCGATTCCCACAGCGGCAGCGGCCGGCCGCCGGGACCGTCGGGGTCGAGGATGGCCGGGATCTTGTTGTTCGGGTTCAGCGACACGAACTCGGGCGACAGCTGCTCGTTCTGGTCGAAGGCGACCCGGTGCACCTCGTAGGGCAGGCCGATCTCTTCCAGCATGATCGCGGGCTTCACGCCGTTCGGGGTGGGCAGCGAATACAGCTGCAGGCGCTCCGGGTGCCGGGCGGGCCACTTGCGGGTGATGGGAAATTGGCTCAAATCCTTGCTCTGGTCGGTCATGGACGTCTCCCTCGGGGTGAATGGTCGGTGTTGATTGTACTCAAGATAGGTTTGCGGCGCGGGTGGGAGCATAGGTCTTGGTCCCAAGCAATCATCGGCGGAAAATCATGGATGAACTCCTGCGCTACTACGAGGAAGAATTGGGCCTGTTCGGTCAGTTCGCGCGCGAATTCCGCGCCCGCTACCCGAAGCCGGCCAGCGAGCTGCACCTAGCGGGCGAGACCTACGACGACCCGGGCGTGGCGCGCCTGATCCAGTCGGTGGCCCTGATGAGCGCCCGGATCCGCAAGCGCCTCGACGACGATTATCCGAAATTCACCGAATCGCTGCTCGAAAGCCTGTACCCGCATTACCTGCGGCCGATGCCCTCGCACACCATCGTGCAGGTGGGCGGCCGCGGCGATGCCGAACTGCCGGACGCGCCGCTGCTGCTGCCGAGGGGGACGATGCTGCGCACCAGCGCCCGGGATGACAGGGTGTGCCTGTTCCGCACCGTCTACGACGTGCTGCTGGCGCCGCTGCGGGTGGCCCATCTGGGCTTTTCTCCGCTGGCGCAGGCGCCCCGCTCGCTGCGCCTGCCGCGTGGCGCCGGAAGCAGCATCGGCATCACCATCGACACCCCGGGGCCGCGTCCGCTGGCCGAGATCCTGCCGGCGCGCCTGCGCCTGTTCGCCGACGGCGAAGCGTCCACCCGCGCGGCCCTGCTCGACGCGCTGTTCCTGCGCGGCGCCTGCGCCTTCGTCCAGGTCGTCGGCGAGTCCGCCTGGCTGCCGTTGCCGGCGGTGCCGCTGGCGCCCGGCGGGTTTGCCGAGGACGATGCGATGATCCCGTTCCCGGCGCGCTCGCATCCGGCGCTGCGCCTGCTGAGCGAGTACTTCTGCTATCCCGAGAAATTCAACTTCATCGATCTCGACACCGCCGCGCTGAGCGCCTTGCTGCCGCCGCGCTGCAGCGCCTTCACCCTGCACGTGGTCCTGAACGGCGTGGCCGCCGACTCCGATCCGGCGCGCCTGCTGGCCGAGGTCGGCGCCGGCAACCTGCTGCCGGCCTGCACACCGGTGATCAACCTGTTCCCGAAGGCGGGCGCGCCGCTGCAGCTCACGTATACCAGCGCCGACTACCCGCTGCTGGCCGACGGCTTCCATGCCGCCGACTACGAGATCCACAGCGTCGACGCGGTGCGCCTGGTGCGCGAGGGCCCGTGCGCAGGCACGGGCGGCGGCGGTCCGGGCGGCGTGACGCAGTTCGCCCCGCTGTATGCCGCCAACGGCGCCGACGCCGATGCCGACGCCGGGGTCCGGCACGATCCCGGCAAGCACTACTGGATCACCCGGCGCGACCACGCGGTGGCGGCGCTCAGCCCCGGCCACGAGATGCGCATCGCCCTGATCGACGCCGATTTCCGCACCGCCGGCGCCCCGGGGTACCGGACCACGCTGTCGACCATGCTGACCTGCACCAACCGCGACTTGCCGGCCCAGCTGCGCTACGGCGACCCGCAGGGCGACCTGCGCACCGACGAACTGGCGGCGGTGGCGCCGATCCGCATGCTGCGCAAGCCCAGCCCGAGCTACCGCTTCGGCACCGCCAAGGGCGCGCACTGGCGCCTGATCTCGCATCTGTCGCTGAACCACGCCAGCCTGACCATGGCCGGCCTGGACGACTTCCGCAAGATGCTGGCCCTGTACGACTTGCCGCGCTCGCCGGCGGCGCGGCGCCTGATTGCCGGCATCCAAGGCCTCGAGCACGGCGCGGTGCGCGCCTGGGTCAGGAACGCGCCGGTGTCGACCCTGATGCCGGGCATCGGCATCCGCCTGATCGTCGACGAGGATGCCTTCGCCGGCAGCAGCCTGTTCGTGTTCGCCCAGGTGCTCGACCATTACTTCGCTCTGAACGGGCAACTGAACTGCTTTACCCGGCTGCAGGTCGTGTCGCGCCGGACCGGCCAGGAAATCCTTGCATGCGAACCCCGCCACAGCAGCCAGCCGCTGGGCTGATCGCGCGCCTGCTGGCCGAGCCGCAGCGCTTCGAGTTCTTCCAGGCGGTGCGGCTGCTGGTATTGTGGCTGGGCGAGCACGGGGTGCCGCCGCGTCGGGCGCTGGAACGCCACCTGCGCTTCCGTAACAGCCTGGCGCTCGGCTTCCCCGCCGGCCAGGTCGAGGCGCTCGTGCCTCAACGGGTAGAGGACGAGCCGCCGCAATTCCACCTGACCCCGACCTTCATGGGCCTGCTGGGCGCGCATGGCGCGCTGCCGAGCCACTTCACCGAGCGCATCGCGGCGTGGGAGTCGAGCCAGCCGGATGCCGAGCTGGCGCAAGCGCCGCGCGCCTTCCTCGACATCTTCACGACCCGCATGCTGGCCCTGTTCTACGGCGCCTGGCGCAAATACCGGGTCGAGGATTCCGTGAGCGGGCCTGACGGCGGCGACGGCTTCCTGCCGCTGCTGCTGGCGCTGGCCGGCTTTCCCCCCGGCGTGCCGCACGAGGGAGTGCTCGACGCCGCGCTGGCGCGCTATGCCGGCGTGCTGCGCCAGCGCCCGGCCTCCGCCGTGGTGCTGGCCAGGGTGCTGGCGCAGCATTTCGGGGTGCCGGTCGCGCTGCAGGAAGGGATCGGCCACTGGGACCCGCTGGCGCCCGCCGAGCAGAGCATGCTCGGCGGCCAGGCCGGGAAGGGCGGCTGGCCGGGCGCCGTGCTCGGCCAGGCGGCGGTGCTGGGCGAGCGCTGCTGGCGCCCGGACCTGCGCGTGCGCGTGCGCGTCGGCCCCTTGCGCCGGGCGCAGTTCGAGCGCTTCCTGCCGCAGGCGCCCGGGGCGCGGGCCCTGCGCACCATGCTCGGCCTGTTCGCCGCCCCGACCCTCAGCTACGAGGTGGTGCTGGTGCTGGCACGCAGCGAACTGCGGCCGGTGCGCCTGGCCGGCGGGCCGCAGCGCCTGGGCCGCGACAGCTTCCTGATCACGGCGAAGGCAGCGCACGACCGGGCCGACATGGTGTACGAGATGCGACCGATGCTGCCGCTGCCGCCCACCCCATCCGCCTTCGCGCCGGATGATTTTCGCGGGGATCCCGCCGACGGGGCTTGACCTTCCCATCGTGGGAAGGATTATCCTGTCATCATGCTGACAGGAGAAACCATGGAGTCCACGATCGACACGGCGCCCGCCGAGCTGCAGCTGGCGGTGCGCGGCATGACATGCGCGTCCTGCGTGGCGCGCGTCGAAAAGGCATTGAAGAAGGTTCCCGGCGTGCTTGATGCCAGCGTCAACCTGGCCACCGAGCAGGCCACCGTGCAGGGCGCGGCATTGGACGCGGACGCCATCGTCGCCGCGGTGGCGCAGGCCGGCTACGAGGCGGCGCCGGTGCAGCGGGGCGCGCCGCGCGTCGAGGAAGAAGCGTCCGGCCTGCCGTCCTGGTGGCCGGTGGCGGCGGCCGCCATCCTCAGCCTGCCGCTGGTGCTGCCGATGGTATTCCATGGCTGGATGCTGCCGGGCTGGCTGCAACTGCTGCTGGCGACCCCGGTGCAGTTCTGGCTGGGCGCGCGTTTCTACCGCGCCGGCTGGAAGGCGCTGCGCGCGGGCGCCGGCAACATGGACCTGCTGGTGGCGATCGGCACCTCGGCGGCGTATGCCCTCTCGGTCTATGAACTGCTGCGCGGCCCGGCCGGCCACGGCATGCCGCAGCTGTACTTCGAATCCTCGGCGGTGGTGATCACCCTGGTGCTGCTCGGGAAGTGGCTGGAAGGCCGGGCCAAGCACCAGACCGTGGAAGCGATCCGCGCCCTCGAATCGCTGCGCCCGACCTCGGCCCTGGTGCGGCGTGGCGGGCAGGATGTCGAGCTGCCGCTGGCCGAGCTGCGGACCGGCGACCTGATGGTGCTGCGTCCCGGCGAGCGCGTGCCGGCCGACGGCCGCGTGATCGAGGGCAGCAGCCACCTGGACGAATCCCTGCTCACCGGCGAGAGCCTGCCGGTGGCGCGGCGCGTCGGCGAAGCGGTGCTGGGCGGCGCGGTCAACGGCGAAGGCCTGCTGCTGGTCGAGGCGACCCGGGTCGGCGCGGACAGCATGCTGGCCCGGATCATCCGCATGGTCGAGGATGCGCAGGCGGTCAAGGCGCCGATCCAGCGCCTGGTCGACCGCGTGAGCAGCGTGTTCGTGCCGGCGGTG
Source organism: Massilia sp. LXY-6 (assembly GCF_051233485.1). NCBI lineage: Bacteria > Pseudomonadati > Pseudomonadota > Betaproteobacteria > Burkholderiales > Oxalobacteraceae > Massilia > Massilia sp. LXY-6. Next base: position 141,595 of record NZ_JBKFGF010000023.1, read on the forward strand.
CTGCTGATCTCCCTCGTCACCCTGCTCGGCTGGGGCTTGGCGACCGGCGACTGGCAGCAGGCCCTGCTGAATGCGGTGGCGGTGCAGGTGATCGCCTGCCCGTGCGCGCTGGGGCTGGCGACGCCGACCGGGATCATGGTCGGCACCGGCGTCGCGGCGCGCCACGGCATCCTGATCAAGGACGCGCAGGCGCTGGAGACGGCGCACGCGGTGCGCACCGTGGTGTTCGACAAGACCGGCACGCTGACCGAAGGCAAGCCGCGGGTGGTCGCGGTCGAAGGTGGCGATGCCCTGTTGCCGCTGGCCTGGGCCGCGCAGCAGTACAGCGAGCATCCGCTGGCAAAGGCCGTGGCGCAGGCGGCCCGCGAACGCGGCCTCGCGCTGCCGGCCGCCGATGAGGCCTCCGCCTTGCCCGGCCGCGGCGTGCGGGCGCGGGTCGGCGCGGCCACTGTCCATCTCGGCAACCGGCGCCTGATGCAGGAGATCGGCGCGCCGGTCGAGCGCTGGGAAGAGGCGGCGCGCCGGCACGAGGGCGACGGCCGCACGGTGTCGTGGCTGGCCGTGGACGAGGGCGGCGCACTGCGCGTGGAGGGCCTGCTGGCCTTCGGTGACCGCCTCAAGCCGACCAGCGTGGCGGCGGTCGCGCGCCTGAAGGCGATGGGCGTGGACGTCGTCATGCTGACCGGCGACAACCAGGGGGCGGCCGCGCTGGCGGCAGGCGAACTGGGGCTGACCCGCTACGTGGCCGAGGTCCTGCCGGCGGATAAAGCCCAGGCCGTCCGCGACCTGATGGCGAAGGGCAGCGGCAAGGTGGCGATGGTCGGCGACGGCATCAACGACGCCCCGGCCCTGGCCGCCGCCGACGTCGGGTTCGCCCTGGCCGGCGGCACCGACGTGGCGATGCACACGGCCGGCGTCACGCTGATGCGCGGCGACCCGCTGCTGGTGGCCGACGCCATCGCGATCTCACACCGTACCTACCGCAAGATCCGCCAGAACCTGGGCTGGGCCTTCGTCTACAACGTGGTCGGGATCCCGGTCGCGGCGCTGGGCCTGCTCAATCCCGTGCTGGCCGGGGCGGCGATGGCGCTGAGTTCCGTCAGCGTGGTCACGAATGCCCTGCTGCTGCGGCGCTGGGCGCCAACGTTCACCCCAACCTCAACTTCAACCCAAGGAGAAACGACGATGTATGAATTGACAGTGGAAGACATGACTTGCAAACACTGCGTGGGCCGCGTGACCAAGACCGTGCAGGAGATCGACCCGGCGGCGAAGGTCGACATCGACCTGCCGGCCAAGAAAGTGAAGATCGACAGCCAAGCGAATCTCGACAAGATCGTGCAGGCGATCGATGCGGCGGGCTATCCGGTCAGTGCGCGCTCGGCCTGAGCGATTTCGTGTAAGATTGCCAAGAGTATTGTTTTGGCAATCACCACATGAAAGGCGCGCACATGGCAAAGACCGACCTGTCGAACTACAACCTGGCCGAGCTGAAGGGCCTGCAATTCGATATCGAAAAAGAGATCAAGGCCCGCCAGCACGACGAGGTCAGGAAGGCGCGCGAACGGATCCTGGCGATTGCCCAGGGCGTGGGCGTGCCGGTCGCGGACCTGATCGCCAAGGCTGGCGGCGCGAAGAAGGGCGCTGCGAAGACGCGCGGCGCGGAGAAGGGCGGCGCCAAAAAAGCCGACGGGCAGCCGGGCGAAGCGCGTTACCGGAATCCGGCCGACGCGTCGCAGACCTGGGCCGGGCGTGGGCGCCAGCCGAAGTGGGTCGCCGAGGCGCTGGCCGGCGGCAAGTCGTTGGACGAGTTCAGGATCTGAAATTGTCCGGTAGCGCCTGTCGCCGATGACGGGCGTCGCGTATCATTCGGTCTTCAATAACGGATACGCATTCTATGAATTTCGACGACGTAGCGGCAGCAGCCGGCAAGCTGCAGGACGGCGGCATGCCGGTCACCATCGACACGGTGCGCGACGCCCTCGGCGGCGGCTCGGCCAGCGCCATTTCGCGCCACCTGGCGGACTGGCGCGCAGCCAAGGACAAGCCGGCCGAGCCGCCCCGGGCCGAACTGCCGCAGAACCTGGTCGCCGACCTGGCGCGCTGGGCCCAGCAGTTCGCGGAAGAGGCGGGCAGCGGCACTCGCGCAGAACTGGCCCGCCATGAGGAAGAGCTGGAATCGCTGCGCGAAGCCGGCGATGCGCTGGAAGCCGAGCGCAACGCGCTGCAGGCGCAGCGCGACGAGCTGGCCACCGCCCGCGACGACGCCCTGGCCACGCTGGCCGAGCGCGACGAGGAAATCGAGCGCCTGAACGCCGAGCTGCGCAACGCCCGCCAGGTGGCGATGGAAGCCCTGGTCGGCAAGGCCAAGGACCAGCTGGCGATCGAAGGCAAGGACGCCCAGTTGGCCGAGCTGCGCGCCCAGATCGAAAAGAACGTCACGCAGACCGCGGCGCTGTCCGATGCGCGCCTGGCCGCCGAGATGGAACTGGTCGGCGCCAAGACCGCACGCGACAGCCTGGAAGCCGAGAACAAGGACTTGCGCGCGCAGATCGCGGCGCTGCGCAAGCGCTAGGCGGCGATCGCTGTCCATCGCGCAGTCGATCGCCCAGTTCAGCGTTTTCCCAAAGCGTTGCACTTTGTCTAGCTATTCCACCATCCGCGTGGTCTACTGCACGCACGATCGATGGGAAAAGCGATGAATAAAACAGCCAGCGCCTGGATCAATGGATTCATCGGCGTCGTGATTTTCGCGGGTTCGCTGCCGGCCACGCGGGCGGCGGTCATGGACTTCGATCCGGTGTTTCTCACATCCGCCCGCGCCAGCATTGCGGCGCTGTTGGGTGCAGCCATCCTGCTCGGCTTTCGCCAACGCCGCCCGGCGCCGGCCGACATGCCTACATTGGGCGCCGTCACGCTGGGCGTGGTGATCGGCTTTCCGCTGCTGACGGCACTGGCGCTGCGCCATGTGTCGTCCGCCCATTCGATCGTCTTCCTCGGGCTGCTGCCCTTGTGCACGGCGATCTTTGGCGTGCTTCGCGGGGGCGAGCGTCCGAAACCGGCTTTCTGGCTGTTTTCCCTGGCCGGCAGCGCTTTCGTGGTCGGCTATGCCGCCTGCAACGGTATCGAGACCTCCCTGAAGGGCGACGCGCTGATGCTGGCGGCTGTCGTCGTCTGTGGACTCGGTTACGCGGAAGGCGCCCGCCTGTCGCGTCGCCTGGGCGGCTGGCAGGTCATCAGCTGGGCGCTGATCCTGGTGCTGCCCCTCACGCTCACGACCGCCCTGTGGACCATGCCGGCCTCGTTTGCCTTCGTGCGGACATCGGCATGGGGCGGATTGGCCTACGTCTCCTTGTTCAGCATGCTGATCGGCTTCGTGTTCTGGTATCGCGGCCTGGCCCAGGGCGGCATTGCGTCGGTTAGCCAGTTGCAGTTGCTCCAGCCCTTCATCGGGCTGGGTTTTGCGGCCCTGCTGCTGCATGAGACGGTCGATCCGGCCATGCTCGGCGTGACCCTGATGGCGGTTGCCTGCGTGGCCGGGTCGAAAAAGTTCGCTGCCTGATCGGTACCCGCGCCGCTACACGCGGTGCAGCAGTGCCGGCGCATAGGTTTTCACGAAGAAGGCCAGCGTGATGCAGGAGGTAGCAAGCAGGGTGAGGGCGCGGATCGCGCCCGCCGGCGCACGCCGCCCCAGATGCGCGCCACCGTAGCCGCCGACGATGGCGCCCACCAGCATGGCCAGCGTTTCCGGCCAGCGCACCGCGTTGGCCACGACGAAGGCCAGTACCGCCACCGCATTCGCCGCACTGACCAGTAGCGTGCGCGGCGCGTTGAGGTGTTTCAGGTCGCGGCTGTCGAGCAGTCCCCATACGGCGATCATCATGATCCCGACGGCGCCGCCGAAATAGCCGCCATAGACGCCGAGCGCGAACTGTACGGCTAGCACCGCGTACGCGTGGATATGCCAGCGTGCCCGCAATGCCTCGCCGAGGCGTCGTCCGAACGCGAGCGCAAGGGACGCCAGCAGCAGCAGCCAGGGCAGCACGAAGGTGAACGCGGCGGAGGAGGTCCGCAGCAACAGGATGGCGCCGACCAGGCCGCCGCACAGTGTCGTCAGCAGCAGGGCACGCAGCGGCACGGTCCCGACCGACCTCGAGCCGTCGCGATACGCCCAGGCGCTGGCCAGCCCGCCCGGGAACAGCGCGACGGTGCTGGAAGTATTCGCCTGGACCGGAGGCACGCCCGCCGCGATCAGCGCCGGCAGGCTCACGAACGAGCCGCCGCCCGCCAGCGCATTCATCGCCCCAGCCACTATTCCTGCAGTAAAAGTCAGAATCATCGGGTCCATGCACCGATCTTAGTGGCAGGGGCGTCTTGCCCGCAATCCGGCAATTCCGGTACGAGGCTTCGGAAATTCCGAAAGCTAGTGCCCACCGTGGCCGCCGCCGCGCTTGACGGTCGCCACCGGCTCGCCCGGCGCTGCCTGTGTCGCCGGCGCGCGGACCGGCTCCGGCGCCGCCCCGGTCCACTCCCGCGCCACCGTCCCCTGCGGATGCTGGTACCAGCCCGGATCGCGGAACTCGCCGCGCGCCAGGCCTTCGCGCACCTTGATCATCGTGAACATGCCGCCCATCTCGATCTCGCCGAAGGGGCCTTTGCCGTCCATCATCGGCAAGGTGTTCTCCGGCAGCGGGGGGCGCATGCCGCCCATCGAGCCGCCCTTGTCGCCCATGACCATATAGCCCGGCACCAGGTCGTTGATCTTGCCGGCCACGCCGCGGTGGTCGACCCCGATCAGGTTCGGCACGCCGTGGCCCATCGCGTTCATCGTGTGGTGCGATTTATGGCAGTGGAAGGCCCAGTCGCCGGGCGCATCCGCCACGAACTCGATCGCGCGCATCTGGCCCACGCCGATGTCGACCGTGACTTCCGGCCAGCGCGCGGCCTGCGGTATCCAGCCGCCATCGGTGCCGGCGACCTCGAAGCGGTGGCCGTGGATGTGGAAGGGGTGGTTCGTCATCGACAGGTTGCCGATGCGGATGCGCACCCGGTCGTCTTTTCTCACGACCATCGGGTCAGTGCCGGGAAAAGCGCGGCTGTTGATGGTCCAGATATTAAAGTCGAGCATCGTATTCACGTTCGGCGTGTAGCTGCCCGGAGCGATGTCGTAGGCATTCAGCAGGAACACGAAGTCGCGGTCCACCGCATGCTGGCGCGGGTCCTTCGGGTGCGTGACCCAGGACCCCATCATGCCCATGCCGATCTGCGCCGTCTCGTCGGCGTGCGGGTGGTACATGAAGGTGCCGGCGTAGCGCGCCACGAATTCGTACACATAGGTCTTGCCCGGTGCGATCGCCGGCTGGTTCAGGCCCGCCACGCCGTCCATGCCGTTCGGCAGGAACTGTCCGTGCCAGTGGATGCTGGTCGCTTCCGGCAGTTTATTCGTGACGAAGATGCGCACCCGGTCGCCCTCGACCACCTCGATGGTCGGGCCCGGGCTTTGGCCGTTATAGCCCCACAGGTTGGCCTTCATGCCGGGCGCGATCTCGCGCACCACGGGCTCGGCCACCAGGTGGAATTCCTTGACGCCGTCCTTCATGCGCCAGGGGAGGGTCCAGCCGTTCAGCGTGACGACCGGGTTGTAGGGACGGCCGTTCGGCGGGCTAAGGGGCGGCGCGGTGCCGGCCGAGCTTTGCAGCGGGGCTTCGGGGATGGCGGCGGTGCCTGCCTTGCCGACCAACGAGGCGCCGACCATGGCAGCACCGGCGCCGGTGATGAAATTCCTGCGGGATGTCATTCTGCGTGTTCCTCGTGTTCCGTGTGTTCCTGGTTCCGGTGCCGCACCTGTTCTCCACCCAGGCGTAGGCCGAGGGCGGCTTCGAGCTGTGCCGAAGCGCTCCAGAACTCCTTCAATGCCTCGATGTAGGCCGAGACGGCGCCCGCCTGTTCGCGCGAATCCGCCAGCAGGTCGCGGGTCGACAGCAGCATGCCGTTGTAGCGCAGCAGGACTTCGCGCGAGATCCGCTTGCGCAGCGGGATGATGTGGTCGCGGTAGTGCGCGGCCACGTCGTAGGCGGTGCGGTAGCCGAGATAGCTCTCGCGCGCATCGCTGCGCGCCGCGACGGCCGCCTGGGCGACGCGGTTCACGGCCTGCATGTACACGCCTTCCGCGCGCGCCACCCGAGCGCCGCCCCAGTCGAACAGCGGCAGTTCCAGCGTCAGCTGGTAGCCGCGCGCGGTCGGCGCATTGGTCGTGGTCTCGTTCACGAAGCCGAGGTCGAGCACGTTGACGAAACGCGTCGTCTTGGTCAGCCCGAGGTCCGACGCGGTGGCCTGCGCATCCAGCCTGGCCGCCTGCACGTCGAGGCGCTGCTCGATGGCGATGCGCTCCACGTCCGCCGGTTCGGCAGGCGACGGCGGCAGCTCCGGCAGGTGCTCGGGCAAGCTGTATTGCGCGTCCTTGCCCCACAGGCCGAGCAGGCGGGTGAGCTTCTCGCGCGCCGCCACGGCCTGCTTGCCGGCGCGCGCCAGCGCGGCCTGGCTTTCGGCCTGGAACAGCTGTTCGCGGGCCAGGTCGAGCTGGCTCATATTCCCGGCCCTGGCCATGCGTTCGGCCAGTTCGGCGCTGGCTTGCGCCGCGCTGCCCACCTGGCGCGCGTAGTCCAGCGTCTGGTTCGCGGCCACCGCGTCGACCCAGGCGATGCGCGTGTCGCGCGCATGCAGCTCGATCTCGCGCGCGACCTCCAGCTTGACCTGTTCGAAGCGCCGCGCTTCGAGGCGCGCCGCCAGCGGCATGGTCAGCAGGCCGACCAGGTTGGCGGTGAAGGTGCGCTCGATGGCGATGTCGCCGCCGTTCGCCACGTGCTTGTAGCCCAGCACCGGGTTCGGCAGCCGGCCGGCCTGCGCCAGGTCGGCCTGGGCGATGCCGACCTTCCAGTAGCCGGCTTGCAGGCCCGGATTGGCCAGCACGGCGACCTTGACGGCGTCGTCCATGCCGAGCGGCTTTGCCAGCATCGCCTGCACCGACTGCTGCAGTTCGCGTGCAGCGGCATCGTCGCGCGCCAAGCGCGGTTCCGCACCGATGCGCTCGCGGCTGCTAGCGGCGACGCTGCCGAAGCCCCCGTCCGGCGCGACCGCCGCGCAGCCGGCCAGCAGGGCCAGCACGAGCGGCGCGCCAAGCATTCTGACGCTCATGGGCTCTCCTTGCCTTTCTTCATCTTGTCCTTGCAGCAGGACTGGCAGCAGGACATCTTGCCTTCGCCGGCCTTGTCGCCGGCCTTGTCGCCGGACATGCACTGCATGGCCTGGCTGCCGCTGCCGGGCGCGCACATGGCGGGGCCGTCCTTCTTGTCCATGTTCATCCCCATGCCCTGCATGCCATGCATGCCCGCGTGTCCGGCATGCGGATCGGCAGACTGTGCGGGAGGCATCGCGTGCCCGGCATGCGGATCGGCCGCCTGGCCGGCCATCGGCTTCATGGTGAGCGCCATCGAATCGGTGGCGGCGACGGTCTGGTTGCTCGCGACCCAGTTGGCGTCCGGGCTGGTTTCAGGGGCGGGCCCGGCGCCCTTGCCGAGCGCGGACTGGTAGCGGGTGGCCGGTACGGAGGCTTGCGGGTCGGCGGCGGCCTGGATGGCTTGCTGGGCGTAGGCGTGGGTGCCGGCGGCGGCCAGCAGCAGGCACGCGGCGGCGCGTGCCAGATTCAATGGGGTTTTCATGGGTATCCTCGTTGACGATGCGTGATGACAGCCGTCGGCCATGGGGCGACGGCGCGCGGAAATCAGGCGAGGAGGGTGCTGGGAGGTCGTTCGGGCAGGACCGGATCGACGCTCGGCAGGTGGCCGGCGCGGAAGGGAATCGAGGAGGTAGCGGGCGCCGCCAGCGCGAGGGCGGCGGGCAGGCCGGGCGCCATCGCCGCGCCCACGCAGCAGGCTGTGCAGGTGCCGCACTTGCCCTTGGCATGCTGGCCGGCGTGGTTCTCAGGTGCGGAATGCGCAGAATGCGTGGACTTCGCCGCCGCCGCGGCCATCGCCATCTGCTGGTGACAGGGCGGCAACTGCGCCGCCGGCGCCTCCTGCCCCGGCGTGGCCACGTGCGTGATCGCGTGCGCGACGGGCGGCCGCATGCTTGCCGAGGCGAATGCCTGGAAAGGCAGCGCCAGCATCAGGAAGCACACGAGCAGCAGTCGGAGGGTCGGTTTCACGCGGCCATTCTAGCATGCGTCGCGGCCCGATAAGATGGTAGCATTGTGCCAAGCATTGTCATCTCGACGGAGCACACGCGCATGATCTTGTCGGCCCACTCAGCCCATCGCCGAGCGCAGCGCGCCGGATTCGAAATAGATATGCCGGATCGAGGGGTAGAGCGCGGCCACCGTCTTTTCAAGGCGTTCGATGGCCGCTTCGACCTCGTCGATGCGCATGCCGCGCCTGAACTGCACGGAGGCCGTCAGCAGCACCTCGTCCGGCCCCAGTTGCATGCTCTGCAGCTCGGCCACGCAGAGGATCGCGGGATCCTTCTCGAACACGTCACGGACCCTGCGGGTGGCGTCCGCGCCGATGCTTTCGCCGACCAGCAGTCCGCCGGTCTCGCGCGCCAGAGTGAAGGCGGCGCCCACCAGCAAGAGGCCGATCAGCACCGAGGCGGCCGGGTCGAGATACGGGTTGTCGAGGGCATGGCCGAGGACGATGCCGAGGGCGGCGATCGCCAGGCCGAGCAGGGCGGCCGAGTCTTCGATGAAGACCGTGAACACGGACGCGTCCTTGCTGGCACGCATGGTCTGCCACAGCGAGGCCCCCGGTTTCCGGCGTTCGTTGAGAGCCTTGCGCGACACGTTCCAGCTGTAGCCCTCGAACAGCGCCGAGACACCCAGTACGACATAGTTCCAGGTCGGATCCTGCAGGGGTTCGGGATGGCGCAAGGCTTCGTAGCCGTGGTAAATCGAGAGTCCGCCGCCCAGCGAAAACACCGACATGGCCACGATCAGGGCCCAGAAGTACAGCTCCTTGCCGTAGCCGAAGGGATGCTTGGCGTCGGCCGGCTTGACGCTGTTATGCTCGCCGATCAGCAGCAGCAGTTCGTTGCCGGTGTCCACCGCCGAGTGGATGCCTTCGGCCATCATCGCGGCGCTGCCGGTAATGCCGGCAACGATGAATTTGCTGACGGCGATGCCGAGATTGGCAGCGATGGCCGCATAGATCACCTTCAGCGAGCCGCTGGTTTCGGTCGTCATTGTTCGGTTCCGTGGTCTGTTTTCTCTTGGGTCCAGTGTAGCCAATCCGCCAACATCGGCTTGCACGGCTGGGAGCGCGCGGCGAGGGAAGCGGCATGAGCGTCCGCAACCTGCGCCAGCTGTTTGGGCCGAAGTCGGTCGCCCTGGTCGGCGCCACCGAGCGGCCCGGCAGCGTCGGCGCCACCATGCTGCGCAACCTGAGGGAGGGCGGCTTCGCCGGCCAGATCTATCCGGTCAACCCGAAGTACGACAGCATCGCCGGCTTGCGCGCCTGGCCCGACGTCGCCAGCCTGCCCGCGGTACCGGACCTCGCGATCGTCTGCACGCCGCCGCATACCGTGCCCGGCATCGTGCGCGCGCTCGGCGAACTCGGCACCCGCGCGGCGATCGTGATGAGCGCCGGGATTTCCAGCGGGCGCGATGCGCGCGGACGCAGCCTGAAGCAGGCCATGCTCGACGCCGCCAATCCCTACCTGCTGCGCATCCTCGGCCCGAACAGCGCCGGCATGCTGGCGCCGGGCATGGGCCTGAACGCCAGCATCGCCGCCGGCGGCGCCGCGCCGGGCAAGATCGCCTTCGTCTCGGAATCGGGCGCGCTGATGACGGGGGTGCTGGACTGGGCCCGCACGCGCGGGATCGGCTTTTCGCATTTCATCTCGCTGGGCGAATCGGCGGACGTCGATTTCGGCGACGTGCTCGACTACCTGGCCAGCGACGGCGGCACCAGCGCGATCCTGCTGCATGTCGAGAGCCTGCGCTATGCGCGCAAGTTCATGTCGGCGGCGCGCGCGGCGGCACGCAGCAAGCCGACCCTGGTGCTGAAGGCCGGGCGTTCGCTCGAGCTTGCCACGGCCGGCGCCTGCCTGTCGGGCGTGCTGGCGACCCCGGACGACGTCTACGACGCCGCGATCCGGCGCGCCGGCATGCTGCGCGTGTACACCACCGAGCAGCTGTTCGCGGCGGTCGAGACCCTGGCGCGCGCCAAGCCGCTGTACGGCGACCGGCTCGCCATCCTCGGCAACGGCGCCGGCCCGGTGGTGCTGGCCGGCGACGCCCTCCAATATGGCGGCGGGCACCAGGCGCTGCTGCAGGAAGACACGGTGCGGCGCCTGCGCGAACTGGTGCCGGAGTGGCGCGGCGACGGCCCGCTGAACCTGCGCGGTGACGCCCCGCCGGAACGCTACCGTGACGTCGTCGAGGTGCTGCTGCACGACCCGGGCGCGAACGCGGTGCTGATGATCCACGCACCGAACGCGGTGGTCGACCCGGCCGACGTCGCGCGCGCGGTGGCGCCGCTGGCCAGGTCGTCGTCGCGGAATGTGCTGGGCTGCTGGCTGGGCGTGCAGTCGGTGCTGGAAGCGCGGACCATCGCCGCCGCTGCCGGCATGCCGGCCTACCGCACCCCCGAGGACGCGGTCAACGGCTTCCTGCAGATCGTGCATTACCGCGAAAACCAGACCCTCCTGATGCAGGTGCCGGGCTCGGTCGGCGACGGCCAGCCGGACCGCGAGCGCGCGCGCCGGCTGGTGCGCGAGGCGCTGAACAAGGGCAGCTACCTGCTGTCCGATCCCGACACCAAGGCGATCCTGGAAGCCTACGGCATTCCGGTGGTGCCGACCCGCGCCGCCGCCGCACCCGAGGACGCGGTGCGCGCGGCGCGCGAGATCGGCTATCCGGTGGCGGTGAAGATCCTGTCGCCGGACGTGGCGCAGAAGACCGACGTCGGCGGCGTCACGCTGGACCTCGACAGCGATGCGGCGGTGCTGGCGGCGGCCGAGCGCATGCGCCGCCGCCTGGCCGAGCTGCAGCCCGGCGCGCGCCTGGAGGGCTTCATCGTGCAGGCGATGGCGCGCAATCCGGAAGCCCACGAGCTGATTCTAGGTGCCGCCACCGATCCGGTGTTCGGCCCCGTGATCCTGTTCGGCCACGGCGGCATGGCGGTGGAAGCGGCGGACGACCACGCGGTGGCGCTGCCGCCGCTGAACACGGTGCTGGCCCGGGAGCTGGTGGCGCGCACGCGCGTCGCGCGCCTGCTCGAGGGCTACCGCAACCACCCGAAGGCCGACATGGATGCGATCCTGGCGGTGCTGGTGCAGGTCTCGCGCCTGGTGGCCGACGTGCCGGAGATCGTCGAGCTGGACATCAACCCGCTGCTGGCCGACAGTAGCAAAGCCGTGGTGCTGGACGCGCGCATGCGCATCGGCATGGCCGACCGCTCCGGCTCCACGCTCGACCGCCTGGCGATCCGGCCCTATCCGGCCGAGCTCGAAGAGAAGGTGGCCTGGAACGGCGGCACCATCCTGCTGCGCCCGATCCGCCCCGAGGACGGCACGGCCCACGTGGCCTTCTTCGATGCGCTCACGCCCGACGACGTGCGCTACCGGATGTTCGTGCGGGTGCGCGAGCTGCAGCCGGCCCAGCTGGCGCGCTTCACGCAGATCGACTACGACCGCGAGATGGCCTTCATCGCGACCCACCCCGGTCCCGACGGCCAGGACGAGACCCTCGGCGTGGGCCGGGTGGTGGCCGACCCGGACAACGTCAGCGCCGAATTCGCGGTGACGGTGCGTTCCGACCTGAAGGGCAAGGGCCTGGGCCGCATGTTGATGGACAAGCTGATCGCCTACTGCCGCGCGCGCGGCACCCGCGAGATCGTCGGCGAGGCGCTGCCCCAGAACGCGCCGGTGATCGGGCTGGTGAAGAAGCTCGGTTTCACGGTCGGGCCGGTGGACGAGGACGAGGGCGTGCGCAAGTTCTGGCTGACCTTGCGCTGAAGGGGATCCGGTGACGCGCCTCAGCGCGCCTGCGCCCGCGCCGCATCCACGCGCCTGAACAGTTCGCGGTTCAGGGTCCGGGAATGCGCCGGCATGTGCTTGCGGGTGCGCTCGATCTCCTGCAGTTCCGGTTCGGCCACCTGCGGCTTGCCGTTGGCGAGCGCCCAGATGGCCAGTTCGGCGCGCGCTTCAAGGCTGCCGAAACGCTGCGCGGCGGCCGCGAACTGCGCGCCCGCTTCATCCTGGCGCCCGGCCGCGGCGTAGGCCTGGCCCAGCAGGATGCCGACCTGCTCGGGGCGGAAGTTCGGCTGCTCGGCGGCCAGCGCTTCCAGCAGGGCGATGGCGCCGGCGGCATTGCCGCCCGCCAGGCGGGCATGCGCCGCGCCCAGGCGCAGCTCGGCGTCGCGCGCGAAAGGGCCCTGCAGGCAAGCGTCGTACTGCTCGGCGGCTTTTGCGGCCTGGCCGGTTTCGAGCAGGGCGCTCGCCAGGCGCATCTGGTTGTGCGCGGTCGGGGTCAGTTCGAAGGCGCGCTGGGCCTCGCGCACTTCGCGGCCCGGATCCAGGCCGGCCTGCAGCGCGCGGCCGGCCTTTGCCGCCGAATGGTCGAGGCGCATCGAGGGCAGGAACACGGCCACGAAATACACGATGCTGCCAAGCAGGGGGAACAGGAACAGCACGAGCAGCCAGACCATTTCGCGCTGCGTGCGTACCGCGTGCACCGCGAAAAAGATGGCGATGATGATGTGGATTCCGATTCCGAAGAATTGCATGGCGTGAACTGGCTGGATGAACGAGGGCAATAGAATAGCCGATTTAGCGCCGCAGCTCGGACATGATCTTCTCGGCCAGGAAGTCGCACGGCGGCCGTTTCGACTTGGTGCTGCGCGCGAGGATGACTTCCAGCGGGTCGATTTCCGGCAGGCCCTGCGCCTGGCCGAGCAGGCTGAGGTGGCCAGGCACCGCGCAGCGCGCGAGCGGCGCCACCGCCAGCCCCGCCTCGACCATGCTGAGCAGCCCCATCAGGCTTGGGCTCTCGTAGGAGGTCCGGTAGGGAATCTTCGCCCGTTCCAGGCTGCGGATCGCGTTTTCGCGCGCCACGCTGCCCGGCAAGAACACGGCGATCGGCAGCGGGCGCTCTTTCCAGATGTCGAGGGCGCTGGGGTTGGCGGCCCAGACCATCGGCTCGAAGCGGACGAATTCCCCGGACAGGCCTTTTACGCGCGTGGCGCAGACCAGGTCGACCGAGCCGTCCTTGACCATCGGCGCCAGCGCCACGCTGGGCAGCCCGACCACCTGGATCTCGACCTTCGGGTAGGTGGCCGAAAACTTCTTCAGGATCGAGGGCAGCAGGGACGAGGCATAGTCGTCGGGCACGCCGATGACGACGCGTCCGGTGATGTCGGGCCGCACCACCGCGGCCCAGGCTTCGTCGCGCAGGGCCAGCATGCGCCGCGCAAAGCTCAGCAGGACCTCGCCGTCCTGCGTCGGCGTGACGCTGCGCGGCCGGCGCACGAACAGCGGCTTGCCGAGCGCCGTCTCGAGGGTCTTGATCTGCATGCTCACCGCCGATTGCGAGCGGTGCACGACTTCCGCGGCGCGGCTGATGTTGCCGGTATCGGCCACCGCCACGATCATGGTCAGGACGTCGAGGTCGAGTGCATTCATGGACATGGAAAATGTATCAGAAAGATTGATAGGTACGATCAATATTATGCGATTTTCTTAGATTCGTGTGTGGTGCATAGTATTGGAAAGGAGCCCGATCATGAACGCACGAACCGACCTGCAAAACCTTTCAGTGCCCGAGGTGTTTTTCGCCACCGTCCCCTCCGGCATCCGCGTGCCCTACGTGGCCAGCGGTTCCGGCGAGCCGCTGCTGTTCGTGCACGGCTCGCTGTGCGACTACCGCTACTGGAGCGGCCAGACGGCCGTACTGTCGAAGGATTTCCTCTGCGTTTCGGTCAGCCTCAGCCATTACTGGCCGGTCGACGATGGCGCCGATCAGGGAGACTTCGGCTGGAAGGCGCACGTGGCGCAACTCGCCGAGTTCATCGCGGCGATGAACCTCGGTCCGGTCCATCTGGTGGGGCACTCGCGCGGCGGCTGCGTGGCCTTCCACCTGGCGCGCGAGTTTCCAGAGCTGGTGAAGACGCTGACGCTGGCCGATCCGGGCGGCCCGCTGCAGATCGACGGCATGCCGGAAGCGGCAATGCCGCCGGCGATCACGCTCCTGCGCGAGAAAGTCGCCTGCCTGATCGAGGAGGGCGCCATCGAGGCCGGACTGGAAACCTTCGTCGACTCGGTCAGCATGCCCGGCATCTGGCGCAGGAGTACCCCGGGTTTCCGCACCATGGCGACCGACAATGCGAGCACGCTGCCGAAGCAGTTCCGCGATCCCTTGCCCGCCTATACGCGCGCCGCGGCGGGCCAGGTGAAGTGCCCGACCTTGCTGATCGCCGGAGAAAAGAGCCCGCGCATGTACCGCGATAACGTCAACAAGCTGGCGGAGTGGATCGGGCATGTGGACAAGCGATCCATCGCCGGCGCCTCGCACGGGATGACCTTCACGCACGCGGCCGCCTTCAACCGCCTGGTCCACGCTTTCGTCAGCGCCTGAAACGCACGTCTTCCTGCACCACCGGCGCGTCGCCCTTCGCCGGGCCACCGTGTTTCGACTTCTTCGGCTTTTTCGGCTTCTTGACGACCTGCCCGCCGGCGTTCGTCTCCGGCACCCGGTGGTCGGGCGCGAAGCCCGGCTCTTCCTTGCGTTCGAGGGTCTGCCCGGTCAGGGCTTCGATCGCCGCCAGCTGCTGCACCTCGTCGGCGCAGACCAGCGACACCGCCTCGCCCGAGGCGCCGGCACGGCCCGTGCGGCCGCTGCGGTGCACGTAGTCCTCGGCCACGATCGGCAGGTCGACGTTCACCACCACCGGCAGCTCGTCGATGTCGATACCGCGCGCGGCGACGTCGGTGGCTACCAGGATCTTTACTTCGCCGGCCTTGAAGCGCTCCAGCGCGCGCAGGCGCGCCGGCTGCGGCTTGTCGCCGTGGATCGAATCGGCGCTGAATCCCTTCGCGTCGAGCAGCTCGACCAGCTGGTCGACGCCCTTGCGGGTTTTCACGAATACCAGCGCCTGCGGCCAGGCGTGGCGCTTCAGCAGGTGCAGGAACAGTTCCGGCTTGCGCTTCTTGTCGACCGGGACGATCCACTGGCGGATCGCCTTCACCGTCGTGTTGCGCGGGCTGGCGTCGATGCCGACGGGGTCGTGCAGCAGCTTCGTGGCGAGGGCCCGGATCGGATCGGAGAAGGTGGCCGAGAAGAGGAGGGTCTGGCGGCGCTTCGGCAGCAGGGCCAGCAGCTGGTCGATGTCGCGCGAAAAACCCAGGTCCAGCATGCGGTCGGCTTCGTCCAGCACCAGGGCCTGCACCTGGTTGAAGCGCACCGCGTTCTGGCGCTGCAGGTCGAGCAGGCGGCCGGGCGTGGCGACCAGCAGGTCGACGCCCTTGCGCAGGCGCATCATCTGCGGATTGATGCTGACCCCGCCGTAGGCCACCATGGTGCGCAGCGGCAGGCCTTCGCCGTAGGCACGCACGCTCTGGTGCACCTGCTCGGCCAGTTCGCGGGTCGGTACCAGCACCAGGGCGCGCACCGAGTTGCCGGCCACCTGCACGCCATCCGTTGCCAGGCGCTGCAGCAGGGGCAGGGCGAAGCCGGCGGTCTTGCCGGTGCCGGTCTGGGCGGCGGCCATCACGTCGCGTCCGGCCAGCACGGCGGGAATCGCCTGCGACTGCACCGGCGTCGGCGAGGTGTACGAGAGGGAAGAGAGGGTGCGGACGATCTGGTCGATCAGGCCGAGCGAAGCGAACGACATGGGGAGGCGTGGTCCTTGCTGATGAAAAGGCGACAGTGTACCCTGCCGCCGGCGGGGCGGCGGGTTTCGGGCGCCAAGCCGCGGATGCCGCGGCTCAGCGGGCGATGCCGACGGCGGCCGACAGGTCGACGGTCGGCTTGACCGGGTCGCGCCGGTCGTGGCAGGCCACCGCCGTCAGGCAGGCCAGGAGCACCAGGCTCCAGCGCAGTGGATGATTTCGCATGATTGCCTCCGTGCGAAGTATCCTACCACCAGAAATCAGAAGCGGTAGTTCAGGCTGGCGCGTGCCACCGGATAGAATTTGAAGCCGCTGATGTCGTCCGTCAGGCGCAGGCGTTCCGCGGCCACGTCCTTGACCAGGGTGTCGCAGACCTCTTTCGAGACCGTGCAGCCATAGCTGCCCAGCTTGACGTTCGGATTGCCCTGGAAGAAGGCGCCGAGGTCGGCGTTGAAGCTCCAATGGCTCCGGTTGTCGTTTGCCAGCGCATTGCCCCAGCCGATGCCGAGGTAGGGAGCAGCTTTGCGATAGTCGATACGGCCCTTCAGGATGCCGACGTCGGCCGCGGTGTAGGTGTTACCGTTCAGGACAAGCTTGCCAAGCTGATTGGGCTGGGCGGTGGCGTCGAAGCGGTTGCCGTTGTAGACCAGGCCGCCCGTCAGGTGGAACAGGCTGCCGTCGCGCACATACCAGTCGAACAACACGTCGAGGGTCCGCAGCTTGCCCTTGATCGCATAGTCGACCCCGTTGGTGCTGCGGTCGAAGTCGTGGTTGAGCATGTTGGCGCCGAAGCGGCCGTTCAGGTTCGATTCCATCGGGATGACCAGGTGGAAACCGGCGCCGGTGGTGCCGAGATCGGCGGTGATGCCGACTTGCGCCTGGGCGGCGCCGGCCAGGAGGAGGGCGCTTGCCAGGCTTGCGGATTTCAGGAACATCAATTCTGCTTTCAAGGTATGGAAGGGGAAGCAGGCATTCTATCGGTAACGGATGTAAGTATGTGTTGCAACGTACAGAACGCAACATTTCGTTTGGTAAACTAGCCACATTCTTATACGGAGAGAAACGCATGAAATCCCTCATCTTCGGTGTGGCGCTGTGCGCCGCCGCTTTCCCGGCCCTGGCCCAGACCAATGTCAGCATCAGCGTCGGACAGCCGGGCTTTTATGGACGCGTCGACATCGGGGACTTCGCGCCGCAGCCCGTACTGTATGCGCCCCAGCCGGTGATCGTGCGCCAGGTGCCGCACTACGTGGCCGAGCCGGTCTACCTGCGCGTGCCGCCGGGCCACCGCAAGCACTGGTCCAAGTTCTGCGGCCGCTACGATGCCTGCGGCCGTCCGGTCCTGTTCGTGCGTGACGAGTGGTACACCAACACCTACGTGCCGCGCTACCGCGAGCATTTCCATGAAGGTCGCCGCCCGGAGGTGCGCGTGGTCGAACGCGTCGAATACCGTGACCGCGACCGTGGCTACGACCGTGGCTACGAGCGCGGCCATGGCCACGACGATGACCGCGGCTGGGAGGAGCGCGGCCACGGCGGCGGCCATGGCAACGGCCATGGCAACGGTCACGGCAACGGCCACGGCCGCGGTCACGACTGAGCAGCGGCGCCTGCCGCGGCAGCAGCTTTTCCGCCCTCGTAGTAAACTGCCCTTGTTAGCCCGACAAGCCGCCGGCCCCGGCGGCGCCGGGTGCTATACCGACGGAGGCAGACTTGCATAGCGAGATCGTGATCGTAGGAGGCGGTGCGGGCGGGCTGGAGCTGGCCTGCAAACTGGGGCGCAAGCTGGGCCCCTCCAAGGTGATGCTGGTGGATAGCCGGCTGTATCACATCTGGAAGCCCTCGCTGCACGAGGTGGCGGCCGGCACCCTGGACATCCACCAGGAGGGCCTGTCCTACCAGATGCTGGCCCACGACCGCGGCTTTACCTTCGTCTACGGCGCCATGACGGGGCTCGACCCCGCCGCCAGGGCCATCAGCGTCGGCCCGGTCAGCGCCGCCAGCGACGGCGAAGAGATCTTCCCGGCGCGCTCCATCTCGTATCGCTCCCTGGTGATTGCCGTCGGCAGCACCTCCAATTATTTCGGCGTGCCCGGCGCGCGCGAACACACGATTTCCCTGAACGCCACCGAAGACGCCGAGCGCTTCCGCCTGCGCCTGCTGCGCCTGCTCGCCCAAGCCGCCGAGGCCAAGGGGGAGGGCACATCGAATCCGGGCGTGGCGGTCGCCAAGGCGGTCGGCGCCGGCAGCTTCGAGTCCGGCGTGGTCGCCGCCGACGCACCCCGGAGCGGCGCACAGACGGCCAGCGCCGCCGCCACCCTGACCGCCAACGACACCGCGGTGACGGACACCGGCCTGGCGCCCCCCGGGCGCAGTGGCCTGGACATCGTGATCATCGGCGGCGGCGCCACCGGCGTCGAGCTGGCCGCGGAGCTGCGCGAAGCGTCCGGCGCCTATGCCGCCTATGGCTTCAACCGCCTGCAGGTCCAGCGCGACGTCCGCATCACGCTGCTGGAAGGGGCGCCGCGGATCCTGGCGCCGCTGCCCGAAAAGGTCTCGGCCTCGGCCGCGCGCCTGCTCGACGAGCGCGCGATCCGCGTGGTCCCCAACTGCCGGGTGACGCGGATCGAGCGGCACCGGGTCACCGACCAGGAAGGCCACGTCTATCCGTCCGACATCTGCGTATGGGCGGCGGGGATCCGCGCGCCGGAATTCCTGGCCTCGCTGGGCCTGCCGACCAACAAGGGTGGTGCGATCGAGGTCGACAGCCATCTGCGGGTCAAGGGCGTGGAAGGCGTGTATGCGCTGGGCGACTGCGCCGCCTGCACGGACGGCGACGGCAAGCCGGTCCCGCCACGCGCCCAGGCCGCGCACCAGCAGGCCGAGTACCTGCTGAAGACCTTCATGAACATGGCCTCGGGCCAGGCGCCGCAGACGAACCCCTATGTCTACAAGGATTACGGCTCGCTGGTCTCGATCGGCCACCAGACCACGGTCGGCAGCCTGATGGGTTCCTTGCGCTCGACCTGGTTCGTCGAGGGCTTCATGGCCCGCATGATGTATCTGAGCCTGCACTTGATGCACCACCAGGCGATCCTGGGCGCGATGCGGACCGGGGTGCTGGCTGTGGCGCGCTTCCTGATCCGCAGGACGACGCCGATCGTCAAGCTGCACTGAGAGCGCCGCCCGTTCGAACTGAGGAGTTGAATTCGGCAAATTTGTCATCACCACGACGTTTCGTGTCGCCGAATTCAAGCGCGCTGCGGCGGTGTCTCACTTTCGCAGCAGATTACTCAAATTAAATTGTTTCCTGAACACATGGCTTACTATATTACACTTGGCGAAATTTATTTGCCGTGTAGAAATAATAATAACGGAGCCTGTTCCGATGCCAGTGTTGCAGTCTTTTTACGACCTGATCTTCAGCCGTGACGCGAAAATCAGGCGGATGCTCAACTATTGGGCAATCACGGCGCTGCTATACCTGATCTGCGTAAGCCTGCTCCTGACTGAAGTTGCCGTACGAGCGGCACCGGTGCTACCGGCGGTTTGGCTGAGCGCCAGTATCCTGCTCGGTTCTGTCGTCTTCTACTGTCTGATTCGCCGCAGCGCTTTCCTCAAGCTGAGCCCATCTCAGCTTGCGACCGGGCAAGGAATACATGCGATCATCTGCATTATCGCTGCTTACGCAATCGCGTTTGCTGTCCGCGGCGCCGCCCTGACGCTATTGCAGGTAGTGCTGGTGTTCTGTGCGTTCGCGCTGGAGCCTCGCCGCTCGCACCAGATCAGCGCCTTCGCCGTCCTTTTACTGGGAGCAACGATGGCTTGGTGTTTTCGCCGCGACCCCGTGCACTATCCGGTCGACGTTGAAATCGTCCACTTCGTGCTGGCCTCCAGCATGATGGTAGCGGTGGTATTCCTGACGAGCCAGTTCAACTGGATGCGCAAGCGCCTGAAGCACCAGAAGGCGACACTGGAACAGCAAAAGAACGAGTTGAGCGTAGCGTTGTCGCAACTGCAGGGGATCGCGATGCGCGACGATCTGACGGGCCTGCCGAACCGCCGCTACATGCGCGAAGTGCTGAGCGACGAAGAAAAGCGGCATCGTAACGGTGCCGGCAGCCTGTCGCTGGCGCTATTGGACATCGACCATTTCAAGCTGATCAACGACACCTACGGCCATGCGGCCGGCGATGACGTCCTGCGCGGCTTCGCCCGGCAAATTCGGAGCCTGCTGCGTGGCGACGACGTGCTGGCACGCTGGGGTGGCGAAGAATTCCTGCTGCTGTTGCCGAATACCGAACAGGACGCCGCCTTCCTGGCGCTCGAGCGCCTGAAGCATCATCTGGCCGCGATTCCGGTCGAGGGCTTCGAATCCGGCTTGAAGGTCGGCTTTTCCTCCGGCCTGGCGGTGATGGGTCACGGCGAAACCATCGTCGACACGATCCGCCGGGCAGACAAGGCGATGTTCCGCGCCAAATCCCTGGGCCGCAACCGGAACTGCATGTACGACCCCGACATGGAGGCAGGCGTCATGGCACGCGAACAGTTGAAAGCGGCCCTGGCGTACGGCATCCAGGCCGGTCAACTGGTGCTGCATTACCAGCCGCAGGTGCTGGCCGACGGTCAGGTCACCGGCGCTGAAGCCCTGGTGCGCTGGCATCATCCGGAACGGGGATTGATCTACCCTAGCGAATTCATTTCGCTGGCGGAGGAAAGCGACTTGATCATCGCGCTCGGCCAGTGGGTGCTGAAGGCGGCGTGCACGCAATTGGCGGCCTGGTCGCTGCAGCCGGCCTGCGCCGACCTGTCGCTCGCGGTGAACGTCAGCGCCAGGCAATTACGCCACGCCGACTTCGTGCCCCATGCGCTGGGCGTGCTGCAGGCCACCGGCATCGATCCGGCCAGGCTCAAGATGGAACTGACCGAAAGTGTGCTGGTCGAGAACGTCGAGGTGGCGGTCGACGCCATGAACGCCTTGCGCAAGGTCGGCGTGCGCTTTTCACTGGACGATTTCGGCACCGGCTATTCCTCGTTGTCGTACCTCAAGCAGCTGCCGCTGGACCAGATCAAGATCGACCGCGCCTTCGTCAGCGACATCGTGGCCGACAACAAGGAAGGCATCATCGCGCGTGCCATCATCGGTCTGTCGCATAGCCTGGGGTGCAACGTGCTTGCCGAAGGTGTGGAAACGGACGTGCAGCGCGACTTCCTGGACCGTAACGGCTGCCACGATTTTCAAGGATATTTGTTCGGCAAACCGGTGCCGATCGAGCTGTTCGAGGTTAATTTCTGCCCGCAGCCCCTCGTGGCTGAGCTGGGGACGCTCTAAGCCTGCTTCGGCAGGATCATCGTCAACGCAGTTCCGCCCTCCGGCCCGGGGCCGAGGGTCACGCTGCCGCCCAGCAGCCGCGCCCGTTCGCGCAGCAGGCGCAGGCCGTGGCAGCTCAGCGAATTGCCCGCATCCTCGCCCGCGCCGATGCCGTTGTCGCGCACCGTCAGCATCGCCTGTTCGCCGTCATCGTCCAGGATCACGTCGACTTCGGTGGCCTGGGCGTGGGCGGCGGCGTTGCGCAGGCCTTCCTCGGCGCAGCGCAGCAGGGTCACGCCTTGGGCGCGCGAATATTCCGGTTCGTCGTCGGGCAGGCTGGCACGCGCCTTGATGCCGTGTTCGCGACCCCATTCCACCACCAGTTCGGCGATCGCAGCCTTCGGACCGAGAAACTCGAGTTTGTCGTTCCACAGCGTGAGCTGCATCTTGCGGTTGGTTTCGATGATGTTGTTGAGCAGCTGCTTCATCTGGGCGGCACGGTCGCGCTGCGGCTGTTCCTTCAGGTGCGAGGACAGCAAACCCAGGTGCATGGTGAGCGCCGTCATCGACGAGCCGAGGCTGTCGTGCAGGCGGCGCGCCAGCTGGCGCCGCTCCTCGTCCCAGCAAGCGGTGAGGTGCCCGAGCAGTTCGGTGAGTTCCGCGGCGCGCTCGGCCGGGTCCTCATCCTGCGTGGGTGAAAGTGGTTGGGGTGCCGAAGCTTTCATTGAAGCAACCAATTAATGTTTCCCAAAATGATACAACAGCTTGGCCTGCAGCGTCGCGCAGGAAAGGCGAGTGTGTGTTTCCGTACAGTCGGCAGGGGCGGCTTTGCCCCAAGCTGGCGCAACCGGCTGTACCGCAGCCTCCAATCACGAGGGGAACACCATGAGCAATAAAGCGAACGCCACCACGAATTCCGCATCGAAAAACGCCGCCATCCATGCCGGCAATATCAATGGCCAGGACGCCATCGCCCTGCTGGTCGCCGACCACCGCGAAGTGTCGGAGATGTTCAAGCAGTTCGAGGAACTGAGCGACCGCGCCAAGGCCAGCAAGCAGAAGCTGACCGACAAGATCTGCAAGTCCCTGATCGCCCACACCCAGATCGAGGAAGAAATCTTCTACCCGGCGGTGCGCGAGCAGATCAAGGATTCGGACGACATGGTCGACGAAGCCGTGGTCGAGCACCAGGCCGCGAAAGACCTGATCAAGCAGCTGCAGGAAATGGATCCGGACGAAGACCTGTACGACGCGAAGGTCAAGGTGCTCGGCGAGGAAGTCGAGCACCACGTCAAGGAAGAAGAAGAGGAAATGTTCAAGCAGGCCAGGAAGAGCGGCCTCGACCTGATGGCGCTGGGCCAGGAAATGGCACAACGCAAACAGGAAATCCTGTCGACCCTGTAATCCCTCGCCTCAGCCGGCGTCTCAGGCGTCGGCCGGTTCGGCCAGCTGCGACAGCAGGGTCGCCAGGTCGACCGGCTTGACCATGTGCAGGTCGAAGCCGGCCTCCAGCACGCGGCGCTGGTCTTCGGCCAGGCCGTAGCCGGTCAGGGCGATCAGGCGGATGCCGCGGGTGGCCGCATCCTTGCGGAGGCGGCGCGCCACTTCATAGCCGTCGATGCCGGGCAAGCCGATATCGACCAGGGCCACGCCGGGCCGCTCGGAGGCGGCCAGCTCCACGCCTTCCAGGCCGTCGCGCGCCTGGATCACGGCATATCCGTAGGAACCCAGCATGGTCGCCATCATCTCGCGGCCATCGTCATTGTCTTCGATCAGCAGCACGGTCGGCTTGCCGTCCGCGCTGACGGCGCTCGCCGGCGCATCCACCGCCACGGCGGCTTCCGCGCGCGGCAGGCGGATCTCGAAGGTGGAACCATTGCCGCTGCCTGCGCTGGTGGCGCTGACGCTGCCGCCGTGCAGCTCGACCAGGCGGCGCACCAGCGACAGGCCGATGCCTAGGCCACCCTGCGAGCGGTCGATCGAGATCGAGCCCTGCACGAACACGTCGAATACATGCGGTATCAGGTCGGGCGGGATGCCGACCCCGGAATCGCGCACGATCAGCACCACGTCATCGCCCGCCGTGTCGATGGCGATCTCGATCTCGCCGCCGCTCGGCGTGTATTTCAGCGCGTTGTCGATCAGGTTGGTGGCGATCTGCTCAAGGCGGGTCGGGTCGCCGTCGACCCAGCCGGGGCCGGTCCGCGAGTTCAGCTGGTAGCCGGCGGTGCGGCCGGTGGCGCGGAAAGTGTCCAGGCAGCCCGCCACCAGCGGGCCGAGGTCGAGGCGCTTCTTCGACAGCAGGATCTTGCCGGACATCGCGCGCGACAGGTCGAGCAGGTCGTCGACGATGCGCGACAGGTGCTGGGTCTGGCGCTGGATGATCAGGCGTGCGCGCCCGACCGATTCGACGCCCGCGCTCGGCAAGCCGAGCAGGGACGAGGCGCTGCTGATGGCCGACAGCGGGTTGCGCAGCTCATGGCCCAGCATCGCCAGGAATTCGTCTTTCGCGCTGCTCTTGCGCTCGGCCGCGCGCCGTTCTTCCATCTCGCATACCAGGCGCTTGTTGGTGGCGGTCAGCTCGGTGGTGCGCTGCGACAGCTTTTCGGCCTGGCGCTTGAGCTGCTCGTTCTTCATGGCCAGCGCCACGAACACCTGCACCTTGGCGCGCAGCACTTGCGGGATCACCGGGGTGAACAGGAAGTCGGCGGCGCCGCGCTGGTAAGCCTTCAGGCGGTCGATCTCGTCGGCCAGGAAGGCAGTAACGAAGATGATCGGGATGTCGGCCGAGCGCGGCCGCTGGTGGATTGCTTCGGCGGTCTCGAAACCGTCCATGCCGGGCATGTTGACGTCGAGGAGGATGACGGCGAAGTCGTGGCGCAACACCTGGCGTAGCGCGTCCTGCCCCGAGCGGGCCGACAGGACGTCGTAATTGCTTTCCTCGGCCCATTGTTCGAGCAGGCTGGTCAGCGCCAGCAAACTGGCGGGATCGTCGTTGACGACGAGGATCTTAGGTTTTTCAGTGTTCGGCACGGCGGTCACGCTGGCGTCATTGCATTGTATTCACAAACCTTGCAAGGATAGCAGAGCATGCTCCATTGCAAAATGAATCTGGAAGAATTGTTGCAATCAGTCATGATAACACGGCCCAGGTACAGACAAAAAGTCAATCGTGCGCAGCCCCGCACCACGGTTCGCTGCCGCACATACGCATCGCAAAGGGGTGTGCGATAGTAGAAACGTGTCTGTTTCAACCGTGTCAATGGAAGACAGGCGCCAACTTGAAAGGACAGACATGAATATTCAAATCATCGTAAATGATACGCATCACGATAAATGCTTCCGCGAACTGGTCAACCAGCCGGTCACGGCCCTGCGCGGCATGACCAAGCAGCAGGCCGACGCCTTGCGCGATGCGTTCGGCATCAATACCGTCGGCGAATTGGCCGACCTGAAGGCCGTCAAATGGGCTCGCGCGATCCGCACCATGGCCGCGGCCGAATCCGAGCCGAGCGCCAATGTTGCCAAGGAAGCCCTGATCGACGACGCCGTCGAGATGACCTTCCCGGCCAGCGATCCGGTATCGATCCAATCGAGCATCACCCGCATCGAAGTGGCGCCCGAGAAGGTCGACGCGAGCACCGATCACCAGGGCGCCGCGGCCATCGAGGCGCATAACCAGGAAGCCATCGGCTGCCACGCACTGGGGCAGGGCGGCGACAAGACGGCCGGCGCGGCCTGATTGTTCGGGGGTTGAGCTGCGGGCGCAGCCGGAAACGGCTGCGCCTGTTTGCATTGGCGATACGTCGTTCGCGCGCAGGCGGGAACGACGTGCGAACGCCCGCGGCCGCAATGTGCGTATCAGCGATGCTGCGCCAGCTCCGGCGCCGAGGCGGGCGCCGGTGCCGGTGTGGCCGGCTTGACCGCCTGGGCCGCCTGGCGTGCCGCGCTGCCGTTGGCGCAGAAGCGGTTCTTGCCGGCGCGCTTGGCTTCGTACAAGGCGTAGTCGGCGATGCTGATCAGGTCGGTGACGTTCTCGGCGTCGTCCGGATACATGCTGATGCCGATGCTGGTCGACAGTTGCAGGGTCAGGTCATTGATGAAGAAGGGCTCGGACAGGGCCTCGACCAGCTTGGCCGCCGGTCCCTGGGCGTCTCCCAGGCTGTGGATGTCGCCCAGCAGGACGATGAATTCGTCACCGCCCAGGCGCGCCACCGTGTCTTCCTTGCGCGAATTCGACAGCAGGCGCTGCGACACCATCTTCAGGATCTCGTCGCCGTAGGCGTGGCCGTAGGTGTCGTTGATCGCCTTGAAGCCGTCCAGGTCGAGGTACATCACCGCCGCCTTGTGGTGGTTGCGGTTGGCGTGCTGCAGCGCGGTCTCGATGCGGTCTTCCAGCAGGCGCCGGTTGGGCAGGCCGGTGAGGGCGTCGTGCAGCGCCAGTTCCTGCTGGGCGCGGCTGTACTGGGCCAGCTCCTTGTAGAGCAGGCGCACTTCGAGCATGTTATGGATGCGCTTGTGCACTTCCAGCAGGTCGAAGGGTTTGCTGATGAAGTCGCGCGCGCCGGCTTCGAGCGCCGCGATCTTGAAGCTGGGCTGGGCCGTCAGCGCGAGTACCGGCAGATAGCCGCCTTGTTCAATTTCCTTCAGGCCCTTCATGACTTGAAAACCGTTCAGGCCCGGCATTTGCAGGTCGAGCAGGATCAGGTCGTAGTTGTGTTCGCGATGCAAGGGGCATACCTGCTCCGGCAGCATCGTGGAGCTGACATCGCTGTAGCCTTCCTCGCGCAATATCTCTTCCATCAATTCGATATTGTCGGGGGAATCGTCTACAACCAGTATCTTTGCGTTCAGGATGTCTTGGCGGCTGGGCATGCGTACTCTCGTCAAATCAAGGGCTGACGGCCGGGCAGGATTGACCCCGGACCCACCTTCAGCACAACATCCCTAAGTCTAACAAATGCCAGAGAATTTCTTGTAGGACAGCGCCGCGTGCGTGGGTAGGAACTATAACAACACACTAGCGTACACCATTTTGCCCCATCGCCGGGGTCGCGATCCGGTGCGCCAGGGGCGCGGTCGGACCCACCACCGAGGCCACGGCGGCGATCAATTCGCTCGGCTCGACCGGCTTCGAAATGTGCGCCGAGAAACCCGCCTCGAGCGCGCGCAGCCGGTCTTCCGAGCGCGCAAAGGCGGTAAGGGCAATGGCCGGGACCTGGCCGCCTTCTTCCTTGGGCAGGTGGCGCACCCAGTCGAGCAGTTCGAAGCCGTCTACCTCCGGCATGCCGAGGTCGCTGATCAGGAGGTTCGGCATGGCTTCGCGGAAGCGCGCGAACGCTTCGCGCGCACTGGCCGCGATGCGCACGCTGGCGCCGCAATCGGTCAGGATACGCTTGATGAGTTCGCGTGCGTCGCGGTCGTCGTCGACCACCAGGACGTTGGCGCCGCTGAGGTCGCGCACCGTCATTTCCGGGGTGCTCGGGCTCGGCAGGATCATCGCGGCGCGCGCCGTCCGGCCCGGCGCCGGCTGCTGCTTGGAGAGCGGCAGTTCGATCGTGAAGCTGGCGCCGCGGCCTTCGCCGGCGCTTTCGGCGCGCACGGTGCCGCCATGCTGTTCGATCAGGTGCTTGACGATCGCCAGCCCGAGGCCCAGGCCGCCGTGGCGCCGCGTCATCGAGGCGTCGGCCTGGCGGAAGCGCTCGAACACGTGGGTAATGAATTCGGGCTTGATGCCGGCACCGTTGTCGCGCACCGTGATCGCCACGTTCGCCTCGCTGCGCGCCAGGATCACCTCGACCAGGCCGTCGCGCGGGGTGAACTTGATCGCGTTCGACAGCAGGTTCCACACCACCTGCTGCAGGCGCGCCGGGTCGCCGGCGATCATCCCCGGATCGCTCACGTAGCGCTTCTCGATGCGGATGTTCTTGGCGTCGGCGGCCGGACGCACGGTCTCGATGGCGGCATCGATGAAGCCGGTCGGCGGAATCGTCTGCATGTCGAGCAGAACATTGCCGGAAGTGATGCGGCTCATGTCGAGCAGGTCTTCGATCAGCTGGGCTTGGGCACGCGCGTTGCGCTCGATGGTCTGCAGGCCTTTCTGGAGGTCGTTCTGGTCGCGGCCGCCGCGGCGCAGCACCTGGGCCCAGCCGAGGATCGCCGACAGCGGGGTGCGCAGCTCGTGCGACAGGGTGGCCAGGAACTCGTCCTTCATCTGGCTGGTGCGCTCGGCCTCGGCGCGCGCCAGCCTTTCGTTTTCGAGCAGCACCTTGCGCTCCTCGGCGGCGCGCTGGGCCCCTTCGTACAGGCGCGCGTTGTCGATCGCGACCGCGGCCTGGGCGGCGATGCCGCGTACGATGCGCTCGGTGCGTTCGGTAAACACGCCGGCCTCGGGATGGCCGAAGAACATGGTGCCCAGCACTTCGCCGGAATGCGCGACCACCGGCACCGCGAGGTAGCTGCGCACTGTCGGATGGCTGGCCGGCAGGCCGGAGGGCGTGCCGTCCTTGAAGCGCGGGTCGTGGGTGACGTCGTCGGAGCGCATGACGTCCCGGGGTGCCAGCCGCTGGGCCGGCACGCCCGGGCCGAACAGGGCGTTCGCGCCGGCTTCGCCGAAGGGTTCGAACTCGGCGGTGCTGGCGCCTGATACCGTGTAGAGCGAGAACATCTTGCCGTCCACGCCGTCGCGGCCGTGATACAGGAAAGCGCCGTGGCGGGCGCCGGCGATGCCGGTGGCGGCGTCGGCCGCAGCCTGCAGCAGGGACCGCAACTCACGCGTGGAGGCGAGCGCGCTGCCGGTGCTGTTCAACAATTCGAGGACGTGCGACTCGTCGCGCAGTGCCTGTTCGGCGCGCTTGACCTCGTCCACGTCCGTATTCGTGCCGAACCAGCGCAGCACCCGCCCATGGCGGTCGCGCACCGGGTTGACCCGGGTCAGGAACCAGCGGTACTTGCCGTCGGCGCCGCGGATCGGGTATTCCATCTCGAACGGATCGCCGTTGCGCACGCACGCCTGCCAGCGTTCCATCACGGCCGGCAGCACGCTCGGCTCGCAGGTCGATTGCCAGGCCCAGCCGACCACCTGATCGGGCGTGGTGCCGGTGTAGTCGAACCAGCGTTCGTTGAACCAGACGATGGCGCCGTCGGCCTGGGCCATCCAGGCCAGTTGGGGAATCGTGTTGGCCAGCGCGCGCAGCACTTCCTCGCTCTGGCGCAGGGTGTCCTCGGCGCTCTTGCGGGCGCTGATGTCCTGGACCACGCCGGTCATGCCGAGCACGCCGCCGCGGCGGTTCGCCTCGGCATAGTCGGCGCGTCCGACCAGGATCACCCAGCGGGTTTCCTTGCCGTCGCCGCCGTCGGGCAGCAAGCGGCATTCGAGTTCGAGGTCGCTGTGGCCGGCGAAGGCCTGCAGCACCGCGCGCCGCACCGGCTCGCGGTCGTTCGGATCGAGGCGGGTGCGCAGCTCGCTCCAGGCCAGCGGCGTCTCGGCCGGCAGGCCGAAGATGACGGCGGCGCGTTCGCCCAGGGTCAGGCGGTCGCTGGCGGCGTCCCAGCGCCAGTCGCCGAGGCCGCCGGCGGCCAGCGCCACCTGCAGGCGGCTGTTGCCCAGCAGGAGGGCCTGCTGGTCGGCCTTGCGGCGGTCGATGTCCTGGAAGTACAGGGTCAGCCCGTCCGGCGAAGGATGGGCGCGCACCTCGAACCAGCGCCGCAGGGCCGGATAGAAGAATTCCTGGATCGCCGTCTCGCGCTTGTCCATCGCCTCGCGGTAGATGGCCTCGAGCGGGCTGCCGCGCAGCTCGGGAAAGGCATCCCAGACGTCGCTGCCGACCAGGCTGGCGCGGGTGCGCTGCAGCGGCGCCAGCATGTCCAGCGCGCGGCCGTTGATATAGATGATGCGCCAATCGTGGCCGACGGCGCAGACGCCGTCGGACAGGCTTTCGAGCATGTTCTCCATGCGCTCGTTGGCACGGCGCAGGGCTTCCCTGGCCTGGCGCAGCTCGTCGCTCATCGCCCCTCCGGTGCCGCGACTGGTCCGCGGCGGAAGAACGCGGACGATCGGTGGGTAATGCCAGTGAAATCGGTCAGGGTCATCGTTCGTGGCTGTGGGCGCGCTCCAGGGGCTGCCGCGCGGCAGGCGCGGACGCTCCCGCCCTGCGTCGTTGGCAAGCCGTACATGGATTCTAGCCCAGCCCTAGCGATTTGATGCACACCGTTGCCCGCTTCAGGTGCGTGCCTGCTTCTGGGCGGCCACCTTGTCGAGGGCCGCCTGGAGCTGGTCGAGTTCGTAGGGTTTTTGCAGCGACAGATAGGGGAACTCGAGGTGGCGCAGCAGCGTGTCGCCATAGCCGGAAGCGAAGATCACCTGCATCGCGGGCGCATCGACCACCGCCTTGCGGGCCAGTTCGACACCGGACATGCCGGGCAGGCTGACGTCGGTGAACAGCACGTCGTAGCGGCCGGCGGCGAGGTGGGCCAGCGCATCGTCCGGATGGCCGACGCCGTCCGCATGGTGGCCGAAGGCGCGCAGCATCTCGCAGACCAGGTACTGGGAGTCGAGATTGTCCTCGACCACCAGAATGCGCAGCGGGCCGGCGGGCGCTTCCTCGGAAGCGGCAACGCTGGCCGGAGGGGCCAGCACGCATAGCACGCCCTCGACGCTGCCGTCCGCCGCGCGCAGCGGCGTGAAGTGCAGGTCACGGGGGGAATTCGCGCCGTTCGAGGCGGCCGCGCCCGCGAAACCGAAGGCGCGCGCGCGCGCGATGGCGGCCTCGCCGTTCCAGGCGCGTTCGAGTTCTTCCGGCGCGGCGGCCAGCGGCGGCGGCATCACCGGCGGCACGCTGCCGCCCGGCACCTTGCCGTAGCCGGGGCCGGCGAGGGCGCCGTAGGCGTCGTTGAAGAAGACCGTCATGCCGCGTCCCCATACCAGCAGCGCCGGCAGGGGCAGGTTGAACAGCAGGTCGGCTGCCATCCGCAGCGGCCATGGCCACTGTCCGGGTTCGCCGAGCCGGGTGGCGGACCAGTCGAAGGAGCTGGAGGAGCGGGCGGGCTGTCCGGTTTGGGTCATGGCGAGATGTAAATATTGTTATCTGGACGAAAAGAACGAAATCCTACACTAAAACCTTCATGGAGGGCGGCACGCACGTGCGCAAGGAGACAAGGCAAAAAAAAGCCCGCTACGGGAGCGGGCTGAATCTATCCTTGGAGGAGAATAGAGGAGACATGAGCATCATGCTGCATCGCAAAAAAGAAATCCAATTGAGATTTCTGATGACGGTTATTAATCGCTTAAATAGCACAGCAGAGGCTGTCTGAACGCTTGCCGGCACGCGCACGCTTGGTGCACTGGGGAAAATGCTCTAGGATAGCAAGATGATCACGAGTTCCCCCTTGCCGTCTGCATTGTCCGGGGCGCCGTCCTTACGGCCGGCGTTGCGCACCGCTTTCTCCAACGCTGTCTTCGCCTTCTGACCCGGCCGATGTATCGTCACCCGAGCTCATCCCTGAATCGCGGCCTGCGTCACAAGCTGGCCGGCTGGGCGCTGCTGTGCGCCGCCGCCCTGTGCGGCGAGCACGGCCTGGTAGCGCCGGCGCGGGCCGAAAATGCGGCCACCAGCCCGGCCCTCGAGCGGCGCGTGAAGGCAGCCTTTCTATATAAATTCCTCGGCTATGCCGAATTCCCGCCCGGGGCCTTCGCCGATCCCGCCAGCCCGGTCACCATCGGCGTGATCGGCGCCGACGACCTGGCGGCCGAACTGGCGCACATCGTCAGCGGACGCACCGTCAACAACCGGCCGATCGCGGTGCGCGTGCTGCGCGAGTCCGAGCTCGGCACCTCGGTGCACCTGCTGTTCATCGGCGGCCTTGATGCCGGCAGGGTGGGGCGCATGGTGCGCGCGGCCAGCGGCGCGCTGCTGGTCGTTACCGAGTGCGAAGGCGGCCTGCACCAGGGCAGTGCGATCAATTTCCGCATCGTCGACGAGCGAGTGCGCTTCGATGTCGCGCTGGACGCCGCGGAACGTAATGGCATCAAACTCAGTTCGCGCCTGCTGACGGTGGCGAACCGGGTGCAGAAAGGAGCGCAGCAATGAGCAGGATAATGCGCATGCGCGACGGCGGCTCGGTCCGCCGCAAACTCATCCTCATGGCGGTTTCGACCACACTGGCGGCCCTGGTGGCGGCATCCTGCGCGATGCTGCTGGTCGACCTGCGCGCCTTCCAGCGCTACTGGACCGACGACCTGATGACCCAGGCCGACATCATGGCGCGCGTGACCGCGCCGGCGCTGGCCTTCAACGACGACGAGACGGCGCGCCAGAACCTGGCGGTGCTGAGGGTGCGCCCGCAGATCCTGGCGGCCGCCATCTATACCAGCAACGGCGCGCGCTTCGCCGGCTACGTGGCGCCTTCGGCCTCGGGAGCCGCGCTGCGCCTGCCGGAGCGTCCGCAGGCGTCCGGCTACCGCATCGAGGGCAGCGAGCTGGTGGTGTTCCGGAATATCGTCGAGAACGGCGACATGGTCGGTACCGTTTACCTGCGCGCGCGCTACGGCCTGTTCGACCGCCTGCTCAGCTACGGCGCCATCCTCGGCGCGGTGATGCTGGGCGCGCTGGCGATCGCCTGGCTGGTGGCCTCGCGCCTGCAGGAAGCGATCACCCGCCCGTTGGAGTCCGTTACCGACGTCGCGCGCCAGGTGATGCAGCGGCGCGACTTCAGCCTGCGCGTGCCGGGCAAGGAGCGCGGCGAGATCGGCGTGCTGATCGACGCCTTCAACGACATGCTGGCCGAGATCGGGCGCCGCTCGCACGCGCTGCAGCAAGCCAACGCGACCCTGGAACACGAGATGCAGGTGCGCGAGCGCGCCGAACAGGCGCTGATCGTGGCCGACCGCCGCAAGGACGAGTTCCTGGCGACCCTGGCGCACGAGCTGCGCAACCCGCTGGCGCCGATTCGCACTGGCCTGGACATCCTGCGCCTGCGCAGCGGCGACGCCCAGGCGACCCAGCGCGCCACCGACATCATGGAACGCCAGCTGCGCCAGATGGTGCGCCTGGTGGATGACCTGCTGGATGTCTCGCGCATCAATACCGGCAAGTTCACGATCAAGTCCGGCCGCGTCGAGCTGAAGGCGGTGGTCAACGACGCGCTCGAGGTAGTGCGCTCTTATATAGAGCTGCACGGCCACGAGCTGCAGATCGACCTGCCGGACCGCCCCGTGTTCTTGAACGGCGACGCCACCCGTCTGGCCCAGATTCTGTCGAACCTGCTCAACAACGCCGCCAAGTACACCAACCGCGGCGGGCGCGTCAGCCTGAAGGCGACGGTCGACGAGCGCACCCTGGTGCTGGTGGTGGCCGATACCGGCATCGGCATCGCGCCGGACATGCTGGATACCGTGTTCGACATGTTCGTGCAGGTCGATTCGACGCTGGAGCGCTCGACCGCCGGCCTGGGCGTGGGCCTGTCGCTGGCGCGCAAGCTGGTGGAGCTGCACGGCGGCAGCATCGAAGCGCACAGCGCAGGGCTGGGCCACGGCAGCCAGTTCGTGGTGCGCCTGCCGATCGTGGTCGATCCGGAGCTGCCGGCCAAGCCGACCCCGGCATCCTTCATCAGCGCCGAGACCTACCGCATCCTGCTGGCCGACGACAACGTCGATTTCGTGAACAGTATCGGCGCCCTGCTGACGGCAATGGGGCACAGCGTGGTCATCACCCACAACGGCCCGGACGCGCTGGCGGCCGCCAAGCGCTTCTGCCCGGATTACGCCTTCCTCGACATCGGCCTGCCGCAGATGTCCGGCTACGACCTGGCGCGCGGCATCCGCAACCTGTCCTGCGGCGCGATGACGGTGATGATCGCGGTGACGGGCTGGGGCCAGGAAAAGGACCGCCAGCTGGCTTTCGAGGCCGGCTTCGACCACCACATGGTCAAGCCGGTGCGCTTCGAGCAGATCGAGGAAATCCTCGGCAACCGCAGCCTGATCAAGAAGCTGCGGACGTAAAAAAAGCGGAGGCGCTTGCGCGCTTCCGCTTCGGTGCCGTGTAGGCGGGTGCTAAGACTTAAGCGGCTTGCTTGCCAGCTGCCTTGCGGCGGCGAGCCAGGACGCCCAGGACGCCCAGGCCGGCCAGCATCATGCCGTAGGTTTCCGGTTCCGGAACCGGAGCGGTCGGCGACATCATGACGGCGCCGCCGAAGGCTGCGCTGGTATCCGACACCAGTTTGCCGCTGACGAGCACGTAGTAGTTACCTTCAGCCAGCGCGTTGCTGCTGGACAGGGTCCAGACGTCCACGGCGCCCGACTGCAGCGACTTGCCCGACGAGACCAGTGTGTCGCCGGTGCCAACGCCGCCAGTGCCGGTGCCGGTGCCGGTGCCCATTGCGCGGTACAGGGACAGACCGGTGATATCCAGGCCGGTATTTGCCGAGCGGCTGATCGACGAGATGATGGCATCGAAGTTCATGTTGCTGGTGCCGTTGACCGAGAACGTGAAGCGGTCGGCGAAGGTGGAACCGTTGTGGTTGGCGCCAAAGGAATCGCCAAAGAAACCGCTACCGTTGGTCAGGTCCAGCACCTGCGGGGTGTTGCCGATGGTGGAAGCAGTACCACCAGTGGTTTGCGCCATGACAGCGGAGGAACCGAACGTTGCGGTAGCAAACACGATACCAGCGATCAGAGATTTTTTCATTTCTTACCTCGCAAATTAGACAGCCGCGTCCTGCAGCTTGGTTTTCAAGAATCGGGGAACTTCATCGTATCAAAATGTCGATAAAGTGCGCGAAAAACGATTGATGTGTGCGCTTCTTCGCAGAAATATGCCTACACTCAATTATTTCCCGTTGGATTCACGATTTACCCGCTTCTCATAGAGGAGAGGGGGCTGTTTGCATTGACGAGTAGAAAAAATTATCTGTGTTGCCAAGTATTTGTAGGACCTGTCCTACTTAATGACGCGCACAACTCCTCGTTTCAGGGTATTTCCGTTGGCGAATTTTTATTGAACGCTCGGCAATAAAATTTCCAGTTAGGAGGGGTTTTGTGAGGCAGATATGGCTGGGCCAAAGAAAAATGGCTCAGAAATCGCTTTCTGAGCCATTCGTCATGAAAATTTGGTGCGGCTGGCAGGAATCGAACCCACGACCCCTTGGTTCGTAGCCAAGTACTCTATCCAGCTGAGCTACAGCCGCCCGAGGCACGCATTATAGCGTAATTTTGCCATTTGGCAAAGGATCGGCCCGGTGGCCTTACGGCAGAGTCCGAGTCG
Organism: Massilia sp. LXY-6; assembly: GCF_051233485.1. Lineage (NCBI taxonomy): Bacteria > Pseudomonadati > Pseudomonadota > Betaproteobacteria > Burkholderiales > Oxalobacteraceae > Massilia > Massilia sp. LXY-6. The sequence continues at coordinate 176,041 of NZ_JBKFGF010000023.1, forward strand.
GTCGGAATCGGCTGACAGTATGCTTGTGAAACCGGATGCGAAAAAGGAGGCACGGTTAGCGTCACGTGTCGAATCTGCCCAGCGCCGCTCTCGGGAAGGCCTCCGGGCTGGCGATGCGTCGCCCGTCGAGCATGCCATCGAGATCATCGAGCCGCTGGGCCGTGTGGCGCAGCCGGGCCAGCGGGTGCCGCTCCGGGCGTTTGCCGAAAAGAAAAATGGCCCAGAAAGCAGAACTTTCTGAGCCATTCCTCATGAATCACTGGTGCGGCTGGCAGGAATCGAACCCACGACCCCTTGGTTCGTAGCCAAGTACTCTATCCAGCTGAGCTACAGCCGCCCGAGGCACGCATTATAGCGTAATTTTGCCATTTGGCAAAGGATCGGCCCGGTGGCCTTACGGCAGAGTCCGAGTCGGTCGGAATCGGCTGACAGTATGCTTGTGAAACCGGATGCGAAAAAGGAGGCACGGTTAGCGTCACGTGTCGAATCTGCCCAGCGCCGCTCTCGGGAAGGCCTCCGGGCTGGCGATGCGTCGCCCGTCGAGCATGCCATCGAGATCATCGAGCCGCTGGGCCGTGTGGCGCAGCCGGGCCAGCGGGTGCCGCTCCGGGCGTTTGCCGAAAAGAAAAATGGCCCAGAAAGCAGAACTTTCTGAGCCATTCCTCATGAATCACTGGTGCGGCTGGCAGGAATCGAACCCACGACCCCTTGGTTCGTAGCCAAGTACTCTATCCAGCTGAGCTACAGCCGCCCGAGGCACGCATTATAGCAGTGCCTTCGCGAATGGCCAAGTCCGTCGCCCGGCTTGCCCGGCCTCCAGCTGGGCAAGCCTCGCCACCGCGCCGGCCTGGCCGAGATAGGCGAGGCCAACGAGGATGTACTTGCCGAGCAGGGAAGTAGCCGGGTTGTCATGTCGTCGATGGGGATGGGTGCCGCGGAAAAGAAAAATGGCCCAGAAAGCAGAACTTTCTGAGCCATTCCTCATGAATCACTGGTGCGGCTGGCAGGAATCGAACCCACGACCCCTTGGTTCGTAGCCAAGTACTCTATCCAGCTGAGCTACAGCCGCCCGAGGCACGCATTATAGCAGTGCCTCCAGGATTGGCAAACCCCTACGAAAGCGAACACGTGGATGCCAATTCAGGGCGGAGCGCACAAAGAAAAATGGCCCAGAAAGCAGAACTTTCTGAGCCATTCCTCATGAATCACTGGTGCGGCTGGCAGGAATCGAACCCACGACCCCTTGGTTCGTAGCCAAGTACTCTATCCAGCTGAGCTACAGCCGCCCGAGGCACGCATTATAGCAGTGCCTCCAGGATTGGCAAACCCCTACGAAAGCGAACACGTGGATGCCAATTCAGGGCGGAGCGCACAAAGAAAAATGGCCCAGAAAGCAGAACTTTCTGAGCCATTCCTCATGAATCACTGGTGCGGCTGGCAGGAATCGAACCCACGACCCCTTGGTTCGTAGCCAAGTACTCTATCCAGCTGAGCTACAGCCGCCCGAGGCACGCATTATAGCAGTGCCTCCAGGATTGGCAAACCCCTACGAAAGCGAACACGTGGATGCCAATTCAGGGCGGAGCGCACAAAGAAAAATGGCCCAGAAAGCAGAACTTTCTGAGCCATTCCTCATGAATCACTGGTGCGGCTGGCAGGAATCGAACCCACGACCCCTTGGTTCGTAGCCAAGTACTCTATCCAGCTGAGCTACAGCCGCCCGAGGCACGCATTATAGCAGTGCCTCCAGGATTGGCAAACCCCTACGAAAGCGAACACGTGGATGCCAATTCAGGGCGGAGCGCACAAAGAAAAATGGCCCAGAAAGCAGAACTTTCTGAGCCATTCCTCATGAATCACTGGTGCGGCTGGCAGGAATCGAACCCACGACCCCTTGGTTCGTAGCCAAGTACTCTATCCAGCTGAGCTACAGCCGCCCGATGCACGCATTATAGCAGTGACATCCCGCCAGTGGAAGTCTTAATTTTTCTCAACATAACGAGGGCTTCTGGTAGATTGAGGGCTGTACTTCGGAAAACCGTCTTTATGTTCCGCTCCCTCTTCGCCGCCGTGGCCTGCGTGCTGATCTCCGCGGCCAGCTTGCCCGCGCACGCCGGCGCGCCGCGCAGCCTGCGCTTCGAGCACCTGAGCCTGGAACAGGGCCTGTCGCAGGAAACCGTGAAGACGATCCTGCAGGACCGGGCCGGGTTCATGTGGTTCGGTACCCAGGCCGGCCTGAACCGTTACGACGGCTACCGGATCCGCAGCTTCCGCAGCGACCCCGCCGATCCCGCCAGCCTTCCCGACAACTTCGTCCAGACGTCCTACGAGGATGGGGAAGGGCGGCTGTGGTTCGGCACGCGCGGCGGCCTGGCCCGCTTCGACGAGACCGGCCAGAAGTTCGTCCGGTATCCCTTCGTGTCCGGCAGCGAGCGGGTGGCGCGCAATCGCGCCGTCAGCGCCATTACCGGGGATGGCGCCGGCGGACTGTGGATCGGCACCGGCGACGGCCTGGTCCACCTCGACCCGGCCAGCGGACGCTTCCGCGCCTTCCGCCACGCCGAGGGCGACCCCGCCAGCCTGCGCGACGACCGCGTCAGCGCGCTGGCCCCGGACGGACGCGGCGGCCTGTGGGTCGGCACCGGGGTCGGCATCGATCACCTGCCGGCCGCTTCACGCAGCTTCGATCACTACGACATCGACCCGCGCGGCGGGGCCAAGCGCAATACGGTGCTGTCGCTGTCGATGGCGCAGAACGGGACCCTGTGGATCGGCACCGCCGCCGGCCTCGACGCCTGGCGCACCGGCGAGGGCCCGCCGCAGCGCCGCCATATCGGTTCCGATGAAGGCATGGGCGACAGCGGCATCCTGACCCTGTACCACGATGCCGGCAACAATCTCTGGGTCGGCACCGACCTCGACGGCCTGAAATGGCGCGACCCCGTCAGCCAGCGCTTCATCGGCTATACCAGCGTGGCCCTCGACCGCCACAGCCTGTCCGACAACCAGGTCAGCGCGGTCCGCGTCGACCGCACCGGCACGCTGTGGGTCGGCACCCTGTTCAGCGGGATCAACCGGGCCGACCTCGCCAGCGGCGGCTTCGGCAGCTTCACGCTGCTGCCGGGCGAACCGGGCGGGGGCTCCGCGACGCTCAGCCGCAAGATCCGGGCGATCGCCGCCGGCGCCGACGGCAAGCTGTGGCTCGGCACGACCGGTTCCGGGCTGATCCACCTCGAACCGATCAGCGGCCGCGTCGAGCGCATCCGTTACGACCCGGCGCGGCGCGGCAGCCTGCCGGACGACACCATCACCGCCGTGCAGCCGGGGCGCGGGCGCCTGTGGGTCGGCTCGGCGACCGGACTGTCCTGGCGCGACGCCGCCAGCGGCCGCTTCACCACCGTCCCGCTGGGCCGGGACTCGGCCGGCAACGTCGTCCAGGACCTGATGCTCGACCGCGCCGGCAGCCTGTGGGTGGCGACCCACGGCGGCCTGTTCCTGCTGGACCCGGACGGGCGCATCCTGAGCGCCTGGCGCCACGATCCGCTGGACCCGGGCAGCCTCGGCGAAAACTACAGCTTCGCCCTGCTCGAAGACGGCGCCGGCAGCATCTGGCTCGGCACCGAGAACGGACTGGACCGCCTCGACCGCGCCAGCGGCACCTTCACCCATTACCGCCACGACGACCGGGATCCGGCCAGCCTGCGCCACAACCGCGTCTATTACCTGTACCAGTCGGCGCGCGGCGAGATCTGGGTCGGCACCGCGGCCGGCCTGCAGCGCATGGAGCGCGACGCCGGCGGGCGCGTGGGCTTCCGCTATTTTCCGGTGACGGCGGGGCACGAGCCGGTGCCGATCGGCGCGATCCTCGAGGACGGCCGCGGCGCGATCTGGGTCAGCACCACGGTCGGCCTGACCCGCGTCGATCCGGCCACCGGCCAGTTCAAGAGCTACAGCGCGAAGGACGGCCTGCTGGACGGCACGTATTTCGTCGGCGCCGGCGCGCGCGGCGCCGACGGCGAGCTGTACTTCGGCGGCGTGAACGGCATGACCTCCTTCATGCCGGACGCGGTGCGCGACAACCCGTATCCGGCGCAGCCCGTCATCACCGATTTCCTGGTGCAGAACCGTTCGCGCCTGCCGCACGGTGCCGGCGCGGCGCCGGAAGTGGCACTGCCGCACCGCGATTCCGTGTTCACCCTGGAGTTCGCTGCGCTGCACTACGCCGACCCGCAAAGCAACCGCTTTCGCTATCGCCTGCGTGGTTTCGACGAGGACTGGACCGAGACCGACGCCGGCAAGCGCTTCGCCACCTATACCAACCTCGACCCGGGCCACTACGTGTTCGAGGTCCGCGCCGCCAACAAGGACGGCATGTGGAGCGACACGCCGGCGCAGCTCGGAATCACGATCGCGCCGTCGTTCTGGATGACCTGGTGGTTCCGGTTCCTCGTTACGCTGACCCTGCTGGGCGCCGGCGTCGCCATCTACCGCCTGCGCATCCGGGTGCTGGTCCAGCAGACCGAACGGCTCGAGCGCACGGTCGGCGCCCGCACCGCCGAACTGGTGCTGCAGAAGGAAGCGGCCGAGCAGCAGAAGGAAGCGGCCCTGCGGGCGCGCCGCAACATCGCGCTGCTGTCCGACATCGGGCGTGAGCTGACCGCCAACCTGGACAGCGAAGCGATCATGGCCAAGGTCCACGGCCAGGTGCGCCAGCTGATGGACGTGCAGGTATTCGCGATCGGCGTGGCCGGCCCCGGCGGACAGCTCGACTATCCGTTCGTGATGGAGGACGGTCTGCGTGTCGGTCAGGCGGACGCGTGCAGCGCGCGCGTGCTGGCGCTGGGCCGGCGCTGCCTGGAAGCCGGCGAGGAGATCCTGATCGACGACCTCGACCAGGAAGCCGCGCGCTGGATCGGCAAGCTGGCCGACGACGCCGGCGCGCGGCCGCCGGCCTCGCTGATGTTCATGCCGATCGTGGTCGGCGCCCGCGCGCTGGGCGTCTTGTGCGTGCAGAGCCGCGCGCGCTACGCCTACCAGCACGTGCAGCTCGACATGCTCGGCACCCTGGCGGCCTACCTGGGCGTGGCGCTCGACAACGCCGACGCCTACCGCCAGCTGAACGATACCCAGGCGCAGCTGGCGGCCCACGAGAAGCTGGCCTCGCTCGGCTCGCTGGTGGCCGGCGTCGCCCACGAGCTGAATACGCCGATCGGCAACAGCCTGCTGATGGCCAGCACGCTGCGGGAAAAGACGGACGTGCTGGCGGCACGCTTCGCCCAGGCGAACCTGAAGAAATCGGACCTGGAAGGCTGGATCGCCGCCGCCAGCGAAGCCAGCGCGCTGATCCAGCGCAGCCTGCACGGCGCGGCGGATCTGGTGAACAGCTTCAAGCAGGTATCGGTCGACCAGGCCAGCACCCAGCGCCGGCGCTTCGACCTGGCCTAGGCCTGCCAGGAAATCGCCGCCACCATCATGAACCAGGTGCGGCGCGGCGGCCATGCCCTCGAGGTCCGGGTCGAACCGGGCCTCGTGATGGACAGCTATCCGGGCCCGCTCGGCCAGGTCCTGATCAACTTCGTCAACAACGCGCTGCTGCACGCCTTCGACGGCCCCGGCGGGACCATGGTGCTGGCGGCCAGCCGTGCCGGCGCGGACCGGGTCCGCATCGAATTCCGCGACGACGGCCGCGGCATCCCGGCCGAACACCTGTCGCGCATCTTCGACCCCTTCTTCACGACGCGGATGGGGCAGGGCGGCACCGGGCTCGGGCTGAACATCGCCTACAATATCGTGACCAGCCTGTTGGGCGGGACCATCCGCGTCGACAGCGGCGCGGACGGCGGCACGGCGTTCATCCTCGACCTGCCGCTGCGTGCGGCGCAGGCGGTCCCGTCATCCTTCCTTTAGTGAGAGTCCAGTGGCAATCCTCAATTTTTCGCAACCTTGCATTTCCGAAGACACCATCGCCGCGATGGCGCAGACCATGCGCTCCGGCTGGATCGCCAGCGGCCCCCGCGTGCTGGAGTTCGAAGCCGCGCTGTCGCAGACCTTCGGCGGCCGCCCGACGCGTACCCTGACCTCGGCGACCGGTGCGATGGAACTCGCCCTGCTGGCCTGCGGCATCGGTCCCGGCGACGAAGTCATCACCTCGACGCAGAGCTTCTTTTCGACGATGAACATGATCGTCAAGGTGGGCGCCCATCCGGTCTTCGTCGATTGCGAGCTGGTCACCCGCGCCATCGACCTGGACCAGGTCGAGGCCGCGATCACGCCGCGCACGAAGGCGATCGTGCCGACCCATTTTCCCGGCGCGCTGGGCGACATGGATGCGCTTTACGCGCTGGCCCGGCGCCACGGCCTGCGCGTGATCGAAGACGCGGCGCTGGTGCAAGGCTCGGAGTGGCAGGGGCGGCCGGTCGGCAGCTTCGGCGACATCGCGACCTTCTCCTTCCACCCGAACAAGAACATGACGACCATCGAAGGCGGTGCCATCGTGGTGCCGGACGAAGCGACGGCGCGCCGCATCGAGGTGCTGCGCTTCCACGGCATCGAGCGCCTGCCGGACGACACGCGCGACGTCGCGGTCGCCAGCGGCAAGTACAACATGTCGGACGTGTCGGCCGCGATCGGCCTGGCGCAGCTCGCGCAGTTGCCGGGCTTTCTGGCGCATCGCCGCAGGCTGGCGGAGCGCTACTTCGAGGTGTTCCCGCAGATCGGGAATGCGGTGCTGCCGCCGAGCGGCGTGGAAGGGCAGAGCTGGAACATGTTCTGCGTGCTGCTGCCGTACGAAGGACTGGGCAGCACGCGCCAGGCCTTTCGCGCGGCGCTGCGCGAGCGCGGCATTGCGACGGGCCTGTCTTACGAGCCCTCGCATTCGACCAGCCTGGGGCGCAGCCTCGGTTACCGGCGCGGACAATTCCCGAACGCCGAGCGGATCGGCGATGAGACGGTGACCCTGCCGCTGCATTGCGGGATGGAGGTGGCGGATGTCGACCGGATCTGCGAGGCGATCCGCGACATCATCTGAGTTGCCGACAATGTCGCTGGCCGGGTGCCGCATGTGTCGGGCACCCGGCCATCATCGATTTACTTTGACGTTGCGGTCGTTGCGGTGGTTGCGCTTGCGGGCGCCGGAGTGGTCGAAGCGGCGTTTGCCGCAGCCTGTTTCTTTTTCGCGGAATGATGACCGATGGCGCAACCGACAGCGGCGCCGGCGGCGCCATGCTTGCCTGCCATGTGACCGACGACCCCGCCGGCAACGGCGCCTTTACCGCAACCCGCATGGGCGGAAGCGGCAACAAACGCAAAGACGACAGGAGCGAGGGCGAGTTTCAGTTTCGTATTCATGACAATTTCCTCCAGGTGTTGGTTCAGTGACCAAGCTAAGCCTTCGGTATGCTCAGGACTGTGCGTCCGTTCACACATTACCAACTTGTAATCTAGAATAGACCTGACGCAGCCCTCATCCTCGATTGCATTTACCCAAGGAGTGACGATGAAGACAGCAGTGTTCAGTGCGCGACGCTATGACAGGACGATGCTGGCGCGGGCCAAGGGCTCGGCCGGGCACGAATTGCGTTTTTTCGACGACCGCTTGACGGTCGAGAACGCACCGCTTGCAGAAGGCTGCGAGGCCGTCTGCGTATTCGTCAACGATGTCGTCGATGCCGACGTGCTGGCCATCCTGGCGCGACAGGGAACGCGCCTGATTGCCACCCGTTCCACCGGCTACAACCATATCGATATCGCTGCCGCCGGGCAGCACGGCATCGCTGTCGTGCGTGTCACCGATTACTCACCGCATTCCGTTGCGGAATTTGCGGTCGGATTGCTGCTTGCCGTGAACAGGAAAATCGCGCGTGCCAGCGTCCGCACACGCGACGGCAATTTCGACCTCGATGGCTTGATGGGCATCGACCTCCATGGGAAGACAGTCGGTGTCGTCGGCACCGGCAAGATCGGCGTGATCTTCGCGCGCATCATGGGCGGCTTCGGCTGTCAGGTCGTCGGTTATGATCCGTACCGGAATCCCGCGTTCGAAGCGGCTGGTGGACGCTATGTGTCGCTCGACGATCTGCTGTCGTCCAGCGATGTGGTGTCCTTGCACTGTCCACTCAGCGAGTCGACAAAACATATCGTCAACGCGCAGTCGCTGGCGCACGCCAAGCACGGGAGCATTCTCATCAACACCAGCCGCGGCGGCCTGGTGGATACGGAGTCCGCGATCCAGGCGCTGAAAACCGGGCAGCTCGGCGGCCTGGCGATCGATGTCTATGAACAGGAAGCCAATCTGTTTTTCCAGGACCTGTCCTCGACGATCATCTGCGACGATATCATCCAGCGGCTGGTCTCCTTTCCCAACGTGATCGTCACGGGTCACCAGGCATTCTTTACCGTCGAGGCGATCGGACAGATCATGCAAACCACGATCGACAGTATCACTGCGTTCGAACGTGGCGAAGAACTCATCAATCGCGTGCCCCCGGCCAGCCCGTGACAATGCGTGAATTTCCTGGGAAAAATATCGTGTACAGTTAAGCAATTCCCGCGCTAACGGAAACCCTGTGAGCGCACGCCGCCACCACGATCCCCATGCAAGAGTATCTCCACACCCTGGAAAAAAGCCAGGCCAGGTTCCGTTTGTCCTTCGTGGCCATCTTCATGGCCTACCTCGCCTGTGCCTACCGGTTCGACCGGGCTGCCGCGAATGTCCTCAGCTATTGTGCGCTTGCCCTGTATTTGAGTTTCGCCGGCGGCATGGTCGTGATCTCGCAGAGGGCGGCGGCGATCTCGGCGACGCGCCTGAACCTGTGCCTCGTGATCGACCAGTTCTGCATGGCCTTGCTGTACGTCGCATTCGGGGAGATCGGTGCGCCGCTCCTGTTGTGTCCCGCGCTTGCCTCCATCGGTTACGGCGTGCGGTATGGGCCGGCCTACGCCTACAAGAGTGCCGCTGCCGGGCTTGTCTGCCTGGTACCGGCGATGGCCTTGTCGGAATACTGGCGCAGTGTTCCGCTGGCCGCTGCGGGCTTGATCGTGTCGAACAGCTGCCTGCCCGCGTATGCCGCCGCGATCTCCCAGCAGCTCAGGAAGGACAACTGGCGCATACGCCGGCATGCCGGTGAGCTGCTGGTCGCAAAGGAAGCGGCCGACGTCCAGGTCCGGCGGGACTCGCTGACCGGATTGCTGAACCGCTTCGGCCTCGATGAGGTCATCGATTCGGCGATCGGCACGAGAGGCGGCCTGGTCGCCGTTGCAGCCATGGACCTGGATGGGTTCAAGCGCTTCAATGATGCGTATGGCCACCGCAGCGGCGACGAATTGCTGGCGCGCGTGAGTGACCTCATCCGCTATCACATTGCCGGTGCGGCGGCGCGTTACGGCGGCGACGAGTTCGTCTTCGCGCTGAAGAGCCCCGGCACGCACCATGACGTCGTCACTTCATTCGAACGGCTGCGGACCGACATCGCGATGCTGAACATCGCCCCCGGCGCCGAAGTAGGCGCCAGTATCGGCGTGTATCTGATCGACAGCGCGGCTAGCGTGAACCGGGCCGAGGTCCTGGAGCGCGCGGACAAGTTGATGTACCTGGCCAAGCGCCAAGGGCGCAACCAGATCCAGACAAACTGCGCGGCGACCGAAGGGATGGCCTGACACCGGCCCTCACGCTCCCGGCGTCTCCGCCGGACGCTCGCCCCGATGCAAGGCAAACCGTTCGAAGGCCTGTGCCAGGAAGGCCACCAGCGTGCGGATCCGCGCCGACTGGTGCTGGTGCTGCGGATAGATCGCATAGATGTCGGCATCGGGCGTGCGGTACTGCGGCAGCACCCGCAGCAGCCGCCCGCTTTCGAGGTAGCGCTCGATGTCCCATTCCGCGCGCATCAGGATGCCGTGGCCGTCGAGCGCCCAGTTGACGGCGATCTCGCCATCGTTGGTGGTCAGATTGCCGCGCACCTTGACCGTCTCCCCGGGGCCGTCGTCGCGGTCGCGGTGCAGGCGCCAGCTGCCGTAGGCTTCGTCGCCCTGGCGGATGCAGATGCAGTTGTGGCGCACCAGGTCCGCCGGCGTCAGCGGCTCGCCGCGCGCAGCCAGATACCTGGGAGAAGCGCACAGCAGGCGGCGGTTGGCCGCCAGCTTCTTTGCGATCACGCGCGTGTCGCCCGGTTCGCCGAAGCGGATGCAGACGTCGAACTGGTCTTCGGTCAGGGGCGGGGGATTCACCGACAACTGCAGCTGCACGTCGACATCCGGGTATTTCAGGACGTATTGCGAGATCGCGGGCGCGATGTGCAGGCGCCCGAAACCCAGGGTGGCGTTCACCCGCAACAGGCCTTTCGGCTGGCCTTTCGAGCTGCTCAGGATCTGGTCGAGGTCGGCGATCTCGCCGAGTATCCGCCGGGCGTGCTCGAACAGGACTTCGCCATCCGGCGTCAGGCTCATGCGGCGCGTGGTGCGGTTCACCAGCGGTACGCCCAGCCGCGCTTCGATCTGGGACAGGCGCTTGCTGACGGCCGCCGTGCTGATCCCGAGTTCGCGCGCCGCCCCGCTCAGGCTGCCGCAGTTTCCCAAGGAGACAAAGAAGCCGAGTTCGGCCGGCTGAATGCCACTGCTCATGTCGATTCTTAACTCTGAGTTAAAGACGGATTAAGTCTAGCCAGGATATTTGCCTTCGTCCAGCGCATACAGTGGCTCCACGGATGCAGTTTTACCCATACAGACCACCTCAGGAGACAGGAATATGAAGACCTATCACATCGCGACGATCCCCGGCGACGGCATTGGCAAGGAAGTGGTGCCGGCAGGGCGCCAGGTGCTGGAAGCGCTGGCCGCGACCAGCAGCAAGTTCAAGTTCGCTTTCGAGGACTTCGACTGGGGCGGCGACTACTACCGCCAGCACGGCGTCATGATGCCGGCAGACGGCCTGGACGCCTTGCGCAACAAGGACGCGATCCTGTTCGGCTCGGCCGGCGACCCCGACATCGCCGACCACATCACGCTGTGGGGCCTGCGCCTGAAGATCTGCCAGGGCTTCGACCAGTACGCCAACGTGCGGCCGACCCGCATCCTGCCCGGCATCGACGGCCCCCTGAAGCGCTGCGCGCCGGAAGACCTGAACTGGGTCATCGTGCGCGAAAACTCGGAAGGCGAATATTCGGGCGTGGGCGGCCGCGTGCACCAGGGCCACCCGATCGAAGCCGCCACCGACGTCAGCATGATGACCCGCGTCGGCGTCGAGCGCATCCTGCGCTTCGCCTTCAGGCTGGCCCAGTCGCGTCCGCGCAAGCAGCTGACCGTCATCACCAAGAGCAACGCCCAGCGCCATGCGATGGTGATGTGGGACGAGGTCGCGGTGCAGGTGGCCAAGGACTTCCCGGACGTGAAGTGGGACAAGGAGCTGGTCGACGCCGCCACCGCGCGCATGGTCAACCGCCCGGCCACGCTCGACACCATCGTCGCCACCAACCTGCACGCCGACATCCTGAGCGACCTGGCCGCGGCGCTGGCGGGGAGTCTCGGCATCGCCCCGACCGGCAACATCGACCCGGAGCGCCGCTATCCGTCGATGTTCGAGCCGATCCACGGGTCGGCCTTCGACATCATGGGCAAGGGCCTGGCCAATCCGATCGGCACCTTCTGGTCGGTGGTCATGCTGCTCGAGCACCTCGGTGAAAACGAGGCAGCGCAGCAGCTCATGCAGGCCATCGAAAGCGTCACCGCGACGCCATCGCTGCACACCCGCGACCTCGGCGGCACGGCCACCACCGCGGACGTGACCAGGACCGTGTGCGAGATCCTCGAGGGCAGCCGGGAGCGCGCGGCCGCCTGATCCGGCCGCTTCGCACCTCAGCCCGTCCCCGACCGGCCGCAAAGAGCCGGGGGGACCCGAAACACAACATATAAAAGGAGACAGACATCATGTCCAGGAGTTTCTTTGGAAGGCTGTACGTCCAGGTTCTGATCGGTGTCATCGCAGGAGGCCTGCTCGGCTACCTGTATCCCAAACTCGGCACCGACCTGAAGCCGCTGGGCGACCTGTTCATCCGGCTGATCAAGATGGTGTTCGCGCCGGTGATTTTTGCGATGGTGGTGCTCGGCATCGCCAAGATGGAAAGCCTGAAGGAACTGGGGCGCGTCGGGGCACGTGCCCTAATCTATTTCGAGCTCATGTCGACCTTCGCCCTGCTGCTCGGCCTGATCGTCGTGAACGTGGTCCAGCCCGGCGTCGGCATGAACGTCGATGCCGCCCACCTTGATACCAAGAGTATCAGCAACTACACGGCGGCGGCCGCGAAATCGACCGGCTTCGTCGACTTCCTGCTGAACATGGTCCCGACCAGCGCGATCGATGCGCTGGCGAAGAACGATATCCTGCAGATCCTGGTGTTCGGCACCATGTTCGGCATCGCGCTCTCGCGCATGGGCCGCCACGCCAAGCCGGTGGTCGACATGCTCGAAGCCTTCAACACCGGCATGTTCATGGTGCTCGGCATGGTGATGCGGATCGCACCGCTGGCCGCCTTCGGCGCCATCGCCTTCACCGTCGGCAAATACGGCCTCGGCTCGCTGCTGTCGCTCGGCCAGCTGATGGGTTCCATGTACCTGACCTGCGTGGCCTTCGTGTTCATCGTGCTCGGCGCGATCGCCCGGATCTCCGGCTTCAGCATCTGGAAGTTCCTGCGCTACATCCGCGAGGAGATCTTCACCGTTCTCGGCACCAGCTCGTCCGAATCGGTGGTGCCGCAGCTGATGAAGAAGTTGGAGTACCTGGGTGTCTCCAAGCCGGTGGTGGGCCTGGTGGTGCCGGCCGGCGTCACCTTCAATCCCGACGGCCAGTGCATCTACTACACCATGGCCGCGATCTTCATCGCCCAGGCCACCAACACCCCGCTGTCGCTGATGGACCAGTTCATCGTGCTGGGCGTGCTGATGATCACCTCGAAAGGCTCGGCCGGCGTCACCGGTTCCGGCTTCATCACCCTGGCCGCCACCCTGGCGTCGATGGGCAAGATCCCGGTGTCCGGCATGGTGCTGCTGCTGGGCGTCGACCGCTTCATGTCCGAGGCCCGCGCCATCACCAACACCATCGGCAACGGCGTCGGCACCCTGGTCGTCGCACGCTGGGTGGGCGCGGTGGACCGTTCGCGCATGCAGCGCGTCCTCAACGGCGAAGAGGTCGAGATCGAGGACCTGGTTGCGCCGCACGGCGACGGCATGCGCGAAGACCTTCCGGTCGGCCTGGCGAAGCCCCAGAACGTGTCGGCCTGAGGACGGGCAGACATGAAAAACAGGGAACTGCTGGAAGCGATGTTCCGGGCCGCCATCGCGGCGGCCCAGCCGGACAAATGCATTCCGCCCCATCTGCCGGCGCCGCCGCGCGGCCGCCTGCTGGTGATCGGGGCAGGGAAGGCATCGGCGGCGATGGCGCGGGCGGTCGAACGCAGCTACCCGGGCAAGCTGGAAGGCCTGGTCGTCACCCGCTACGGCTATGCGGTTCCGTGCGAGCGCATCGAGATCGTCGAGGCGGCGCACCCGGTGCCCGACGCGGCCGGCGAACGGGCCGCAGAGCGCATGCTCGAGCTGGTGCGCGGCCTGCATGCCGACGACACGGTGCTGTGCCTGATCTCCGGCGGCGGCTCCTCGCTGCTGCCGCTGCCGCTGGCCGGTATCACCCTGGAGGACAAGCAGCTGGTGAGCCGCGCGCTGCTCGCCTCCGGCGCCAGCATCGGCGAAATGAACTGCGTGCGGCGCCACCTGTCCGCCATCAAGGGCGGGCGCCTGGCCGCGGCCTGCCATCCGGCGCAGGTCGTGACCCTGCTGATCTCGGACGTGCCGGGCGACCAGCCCTTCGACATCGCGTCCGGCCCCACGGTGGCCGACCCGAGCACCTGTGCGGACGCCCTCGACATCGTGCGCCGCTACGGCATTGCGCTGCCGGGCAAGGTGCGCGAAGTGCTGGAGAGCGGCGCCGGCGAGTCCATCAAGCCGGGCGACCCGCGCCTGGCCGGCCATGAAGTGCGCTTCGTGGCGACCCCGCAGATGGCGCTGGAGGCGGCGGCCCGCGTTGCCAGGGAGGCCGGCGTCGCCGTCCACATCCTCGGCGACAGCCTGGAAGGCGAAGCGCGCGAGGTCGGCAAGCTCATGGCCGGCATGGCGCTGCAGGTGGCCCGGCGCGGGCAACCCTTCGCCGCGCCCTGCATCCTGCTGTCGGGCGGCGAAACCACGGTGACGGTGCGCGGCGACGGCCGCGGCGGACGGAATGTCGAATTCCTGCTGGCCGCCGCGATTGCGCTGCGCGGCGAGCCCGGCGTGTACGGCCTGGCCGGCGATACCGACGGCGTCGACGGGCAGGAGGAAATCGCCGGCGCTTACTTTGCGCCCGATACCCTGAAGCGGGCCTTCGACAAGGGCATCCGGCCGATGCAAAGCCTGGACCGGAACGATGGCCACGGCTTCTTCCAGGCGCTCGGCGACGCGGTCGTGACCGGCCCGACGCTGACCAACGTGAACGACTTCCGCGCGATCCTGATCGACGCGCCCCTCGAGAGAAAAGCACATGCATCGTAGTCGCAAGGCGAAAATCGTCGCCACCCTGGGACCGGCCAGCACCGACGGCGCCACCATCGAAGCCCTGTTCCGCGCCGGCGCCGACGTGTTCCGCCTGAATTTCAGCCACGGCAGCCATGAAGACCACAAGGCGCGCCTCGACAAGCTGCGCGCGCTCGAACAGTCGCTGGGCCGCCCGGTGGGCGTGCTGATCGACCTGCAGGGACCGAAACTGCGGATCGGCAGCTTCGCCGAAGGCAAGGTCGTGCTGGAAGCCGGCGCCCCGTTCCGGCTCGACCTGAACGCTGCCCAGCCGGGCGACCGCAAGCGCGTCGCGCTGCCGCATCCCGAGATTTTCGCGGCGCTGGAGCAGGGCACCACCCTGCTGCTCGACGATGGCCGGATTGCGCTGAAGGTCGAGCGATTCGACGCGGAGTCGGCGGAGACGACGGTCGTGAACGGCGGCGTGCTGTCCGACCGCAAGGGCGTCAACGTCCCGGGCGTGGTGCTGCCGCTGTCGGCGCTGACCGACAAGGACCGCAAGGACCTGGCGTTCGGCTTAAGTTTGGGAATCGACTGGGTCGCGCTGTCCTTCGTGCAGCGGGCCGAGGACATCCGCGAGATCAAGGAGATCGTCCAGGGCCGCGCCCGCATCGTCGCCAAGCTGGAGAAGCCGGCGGCGATCCGCGACCTCGAAGCCATCGTCCAGGAAGCCGACGCCCTCATGGTGGCGCGCGGCGACCTCGGCGTCGAGATGCCGGCCGAGCAGGTGCCGGCGATCCAGAAGCGCATCGTGCGCGTCTGCCGCAGCCTCGGCAAGCCCGTCATCGTCGCGACCCAGATGCTCGAATCGATGGTGACGACCCCGGTGCCGACCCGCGCCGAAGCCTCGGACGTCGCGACCGCGATCTACGACGGCGTGGATGCGGTCATGCTGTCGGCCGAGTCGGCGTCGGGCAGCTATCCGGTCGAAGCGGTCACCATGATGAACAACATCATCGTCCAGACCGAGTCCGACCCGTTTTACCGCGAGAGCATGGCCGCCAGCCAGAGCCCGGCGCGCGCCGAGATCGCCGATGCGATCGGCCTGGCGATGCGCAATGTCGCCGATGTGCTGGAGGTCGCGTCCACCGTCGCCTACACCAGTTCCGGCCACTCGGCCCTGCGGCTGGCGCGCGAACGGCCGCAGGCGCCCATCATCGGCATGACGCCGAAGCTCGCCACCGCCCGCGCGCTGGCGCTGGTGTGGGGCGTGCACGCGGTGCTGACCCACGATGTCGCCGACGTCTCCGAGATGACCGGCTTCGCCTGCGCCACCGCCCGCCGCGAGGGCCTGGCGCGCGAGGGCCAGACCATCGTCATCGCCGCCGGCATGCCTTTCGGCGCCTCCGGGAACACCAACCTGCTGCGGATCGCCCGGCTCGACTGAGCGGAGCGTTCAGACCTGGACCTGGATGTCGCCGAAGAAGCCCAGCTGCAAACTGCTGGCGATGCGGTTCGCGACCAGGATCGCCGGATCGGCGCCTTCCGGGCCGAACACCTCGATCGCGGTCATCTTGAACAAGGTAAGCCAGCGAACGAAGTGCTCCTTCCCGATGCCGCTCAAGGCCATGTGCTTGCCGAACACATTGCCCTGGAATTCGCCGGTATCGAGCAGCACCTTGGTCCAGAAGGCGTACATCCGCGGCATGTGCTCGTCCCAGTGGCCGGCCAGGCGGGCTTCGAATACGGGGCCCAGCACGGCATCTTCGCGCACCCGGCCGTAGAAAGTGTCGACCAGCTGGACGATGCTTGATGCTGTGATGGCGGTGGAATCTGTCATTGCGTCATACGAGGTTCTTCGGGGTGCCGGCTTCCCAGGCGTCGATGTTCTCGACCAGCATGTTGGCGAGGGTCTGCATCGCGCCGCCGCTGGCCCAGGCCACGTGCGGCGTCAGCACGAAGTTCGGCAGGTTCAATGTCAACAGCGGATTCTCGGGCACCGGCGGCTCCTTGCTCAGCACGTCGAAGCCGGCGCCGGCGATCACGTCCTTGCGGAGCGCCTCGGCCAGCGCGGCCTCGTCGACCAGGCCGCCGCGCGCGGTGTTGATCAGGATGGCGCTTTTCTTCATCGATGCCAGCTCGGCCGCGCCGATCATGTGGCGGGTCTGCTCGGTCAGCGGCAGGTGCAGGCTGATCACGTCGGACGTCGCCAGCAGCTCGGGCAGGGGCAGTTGCACGACGTCCGTATCGGCCACCGGCGAGCGCGAAGCGACCGCGATCTCCATGCCGAACGCGCGCCCGATCTGCGCCACGCGCCGGCCCAGCGCGCCGTAGCCGAGGATGCCGAGGCGGCTGCCGGCCAGGTCGGCGATCGGGTGGTCGAGCAGGCAGAAGCGGGTCGACTGCTCCCAGCGCCCGGCGGCGACGTCGGCCGCATAGGCCATCAGGTTGCGGCGCACGGCCAGCATCAGGGCAAAGCAGTGCTCGGGCACCGACACCACCGAGTAATTCCGGATATTGCAGACCGCGATGCCGCGCTCACGGCAGGCGGCGAGGTCGACGTTGTCGGTGCCGGTCGCGGCCACCGCCACCAGCTTCAGGTCCGGCAGCTGGGCGATCTCGGCCGCCCGCAGCGGCACCTTGTTGGTGATAGCGATCGTGGCGCCGCGCAGGCGCTCGACCACTTCGTGCGGCGCGGTGGCCGGATAATCCTGCCAGGCGTGCTCGAAGGCGGGTGGGCGGATGTCGGCGATCAGGCTGTCGCGGTCGAGGAAGACAATTTTCATAGCGGTCCAAGAAAAAAGCAGACCACTATTGTATCGGCGGATCGAGAAACCGTCGCGAGCGGCCGCAGTTTCGTCCGAGAAGCGCAGCCGTACTTACGGTACGGCGAGCAGCGCAGGACGAAAATGCAACGCGCAGCAGGTTTATCGACTGCCCACCATATAAAAAAAGACAGGGGCATGATGCACCCTGTCTTCCTGAGGTGATGGGGCTTGAGCCGCTGGGCTTAGTGTGCTGCTGCCGTGTCGGCCTTCTGGTCTGCGTGAGCGGCGGCCTTGTCGGCGGCTGCGTCCGCTTTGGCCTTTGCGGCCTTCTTGTGTGCTTTTGCCTTGGTCTTGGCGGCGTCGGCCTTGGCGACGGCGACGTCCGAGTTGGCTTCGGCTGCTTTCTTCTCTACCTTGGCATCGGCCTTGGCGGCGGTCTTGGCTTCCTTGGCTTCGGCCTTGGTAACATCCTTGTCGGCTTTGACATCGGCTTTGGCGGCGTGGGTCGTCGTCGTGGTCGGCGACGTGGCGGTCGACTGGGCGGCGAATGCCGAGGTGGCGAACAGACCGGCGATCAGGGTAGCGACGATTTTGCTCATGGCGATGTTTCCTTCAGTGTTGTCGTAGAGGTGTTGGGACATTCCCGGGTGCTGCTGACCCCTCAACGCGGCCGCCAGCCGGCCAGTTGACGCCTCTTTACATTTATTTACAAATACCTTTCACTGCTGCAACCTCGCGCCGGCCAGCTTCGCGATCGCCGCCAGCGTGGTCTGAGCGGCGTTCAGGCCCAGCAGGTAATCCTTGTCGCTGAAGCTCGAGACCAGGTCGCTCGGCTGGTGCCAGTGCGGGTCCCAGCCGGCGCCGATCTGCTGGCCGCGCTCGTTCTCGCGCAGCGAAATCGCGGGCACCAGGTCCATGAACGGGGTCGAGTCGGTGTTCGTCATGTGCGGTCCGACCGAGGCCGGGTAGTCGGAGGCGTACTTGTCGTTGGCCGCGCGGAAGGCCCAGGCCAGCTTCTGGGAGCCCTCGGCCTGGCGCGAATTCGCCTGGAACTCGATGTTGACGTCGGCTTCGCGGCGCTGTTCGGGCGGCGGCGCCGTCACCGTGTTGCCGCTGGAGTCCCTATGCGCCACCGGCATGCCGTGGTCGAACATCATCATGTCGTGCTGGACCATGCCCAGCCAGCGCGGTTCCGGATAGCGCCCCGAGCCTTTCGGCGACTCGATTCCCTGCAGATCCTTGCGCTGGGCGACATAGGCCGAGGCGCCATTCAGGCCGGTCTCCTCGTTGTTCCACAGCGCGAAGCGGATGCTGCGCTCGGTCGTGACGCCGGGCGCGTTCAAGATGCGCGCCAGCTCCAGCACCAGCGCCGTGCCGGAGGCGTCGTCATTGGCGGCCTCGCCGTAGCCCATGCCGTCCATGTGGGCGGCCACGATGTACATCTCGTCGGGGCGGCTGCTGCCCACCTTGGTGCAGTAGACCTCTTCGCGCGGCCCGCCTTTCGGATCGGGCTGCTCGGCATTCAACGCGCGCAGGCGCTCATCGGGCTGGGCCAGCGGGTTTTCGTTGACGCTGGTCGGCGCGCGCGTGCCGAACAGGGTGCTGCCGCCCTGGCCGGACGGGCCGCCGCGGCCGCCGCCCGTACCGGTCGGGCGCGGGGTGCCGGGCGCGCGTGGCGCCGGCGGCGTGAATTCGTAGCGGATCCGTTCGGTGGCGCAGCCGTAGGATTTCAGCTGGGCTTCGATCCAGTCGATCGCCTTGCGGTTGCGTTCCGTGCCCTGGCGGCGGTCGCCGAAGCGGGCCAAGCCGCGGATGGTGTCCTTGTAGCGCCCCAGGTCGAGCTGGCCGACCAGGGCGGCGACCGGATCCGGCGCCGCGGCTGCGGGCGATGGCGCCGGCGCGGTCTGCGCTTGCGCGGAGGGCAGGGCCAGTGCCAGCAAGGCGGCGAGGAAGAGGGAAGGGGCGGGCGCGATGGACGTTTTCACAAGACCTCTCTGAACGATACTGACGGAAACGCAACTATATGCGATGCGCACGATTGATGCCTGTTTGACATTGGAAATTATTCCAAGGATACTCGATCAGCATTTCCGTTCACCAACAAAATCAAACGAGACCGTGAAGAACACCACCACCATCCTTTCCGCGGCCGTGCTGGCCGCCCTGGCCGCCGCCGCCAATGCCGCCCCGGCCCTGAAACCCGCCGTGCCCGCATCGCAGGCCGTGCAGATCGAACCCTCCCACCTGTCGCAGGACGTCAAGGTGCTCGCGTCCGACGAGTTCGAAGGCCGCGGCCCGAACACGCCGGGCGAGACCAAGACCGTCGCCTATCTGGTCAACCAGTTCGAAGCGGCCGGCCTCAAGCCGGGCGGCGACCTGGTCGACGGCAAGCGCGGCTGGACCCAGGACGTGCCGCTGGGCCGTTTCGAGATCAAGGGTCCGGTCGAGCTCAGTATCAAGGGCGGCGGCAAGGAAGAAACCCTCACCCAGGGCGAGCAGATCGCCGTGCGCGCCGCGATGACGGGCGCGAAAAGCGTCGAATTCAAGGATGCGCCGCTGGTCTTCGTCGGCTATGGCGTGACCGCGCCGGAGCGCAAGTGGGACGACTTCAAGAGCCAGGACCTGAAGGGCAAGCTGGCCGTGGTCCTGATCAACGACCCGGACTTCGAGACGGGCAAGGGCGAGTTCGGCGGCAAGGCCATGACCTATTACGGCCGCTGGACCTATAAATTCGAGGAGCTGGCCCGCCGCGGCGCGCTCGGCACCCTGATCGTGCACGAGACCGCCCCGGCATCCTACGGCTGGGCGACCGTCAAGAACTCCAACACCAACGTGATGTACGACGTGGTGCGCAAGAACCCGCTCGAGGCCCACGCGCCGGTCGAGGCCTGGATCCAGCGCGACCTGGCGGTCGACCTGTTCAAGCGCGCTGGCCTGGACTTCGACAAGCTCAAGAAATCGGCCCAGTCGCGCAACTTCAAGCCGGTCGAGCTGACCGGCCTCTCGATGTCCGGCCGCTATGCCGTCGACGCCCAGGTGATCACCTCGAAGAACGTGATCGCGGTGCGCGAGGGCAGCCAGCATCCGGACCAGTACGTGGTCTACAGCGCCCATTGGGACCATCTCGGCATCGGCTTGCCGGACGCCAAGGGTGACCGCATCTACAACGGCGCGGTCGACAACGCGACCGGCGTCGCCGCCCTGCTGGAGCTGGCGCGCGTGTACGCGGCCGCGCCGGCACCGCAGCGTAGCGTGGTGTTCCTGGCCGTGACCGCCGAAGAGAAGGGCCTGCTGGGATCGGAATACTATGCCGCGAACCCGGTGTATCCGCTGGCGAAGACGGTCGGGGTGATCAATATGGACGCCCTCGATCCGCACGGCAAGGCGAAGGATTTCACGATTTCCGGCAGCGCCAAGCTGGAACTGCTGGACCGCCTGGTGAGCAAGGCCAAGCTGGCCAAGCTGAGCTACTCGCCGGACCCGAAACCGGAAGCCGGCCACTTCTTCCGTTCCGACCACTTCCCGTTCGCCAAGCGCGGCGTGCCGGCGATCTCCTTCGGTTCGGGCGAGCACTGGGAGCAGGGCGGCGTCGCCGCCGGCAAGAAGGAAGCCGAGCGCTACGTCAAGGAGAACTACCACCAGCCGTCCGACGAATGGCATTCGGAATGGACCTTCGACGGCATGGCGCGCGATCTCGGCATCCTGTACGCGGTCGGCCGCGAACTGGCCGATTCGAACGCCTGGCCGAACTGGTCCCGGGAGTCCGAGTTCCGTGCGGCGCGCGACCAGAGCGCCGCCGAGCGAAAGTAAGTTGAAAACAGGCAGGATTTAAGCGTTATCTGCCGTACAGTCGCGCCCGTGGCATCACGGTATATTGGCAGCATTGCTGCTGATGTACAGGTGATGCCATGCCGGACGCACTCAAGGAATACAAGGCCAAGCGGAATTTTTCCGTCACATCGGAACCCGCGGAAGGAGGCGAAGCCAGCAAGGGCGCGCTGACCTTCGTGATCCAGAAGCACTGGGCCACCAGGCTGCACTACGATTTCCGTCTCGAACTCGACGGCACCATGAAGAGCTGGGCCGTGCCGAAAGGCCCCAGCTTCGACAGCCATGACCGGCGCATGGCGGTGCACGTCGAGGACCATCCGATCTCCTATTCCGACTTCGAAGGCACGATCCCGCCGCACCAGTACGGCGCGGGCGAGGTCATCGTCTGGGACAAGGGCACCTGGGAGCCGATCGGCGACCCGCGCAAGGGCTATGCCAAGGGCGAGATCAAGTTCGAGATCCACGGCCACAAGATGCACGGACGCTGGGTGCTGGTGCGCCTGCGGGGTCATGAGGACGACAAGCAAGAGCCCTGGCTGCTGATCAAGGAAAACGACGAGTACATGCGGCCGGCGTCCGAGTTTTCGGTGGTCGACGAGATGCCGGACAGCGTCAAGGACTTGCCGATGCCGGGCGCGCCCGAGGACCGGGAAGCGGCGCGGGCCAAGCTCGCTGCCTTGAAGGCGGAGGCCAAGCCGGCGAAGAAGCCCGCTGCCAAAGCCGCTGCCGCGAAGGCGCCGGTAAAAACCGCCAGACGCGGCGCCATGCCCGCAGGCGCGGTGAAGGCCGAGCTGCCCGAAACGCTCAGCGCCGAGCTGGCGACCCTGGTCGACGGCCCGCCCGAGCGCCCCGAGGAATGGATCTTCGAGATCAAGTTCGACGGCTACCGGATGCTGACCCGCGTCGACAACAAGGGCAAGGACATCCGCCTGATCACCCGCAACGGCAACGACTGGACCGACAAGCTCGGCCCGCTGCGCGACGAGATCAAGCGCATGAAGCTGCCGGACGGCTGGTACGACGGCGAGATCGTGGTCCACGACGAGAACGGCAAGCCGAACTTCAACCTGCTGCAGCTGGCCTTCGACGGCTCCAACCGCGCCCAGATCGTCTACTTCATCTTCGACGCACCCTATATGAAGGGCTACGACCTGCGCGACGTGCGGCTCGACCAGCGCCGGCCACTCCTGCAAGAGGTGCTGGCGGCAAGGCCGTCCGACACCGTGCGCTTTTCGAGCGAATTCGGCACCGACCCCAGCCAGCTGGTGGTGGCGGCCTGCCAGATCGGCCTGGAAGGCGTGATCGGCAAGCGGCGCGACTCGCGCTACGTGACGCGCCGCTCGCCGGAGTGGATCAAGCTGAAATGCGGGATGCGCCAGGAATTCGTGATCGGCGGCTATACCGATCCACACGGCGCGCGCACCGGCATCGGCTCGCTGCTGCTCGGCTACTATGACGAGAAGGGCGTGCTGCGTTATGCCGGCAATTGCGGCAGCGGCTTCAACGGCGCGTCGCTGCGCCACATGCGCGAGACGCTGGAAGCGATCGCCAGCGACGAGAATCCGTTCCCGCCGCGCGCCGTCCCCGGCCGCACCAACCACTGGGTCAAGCCGATCCTGGTGGCCGAGGTCAGCTTCTCGGAGTGGACCGCGACCGATTCGATCCGCCACCCCGTGTTCCAGGGCCTGCGCAAGGACAAGCCGGCCACCAGCGTGGTGCGGGAAAAGGCCAAACACGTTCAGGAGACCGAAACCGTGAACAGCGACGAACAGGCGGCGGACGCCAAGCCGGCACCGCGCAAGCGCGCCGGCGCCAAAGCGAGGACGGCCGAAGCAGGGACGGCCGAAGCGGCTACGCAGGACAGCGGGCTTCCGGCGACTTTCAAGGTCACGCACGGCGAGCGCGTGATGGACAAGCAGAGCGGCGTCACCAAGCTCGAACTGGTCGAGTACTACGCGCTGGTTGGCGAGCTGATGATGGAACACCTGAAGGGCCGCCCGGTATCGCTGGTGCGCGCGCCCGAGGGCGTGGGCGGCGAGCTGTTCTTCCAGAAGCATGTGGTCGATCCGCGCAAGATGCCGGGCGTGGGCCTGCTCGACCAGGCCCTCGATCCGGACCACCCGCGCATGACCCGCATCGACACCGTCGAGGGCATCCTGTCCTGCGCCCAGTGGAACGTGGTCGAGATCCACAGCCAGAACGCGGTCGAGGAACGCTACGAGACCCCGGACCGCTTCGTGTTCGACCTCGACCCGGGCGAAGGCATCGATTGGCCGATGGTGCAGGAGGCGGCCCAGGTGACGCGCGCCTTCCTGCAGGAGCTGGGCCTGAACCCATTCCTGAAGACCAGCGGCGGCAAGGGACTGCACGTGGTGGTGCCGCTCAAGCCCAAGCTCGACTGGGACACGGTGAAAGACTTCTCGCATGCGATCGTGACCCACCTGGCCAAGACCCTGCCGGACCGCTTCTCGGACAAGAGCGGCGCCAAGAACCGGGTCGGCCGCATCTTCATCGACTACCTGCGCAACGGTCGCGGCGCGACCACGGTCTCGGCCTGGTCGGCGCGCGTGCGGCCGGGGCTCGGCATCTCGGTGCCGGTACGCTGGGAAGAGCTGGCGGAGCTGAGCTCGGGGGCGCACTGGACGGTGCGCACGGTGGGCGAGCGTCTGGCGGTGGGGAATACGCCGTGGGAGGATTACGAGGACAGTGCGACCACCTTGACCAAGGCGATGAAGGCGCTCGGGTTCAAGCCGAAATAAAGCCCGTCGCCCCCGCGCAGGCGGGGGCCCAAGTTCGGTGCTTGCGCTGGCTCCGGACGAACGCTTGGGTTCCCGCCTTCGCGGGAACGACGTTTGCAAGCCGAGGGCACGTGGGAACGACGTTCAGGAGCTGCGGGCCGGCTCGGCCTTGGTCTCCTGCTGCGTCTCCGCCTCGGCTTCCTTGTGATTGCGCACGATCCCCCGCAGGTTCATCGCCAGCAGGCCGGCCTGGAGCGCGATGAGCGCCCAGGCCCCGTCATGCACGCCCCAGACGATCCACAGCAGGTTCGACACGATGAAGGTGTAAAAGCCGACAATCCGGCGCCGCGCGTGGCGGGCGCCGACCAGGAAGGCGGCGCCCAGGGTGACCGCCATGGCGGGCCATTGCAGCAGGTCGATCAGCGTATCCCAATCCACTCAGGCCGCCTTCCTGCGCCGCGCCGGCGCCTTCGCGGCGGTGGCCGTGCTGGCCGATTTGGCGACGGCTTTCTTTGCCGCCGGCTTCGCCGCTGCCTTTTTCGCAGCCGGCTTCTTGGCCGCCGTGGCGCGCGCATGCACGGGGCTGTTCGAGGTCGTCTTGCGCGCGCGCGGCGGCGGCGTGTCCGACGTGTCCTCGTCCTCGTCGCTGGACGGCTTGCGCGACTTGCGCGGCGGCGGATCGTCGTCATCGTCGTCGTCGCCATCCGCATGCGCCGGCTTCTTGCCCAGGCTGGCCTGCAGCAGCGAGACCAGGTCGATGACATTGGATTTCTTCGGCTTGTCTTCCTCCGGCTCCGGCATGGTGATGGTCTTGGTCTGGTTCGCAGCGATCTTCTTCTTCACCATCGCCATCACGTCCTCGCGGTAGGTGTCGTGGTACTGCTGCGGCTTCCACTTCTCGCTCATGCCTTCGACGAGGGCCTTGGCCATCTGCAGTTCCTTTTCCGAGATCTGGGCCGCCCGGGAGTCCCCGTCGGGGATCTTCAGTTCGTCCGTGGGCCGGATCTCGTCCGGATAGCGCAGGGTATTCAGGACGATGGTGTCGCCCACGCACACCAGCGCCGCCAGGTGCTGCTTGACGCGGATGACGACGTTGGCGATGCCGATCTTGCCGACTTCGCGCAGGGTCTCGCGCAGCAGTGCGTAGACCTTGTCGCCGCCCTTGCCGGGCGCAAGGTAGTAGGGCTGCTCATAGTAGATCAGCGGCACCTGTTCGGCGTCGACGAAGGCCAGGATGTCGATCGTCTGGGTGGCTTCCGGGTTGGCGCGGCGCAGGTCTTCGTCCGACAGCACCACGTATTCATCGGTGGCGTATTCGTAGCCCTTGATGATATCGTCCCAGGAGACTTCCTTGCCGGTGTTCTTGTTGTAGCGCTTGAAGCCGATCGGCGAGAAGTCGCGCCGGTCGAGCATGTGCAGGTCGAGCGAATTGTCGCTGGTTGCCGGGTATAACTCGACGGGGATGTGTACCAGTCCGAAACTGATCGCCCCCTTCCACATGCTGCGTGCCATGGCTGACTCCTCCTTAGATTATTCCCCGACCGATCCCGTGATCGGCAGGACCACGCCCGTCACATAACCCGAGCACACGCTCGACGCCAGGTACACATAGGCCGGCGACAGCTCTTCCGGCTGGGCCGGGCGGCCGAAGGTGGTGGCCTGGCCGAACTTGGCGATGTCTTCCGGCGACTGGTCGGCCGGGTTCAGCGGCGTCCACACCGGGCCCGGGGCCACGCAGTTCACGCGGATGCCCTTGTCGAGCAGGTTGGCGGCCAGCGACATCGTGAAGGCGTGGATCGCACCCTTGGTGGTCGAGTAGTCGAGCAGTTTCTTCGAGCCTTTCAGGCCCGTCACCGAACCGGTGTTCACGATCGCGGCGCCGCGCTTCATGTAGGGCAGGCAGGCCTTGGCCATGTGGAAGTAGCCGTAGATGTTCGTGCGCATGGTCTCGTCGAAGCGGTCTTCGGTCAGGTCGAGCAGCGATTCGGCGTGCTCCTGGAAGGCGGCGTTGTTGACCAACACGTCCAGGCGGCCGAACTTGGCGACGATCTGGTCGACCGCCTGCTGGCAGAATTCCATGTCCTTGACGTCGCCGGCCACGGTCACGCACTGCTGGCCCTCGGCCTCGATGTAGCGCTGGGTCTCGGCGGCATCCTCGTGCTCGTTCAGGTAGAGGATGGCGACATCGGCGCCTTCGCGCGCGAACAGGATCGCGACCGCGCGGCCGATGCCGGAATCGCCGCCGGTGACGATCGCCACCTGGCCGGCCAGCTTGCCGCTGCCCTTGTATTGCTCGGCCATGAACTTCGGTTTCAGTTCCATCTGGGCTTCGAGGCCGGGCTTGGCCAGGTGCTGCGACGGGAAGTCGCCGGACGGCTGCCGGATGCCGGTCTGCGCGGCGCTGTCGCCGCCGCTGCCCTGATCGCCCTTCTGCATGCTGCCGTCGTGCTGGTCCTGGCGGTTCTGGATCGCCTTCTGCTTGTTCGCTACATCGTCCTGGTTTGCCATGCCGATCTCCTTGTGCATTCGGTGGGACTCGATCCGGCAGTATTCCCGCCGGCCGGGCTTCGCTACCGTGCGCTTCCACACACAGCGCCGCATTTGCTATGCGCGCTAGGTGCTTTGTGGCAAACTTGACCCCGTAACACTGTCTTGGGAGCACAGGATGTCGCAGCAAGGAATCTACCTCAGCCCGATGGCGCAGCGGCGCGCCGGCTTCGTCGAGGCGTGCGGCCCGCTGTTCGGGCGCCTGCAGCTGGCGGACAGTGCCGACACGGCTGCCGCTCTCATGGCCGAGGCGGCCCCCGGCCTGCTGGTCATCGACCTCGAACGCTTCGAGCCAGGCATCGACCTCGACGCCCTCGGCGCGCTGCTGGCGCGCCGCGCCGGCGCCCCGACGCTGCTGCTGTGCCCCTTCGCCAACGCGCGCTGGCTGCCGCTGCTGAACGCCTTCGGCCCGGCCGCCTACGCGATCACCCCGATCGAGCCGGAGCGCCTGCAAGCCAGCGTGCGCCGCTGCCTGGAATCGTCGTCCAGCTGGGCCCCGGCCGCCGATGTGGACTCCCTGCGCGCGCTGCTGGCGCTGCGCGCGCGGGTCCAGGCGGCGCTCGACGAACGCGACGAGGAGCCGACCCTGGCCGAGCGCCTGTGCCAGGCCTTGGTGGAATGGCCCGGCGTGCTGCATGCCGCCATGTTCCGGCTGAAGGCGGACGGCGACCTGCAGCTCGACGCCGAACAGGGGCGGGGGCCGGCCGCCGGCCTGCGCCTGGGCACGCTCCTGCAGCGTAGCGAACGGCTGCTGCAGGTGCCGCTGCGCCATGCCTTCCCCGGCCTGCTGGCGGCCGCCACCGGCGAGCCGGCGCTGCTCGACACGCCCGAACAGGCCGGCGAGCCGGCCCTTGCCGATGCTTTGCGCGCGCACGGCGTGGCGCAGGCGCTCGGCATCCCGGTCCCGGCCGACGGCCCTGGTGCCCCGCGCGGCGCGCTGTCGCTGCTGCTGGATGATGCCGGCCCGCTGGCGCCGGAAGTGTTCGCGACGCTGCGCGATTGCGCCGGCCTGGCCGCGCTGGGCCTGCGCCTGATCGACATGGACCTCGAAACCGAACAGCTGCTGGCGCGCCTGACCTATGTATCGACCACCGACGCCCTGACCGGCGTGGCGAACCGCCGCCACGGCGAGGAGCTGCTCGAGCGTGAAGTCCGGCGCGCGCGCCGCTACCGCACCCCGCTGGCCCTGCTGTCCTTCGACATCGACCGCTTCAAGGCCATCAACGACAGCTTCGGCCATCCGGTCGGCGACGTCGCGCTGCGCACCGTGGCCGACTGCGTGCGCGGGCTGCTGCGCTCGAGCGACGTGCTGGTGCGTTCGGGCGGCGAGGAATTCCACGTGATCGCGCCGCATACCAGCGCGATCGACGGCCTCAAGATGGCCGAGAAGATCCGCCATGCGGTCGAACAGGCCGCCATCCCGGGCTGCGACCACGTCACCGTCAGCCTGGGCGTGGCCCAGCTGGGCGAGCAGGAGAGCGCGGATTCGCTGACCCAGCGGGTCGACGCCGCGATGGCGCGCGCCAAGCGGGCAGGGCGCAACTGCGTCGAACTGGCGATGCAGTAGAAGAAAGGGATTCATGCTTGTTTGGTTGAAGGGCTATCGCCGCGCGTGGCTGGCGGGCGATATGGGGGCGGGCGTGGTGGTGGCCATGATGATGATCCCGCAGGGCATGGCGTATGCGCTGGTGGCCGGCCTGCCGCCGGTAGCCGGCATCTACGCCAGCATCGTGCCGCCGCTGCTGTACGCACTGTTCGGCACCAGCAGCACCCAGTCGGTGGGGCCGATGGCGATCATCTCGCTGATGACCGCGTCGGTCCTGGCGCCGCTGGCCGCTCCCGGCAGCGCGCTGTACGGCGTGCTGGCGGCCCAGCTGGCCCTGCTGTCCGGGCTGGTGCTGCTGGCCTGCGGCCTGCTGCGGGTGGGCTTCCTCGCCAATTTCTTCTCGCGCCCGGTGATGAACGGCTTCACCATCGGCTCCTCGGTCCTGATCGCGTTCGACCAGCTCGGCACCCTGCTGGGCGCGCGGCCGCCGCACTGGCACGGACCGAGCGCCGCGCTCGGCTTGGGCGCGCTGGCGCTGCTGGTGCTGGCGCGCCGCTACGGCGCCCGCCTGCTGCAGCGCTGCGGCCTGCCGCCGACCGCCGCCGACGTCGGTGCGCGCCTGGCGCCGATGCTGCTGGTGGCCGGCTCGATCGCCGTGGTCGGCGCGCTCGGCCTGGAGCGGATGGGCGTGCGCGTGATCGGCCAGGTGCCGGCCGGCCTGCCGGGCTTGCACCTTGGGGTGTCCAACGCGCACTGGCAGGAGTTGGCCAAGCCGGCCCTCCTGATCGGTTTCATGTGCTTCCTGATCTCGATGTCCGGCGCCCAGGCGCTGGCTGCGCGCAAGGGCGAGAAGCTGCTGACGAACGCCGAGCTGGTGGGACTGGGCGCGGCCAACGTCGGCAGCTTCCTGAGTGGTGGCTTCCCGGTCACCGGCAGCCTGTCGCGCTCGGCCGTGAACTTCGCCGCCGGCTCCAACACCCAGTTGTCCGGCGTCATCGCGGCGCTGCTGCTGGGCGCGGCCCTGGTGCTGCCGACCGGCTGGCTGGCGCTGCTGCCGCTGCCGGTGCTGTCCGCCACCATCATCGTCGCGGTGCTCGGCATGCTGGAGGCCACGACCCTGCGCACCGCCTGGCGCTACGACCGCGCCGACGCGCTGGCGCTGCTGGCCACCGCCGGCGGCGTGCTGCTGCTCGGGGTCGAGGCAGGGGTCATGCTCGGGCTGCTGCTGTCGCTGGGCGCGACGATCTGGCGCGAGAGCCGGCCGCACATCGCGGTGCTGGGCCGCATTCCCGGCACCGAGCATTTCCGGAATATCGAACGCTACGATGCCGAGACCCGCAGCGGCGTGCTGCTGCTGCGCGTGGATGCCGGCCTGTTCTTCGGCAACGTCGAAGCCGTCACCGCCCACGTCGAGGAAGAGCTGGACCTGCATCCCGGCACGCGCGAGCTGGTGCTGGTGCTGTCGGCCGTGAATGCGATCGATACCTCGGCCCTGTTCGGCCTGCTGGAGCTTAATGGGGAGCTGGTCCGGCGCGGCGTGCGCCTGCACCTGGCCGAGGTGAAGGGACCGGTATTGGACAGGCTGAAGCAGTCGAGCCTGCTGGAGCGCCTCAGCGGCCAGGTGTTCCTGAGCACGGCGAATGCCTGGAATACCTTGTCCACCGGGGATGAATCCTGGTCAGTCTGAGCTGCTTGTGGCAGTATGGAGCAGTTGAATCCATTTCGGAGGGAAGCATGGCAAGTCGAACCACTCTGGTCTTGTTGGCGTCCGCGGCCCTGCTGGTCGCCATCAGTATGCATTCCGGCATCGACATCGGCCTGGCGTGGGCCACCCTGATCTCGGCCATGGTCTTCGAGCTGGTGCTCTGGAAGCGGGGACTGGACCGGGTGCGGGCCGTCGCCGCCGCCCGCCACACGCGCCGCCGGCTGCGCTGAAGCCGGCCTGCCGGCTCAGGCCTGCCTGCGGGCCTCTTCCGAGCCCGGCTCGGCCAGGCGGATCGGCGCCGCATCCTGCGGATACATCGCCTGCACGCCTTCATACGCCCTGGCAATGGCCGCCATGTCGGCGGCCTCGTCGCCGGTCAGCATGATGCTCTTGGTAACGTCGACGACCTTCTTGCCGTAGTCGAGCGACACCAGCAACACCGGCACCCGGGCCGCCAGCGCGATGCGGTAGAAGCCGCTCTTCCAGCAAGGGCGGTAGCCGCGCGTGCCTTCCGGCGTGATCGCCAGCCAGAACCACTTCGATGCCAGCATGTTCTCGGCCAGGCGCCGGATCGCGCCCTGGGGCGCGCTGCGGTCGACCGCCACCCCGCCCCAGTAGCGCATGACGACGCCCATCGGCCCGCGGAACAGCGAATCCTTGGCCAGCCAGCGGAACTGCAGGCCGACCGCCCACTTGGCCAGCAGGCCGACGAAAAAGTCCTTGTTCGAGGTGTGCGGATAGACCACCGCGATGCCGTGCGGGCCGGGTAGGGGCTGGAAGTACAGTTTCCAGCCGATCATGTTCAGCAGGCGCAGTGCGGTGCGCTGGCCCCAGGTCGGCAGCGCCGGCGGGCGCATCAGGTGTTCTTCCATCGTGTCTCTTTCAACCGGGCTTCTGCCATTGCGCCGCGGAAATTAAAGCGGGGATTCTATAGCGGGAAAAAACCCGGGACAAGCGAAAAAGCTGGAAGCGTTGTAGCGCCGCCGGTATCATGCCTTGCCTGAGCAACAAGACTCATGCATGGTTCGACAAGGGATTTAACGATGGACATCAAGATTTTTCACAATTCACGCTGCGGTACCTCCCGCACCACGCTCGGCCTGATCCGCGATGCCGGCCACGAGCCGGAAGTGATCGATTACCTGGCCAATCCGCCCGCGCGCGCGCAGCTGAGGGAAATGATCGCGAGCGCCGGCCTGAGCGTGCGCGATGCCGTGCGCAGCAAGGAAGCCGTGTACGGCGAACTCGGCCTGGATGCGCCGGACCTCAGCGACGAGGCCTTGCTCGACGCCATGGTGGCCCACCCGGTCCTGATCAACCGGCCCTTCGTGATCACGCCGAAGGGCGTGCGCCTGTGCCGGCCGGCCGAGCTGCTCAAGGAAATTCTCTAGCCTAGTGCTGGCAGGCGCCGAGGTCGACCGCATCGCGCTGGCCGCGTGACTTGCCGTAGAAGTCGGGCCCGTCTGCGCCATGCTCGAGGCCCTTGCCGATTGCCGCCGAGCCCGCCGCCAGGCGGAAATCCGGGGTGCCGGTGCGGGAGTAGGCGATAAAGCCGGGCGCCGCGGCGACGGTGCCGGAATGGCGCATGCCCTCGGCCAGCCGCCAGTCCGTTTCCCGGTTGCCGAACACCAGGTTGCGGCGGTAGCTGTTGTGCTTGCCGCTCGCACCTTGTTCGGTGACGCCGTAGCGGTTGTCGAACACGATGTTGTTGATCACGTGGTTGTGGTCGCCGCTGCCGGCCAGGATGCCGGTAGTCGAGGCCGCGACCGTGTTGTTGACCACGATAACCTTGCGGGCGTCGTGCCACAGCTGGATGCCGGCCCCGGCGACGCGGTAGACGATGTTATTGCGCACCGTGCCCGGCGTGTTCATGCGGATTCCCTGCACGTAGGGGCAAGCGGCCGCGCCGACGTCGTGCACGCTATTGCCCACCACCATCGACACCATGACCAGGCCCTTGCCCTGGCCATCGCCGTCGACGCCGACGCCGATTCCCGTACCGCCCTTGGCGCCGCAGGGCAGCGCGGTGGCGATGTGCTGCACCTGGTTGAACGCGATGCGGTTGTAGGCGCCGCCGCTGTCGATGCCGGTATTCCAGGCCTGCCCGGCAATGTGGGCGCTGCCGTCGATGTCGAAACCCTGGATGTCGACGTAGCTGGCGCGGTTGTCCCAGGCGACGGCGCTGCGCGACAGCGGCGGAGGTACCAGCCGTGCCTGCCAGCGCTCGCTTGCACGGAACACGATGCGCGCGTTGGCCAGGCCGTTGACGGTGGTGCGAAATCCGCCCTGGTAGGTGCCGGGCAGCACGTTGACCGTGGTGCCCGGCATGACCAGCTGGGCCGCCCGCGCCAGCGAGCGCAGCGGCGCGGCGGGCGTGCCGGGATTGCTGTCCAGGCCGTCCGGCGCCACGGTCAGTTCGGTCGGCACGACCTGGGGCGTGACCGCCACCGTGTGCTCGTCCTTGACGCTGCAGCCGGCCACGAGGACGGCCAGGACGAGGGCGGGTAATAGGGAAACGAGGCGTGTCAGTGTCATGGTCGCGAGGCATGGAGCAGCTAACCGGCCAAGTGTGCGCCCCCGATTTTTGCGCAAGCCCGTCTGCCTCAATCTCGCTCTTGAGCGCGCACAAGCGCCGCGCCTGGGTTATCGTCGGACTTTACGCGAAAGGAGAGGCCATGAACGCTTTGCTTTTACCGTCGGGTAATCGAATCCCCGTACTCGGCCAGGGCACTTGGAACATGGGCGAGGACCCGTCCGCGCGCCGCGACGAGGTGGCCGCGCTGCGCCTGGGAATCGACCTGGGCGTGACGCTGATCGATACGGCCGAGATGTACGGCGAGGGCGGCGCCGAGGAAGTGGTGGGCGAGGCGATCGCCGGCCGCCGCGACGACGTGTTCCTGGTCAGCAAAGTGTATCCCCATAACGCCGACCGCAAGGGCGTGCAGGCGGCCTGCGAGCGCAGCCTGCGGCGCCTCGGCACGGACTGCATCGACCTGTATTTGCTGCACTGGCGCGGCACGCTGCCGCTGGCGGAAACGCTGGAAGCCTTCGTGCGCCTGCGCGAGCAGGGCAAGATCCGCGATTTCGGGGTCAGCAATTTCGATCTTGACGACATGCTGGAAGCCGTCGCGTTGCCGGGCGGCGAACTGGTCGCGACCGACCAGGTGCTGTTCAACCTGTCCCAGCGCGGCATCGAATGGGACCTGCTGCCGTGGTGCCGCGAACGCCACATCCCGGTCATGGCGTATTCGCCGCTGGAGTCGAATCCGGGCGAGCAAAATGGCTTGCTGGGCAATCCGCAGCTGGCTGCGGTCGCGCGCCGCCACGGGGTGACGCCGGCGCAGGTGGCGCTGGCCTGGCTGCTGCGGCAGGATGGCGTGGTCGTGATTCCGAAGGCGGTGCAGCCGCGGCACGTGCGCGAGAACCGCGCCGCGCTCGATCTGGTGCTGAGCCCGCAGGACCTGGCCCAGCTCGACGCCGGTTTTCCGGTGCCGCACCGGCGCCGGCCGCTGGCGATGCGCTAGGGTGTGTCTGACTGAACGAAGTTAGATCGGGAAGGTTCAGAGGGCGATGAACCTGGCGAGTGTATTCTTCGCCGGACTGATGCCATGCCCAAAGCACTCGTGTCCGACGAGCTCTGGTCCCTTATCGAGGTTCGTCTTCCAGTACACCGCCATCCCGAACGCGGTCGTTCACGTATTAGTGACCGGGCTGTTCTGACCGGGATTCTGTTTACCTTTAGAACTGACATACCTTGATCCTGCGTGCGTTCCCTCGCCACGTGGCGGCGGACATACCGGTCGGAACCCAACAGATCGTGGCAAACTCGGCTGCAAACATCATGTCGGGCCCATACCGTTCGACGGGTATCTGATGGGGTTTTGCAGGCGCCACTGAAGTGCTTTCAAGTGGCGACGAAGATGGGGGATTTGTGTGCCCGTGGCCCGTACAACTAGGATTAATTGTTGCCTTTCGACGACATTTTCGTCTTGCCATAAGCTTAATCGTAAATTAGAATCATTCTCATTAAGATTTCGATTGTTTCTCCACATGTTTGGACTTTCTTCACGGCGCGCAGTGTCGTTCATGGCAATCGTGCTTTCCGGCGCCATTACGGCCTGCGGGGGCGGGACGGACGGTAGCCCGGCGCCGTCCCAGTCATCGGCCCTGGCGGCGGGCTCGCTGACCCAGAGCGCAGCCCTGGGAGGACAGATCTACAATGACGTTTCGCTATCGGCATCCGGCCGTCAGTCGTGCGCGAGCTGCCACAACCCCGACAACGCGCATGGCCCAGGCAACGGTCTTTCCGTGCAGTTGGGCGGTCCCAATGGTGACGTTTCCGGATTTCGCGCGTCGCCTTCGCTGCGCTACATGCAGCAGACACCGGCCTTTCACTTCGAGGCGGACGGCACGCCGGTCGGCGGCTTCGATCGTGACGGCCGCGCAGGCACATTGCACGAACAGGCCGAGCGTCCCTTCCTGGCCGCGCACGAGATGGCCAACGCCAGCAAGGCTGACGTCGTCGCGCGCTTGCAGCGCGCGCCGTACGCTGCGCAATTCAAGGCCGTATTCGGCGAAAACATATTCGATAACGTCGACCAGGCATTCAGCCGCGCCGAGTTCGCGCTGCAGCAATTCGAGAACGAAGACCCGCGCTTTCATCCTTTCGACTCGAAATACGACCTGTTCCTGGCCGGCAAAGTCCCGCTGACGGACGCCGAACTGCGCGGCCTGGCTTTGTTCAACAATCCGGCAAAAGGCAATTGCGCGGCCTGCCACTCGAGCGCCCGGGGCGCCGATGGCAGTGCACCACTGTTCACCGACTTCAGCTACGACAATCTTGGCGTGCCGCGTAACCCGCGCATTCCGGCCACGCAGGCAACGAGCTATTTCGATATGGGTTTGTGCGGCCCGGATCGGACCGATCTTGCCGCCCGAACGGACCTGTGCGGCGCCTTCAAGGTCCCCACGCTGCGCAACGTAGCGACGCGCAACACCTTCTTTCATAACGGTGCGTTCAGCAATCTGGTCGACGTCGTCCGGTTCTACGTGACGCGCGACACCAACCCGGAACGCTGGTATCCCGTCAATCCCGACGGGACCGTGGACAAGTTCAATGACCTGCCGCCGGCATATCGCAAGAATGTAAATACGACGGAGGGGCCTTACAACCGCAAGCCGGGCATGGCACCGGCACTGGACGGATCGGAAATTGCCGACCTGGTGCAATTCCTGGGCACGCTTACCGACGGCTATAAACAATAAATCACCGATCCTAAGGATATTCATGAAACAGAACGCGATCAGAGCGGCCCTGGCCGCCGTATTCCTCACCGCCCCGGTTGCCGGCATGGCCCAGGAGACCGACCTGGCGAAACGTGTCGAGCAGCTCGCCGCCGAACTCGAAAAAGTGAAGGCCGAACTCGCGGCCCAGCGTGCGCAAGCGGCCGCCGCGCCGCGTACCGCCGCGCCGGTCCCTTCGACTGCGCCGGCGCAAGCGATGACCAACGCGCCGGTGTCGACGGCCTGGGCCACGCCGGCAGCCGCGCTGGCCTCCGACACGGTCTTCTCCGGTTACGGCGAGGTCAACTACAACCGTCCGGTACGCAATGCCAGCGGCACGCAGACCGACGTGCGCCGCGCCGTGATCGGCATCCAGCACCGCTTCGACGACAAGACCAAGGTCGTCGCCGAATTCGAGTGGGAACACGGCGTCGTCTCGGCCTCGGACAAGGGCGAATCCGAGGTCGAGCAACTGTACGTCGAGCGTGAATTCAATGGCGGCTTGCGCGGCAAGGCGGGCCTGTTCCTGATGCCGGTTGGCCTGCTCAACCAGACCCATGAGCCGACCGCCTACTACGGCGTCGAGCGCAACTTTGTCGAGACCGCGATCATCCCGACCACCTGGCGCGAAGCCGGGCTTGGCTTGTCGGGTGAATTCGGAGATGGCTTTGCCTGGGACACGGGACTGACCACGGGCTTCGACCTGAGCAAGTGGGATCCGGCGTCCGGAGAAGGCCGCGAGTCGCCGCCGGGCTCGATCCACCAGGAGGGGCAACTGGCCAAGTCGCGCGACCTGTCCCTGCACGGCGCACTGAACTGGCGCGGCTATCCGCGCCTGCTGGTCGGCGGCTCGGTCTTCACCGGCAAGGCCGGCCATGCCACGCCCGGATTTGCCGCCAATGACGCACGCCTGACCCTGCTCGACCTGCACACCCGATTCACGCCGGGCGCCTGGGATCTGTCGGCGCTGTGGGCCTACGGCCGCATTTCGAATACGGAGGCGCTCAACGCGACCTTCGTTGGCAACCCGACGCCGGTGCCCAGCAGCTTCGCGGGATGGTACCTGCAGGCGGCCTACAAGCTCTGGCAGAGCGGCGACTATGTACTCAGCCCATTCGCCCGCTTCGAGAGCTTCAACACGGCGCGATCCTATGCGGCGCAGCCGGCCGGGCTGGGTGTGCCCGCGACGCCATACGAGCGCGTGGCCACCATCGGCGCCAACCTGATGGTCGGGCAGGGCGTGGTCCTCAAGGCCGACTATCAGAAATTCCGCCAGGATAAGTCTCTCGACCGGATCAATCTGGGCCTGGGCTTCGCTTATTGATCACTCATCTGGAGTCGCGATGCGCTATGTTTCCCTCACTTTACTCACTGCCTGCGCAGTCACCGCGCCGGCCTTTGCGACGCAATACCTCAGCCCGGAGCAGGCCCAGAAGCTGATGTTTCCGGAAGCGGACGCATTCCGTGCGCAGCCGCTGTCGCTGGAAACGGCGCAGATGCACCAGGTCGAGCAACTGGCGGGGCTGCCGGCGCGCTCGGCCCAGTGGCGCGTCGTCGGCGCCTACAAGGGCGACACGCTGCTCGGCTACATGGTGTTCGACGACGTGATCGGCAAATTCGAACTGATCTCGTATGCCGTCGGCGTCAATCCCGACGCCAGCATACGCCAGGTCGAGATCCTGACTTACCGCGAAAGCCATGGCAGCGAGATCAGGTTGCCCGCATGGCGCAGGCAGTTCGTCGGCAAGAGTGCCAGGAGCGGCGAGCTGCGGATCGGCGCCGGCATCAGCAATATCAGCGGGGCGACCTTGTCCTGCACCCACGTCACCGACGGCGTGCGCCGCATCGCCGCCGTGGCCCAGGTGGCGCTGGGCAGATGATCCGCCGCGCGCAGCCCTGGCTCGGCACGCTCGTCGACATCACGGTCGAGGGCGCGCCGGGGCACGACGTGGTGACGGACGCGTTCATCGAAATTGCGCGCCTGCACCGGCTGATGAGTTTTCACGACGAGGCCAGCGACATCGCGCGCATCAACCGCGCCGCGCCGGGCGAGCTGGTCCAGGTCGACGCCGACACATGGCAGGTCCTGCGCCTCGCGCGCGAGGTGACGGACCTGTCGGGCGGAGCGTTCGACGTGGCTTGTGCGCCCCACCTGGTCGAGCGCCGGATATTACCGGCACCCTGGGCATCGGCGACACCGGAACGGCCGGCGCCACGGACATCGGCCGACGTGTTTGCGCTCGAGGATGGATGGCGCGTACGCAAGCTGGCGCCCGGCTGGATCGACGTCGGCGGAATCGCCAAGGGGTATGCGGTCGATGCCGCCGTGGCCAGCCTGGAATCGGCCGGTGTTGCTGGAGGCTGCGTGAATGCGGGGGGCGACCTGCGTGTGTTCGGATTGATGCAGGCCCCGGTGGCCGTGCGCTCGCCGGCGGCGCCTGGCCGGGCTGCACGTCATATAATGCTGTGCGGCGAAGCGATGGCAACGTCGGCCAGCTACTTTTCCGAGCGCGATCACCAGTCACATCGTGTCAGCGCCTTGCTCGATGCGCGCGACGGCAGGCCGCTGGTGGCTACCGCCAGCGCCTCCGTGCGCGCCGGCCGCTGCGTAGTCGCGGACGCCCTGACCAAGGTCGTGCTGGCGACCGGTGATTGCGGCCATCCGGCGCTTGCCGCGTTCGGCGCGACCGCTTTTCTGATTTGAACTCATGACCCGCATGCCCAGCGCAACATCCTCACGACCCATTTCGTTCAAGCTCGAACGGTGGCATCGCCTCAGCATCTACGCGAGCGGACTCTTGTTACTGCTGTCCGGTGTGGCGTGGCTGGTGCTGCATTACTTCATGCGTCCGGTGAACGAGTTCGGCGACGCCGTCCATCCACTCGAACCCTGGACCATGAAGTTCCACGGCGCGGCGGCGATGATTGTCCTGTTCCTGATCGGCAGCGTCCTTCACCTGCATATTCGCCGGGCGCTCAGGGCCGGAAGAAATCTCGTCACGGGGTGGGCGCTGATCGTGACGCTGTCGTTCCTGATCCTGACCGGCTACGGCTTGTATTACGTGGCCAGCGAGGGCGACCGTCCGCTATGGTCCCTGCTGCACTGGATTGTTGGCGGGCTGGCTGCGCTGCTGTTCGTCGCGCATGTGCTCGTTGGGCGGCGCAGCGTTCGTGCCTGATATGCTCGGCCCTCGTGCCCGGACATCGATCCGGGCAGTGCAGCGATGCGGCGCAGACTGGACCGGTCCTTGATGCCTGCGTGCCCCGGCCTGGCCAAGAATGAGCACGGAAACGTCCAGCCTGCCGGCGCGCCGACCGTGCCTACGGTGCGCGCCATGATCGCCAGCAGATCCAGGACCGTGGCATGCGTTGTGTTTGCC
Organism: Massilia sp. LXY-6; assembly: GCF_051233485.1. Lineage (NCBI taxonomy): Bacteria > Pseudomonadati > Pseudomonadota > Betaproteobacteria > Burkholderiales > Oxalobacteraceae > Massilia > Massilia sp. LXY-6. The sequence goes on from NZ_JBKFGF010000023.1 coordinate 214,365, forward strand.
CGAGCGTCGTGATGCGCAGAAAAACCGCCTGCGCAAAGGACGACGAGGCGGATCGTCGTCATGTTTCGATGAGGCGCTATGTCAGGCGGCCGCCGGTAGGCCGGCACGCAGCCAGTCCAGCAGCGCCTCTGATGCCAGCGGGCGGCTGAACAGGTAGCCCTGGCCCTTGGCGCACTGCTGCTCGCGCACGGCGGCGGCCTGGGCCTCGGTCTCGATGCCCTCGGCCACCGTGTTCATGCCCAGGCTCTGGGCGACCTTCACGGTGGCTTCGATCAGCACGCGGTGGTGGTGGCTGGTATCGGCCTGGCAGACGAAGGAGCGGTCGATCTTGACCGTGTCCACCGGCAGCTGGTGCAGGCTCGACAACGAGGAATAGCCGGTGCCGAAATCGTCCAGCGCCAGCGTGATGCCGAGCGCCTTGAGCTCGTGCAGCCGGTCCTGCACCTGCTGGTCCTGGGCCGCCAGGCTTTCGGTCACTTCCAGTTGCAGCTGGGCCGGGCGCATGCCGGCTTCGTCGAGGATGCCGCGCACCGTCGCCGGCCAGTCCGGCTGGCCCAGCTGGGCGCGCGACAGGTTCACCGCCAGCAGGCGCGGCGCCTGATCGCCGAGTTCGCGCTGCCAAGCCATGAAATCGCGGCAGGCGCGGCGCAGCACGAAGTCGCCGAGCGCGCCAATCAGCCCCGATTCCTCGGCCACCGGGATGAATTCGAAGGGCGGCACCACGCCGCGCAGCGGATGCTGCCAGCGCACCAGGGCCTCGACCCCGGCCGACAGGTCGGTGCCGCCGTCCGGCCGCAGCCCGACCACCGGCTGGTAGACCACGAACAGCTCGTCCCCGACCAAGGCCTGCCGTAGCTCCGATTCGATGTCGGCGCGGCGCGCCGCGCGTTCGCGCATGGCCGGCTCGAACACCGTGCAGAGGGCGCCGCCGGCGCGCTTGGCCTCGACCATCGCGATGCCGGCGTCGCGCAGCATCTCGCTGGCCAGATCGCTGGCGTCCGCGCCCCATACCAGGCCCATCGACAGTTTGCAGTTGACGACCTGGCCGCCCGCCAGCTGGTAGCTGCGCGCCAGCGCCTCGAGCAGGCGCGCCGCCACCCGTTCGGCGTCCTCGCGGCAGCGCAGGCCGTCCAGCAGCACGGCGAACTCGTCGGCGCCGACCCGGGCCGCCATCTGGCCGGCGGCGGCGTTCGGATCGATGCGGTCGCTGGGCGGGCGCAAGGTCGCGCGGATGCGCTCGCCGATCTGTACCAGCAGGCGGTCGCCGGCGACCTGGCCGAGGGCGTCGTTGATCTGGCGAAAGCGGTCGCAATTCATCAATAGCAGGGCAAAACCGCTGCGGCCCGCGCTGCCATCCGGGAACCGGGCGAGCATCTGCTGGGCCTGCTCCAGCAGCGCTTCGCGGTTCGGCATGCGGGTCAGGAGGTCGATGCGGGCCGCCGTCTTCAGGCGCTTCGCCAGCCGTTCCTGCTCGCGCTGCACCTCGTGCGAGGCATCGGTCACCACGGCCATCAGGCGGCCCGGGTCGAGCTTCAGCACCGACAGCGACAGCCACTGCGGCGCCCCAGGCGTGGCATCATCGCCCAGCTGCAGGCGCAGGCCTTCGCAGACGGCGCCGGAGGGCTCGCTGAAGTGCTCGGTCAGCTCGCGCAACTGCGGCGCCACGTCCTGCAGCACGGTGAACAGGTTGTCCATGCTGCCGTCGCGCACCAGCGGCATCAGCAGGCTGGACGACATCGGGTTCAGCATGTCGACCGTGCCGTCCAGGCTCGCCTGCACCAGCCCGATCGGCGCCCGGTACAGGAACTGGACCAGGGCTTCGTAGGCGTCGATGCCGTTCGACCCGGCCTGCATGTCACGCTGCATCGCGGTCTCCGTTCCAGCACGCGATCCGGTTGCGGCCGTTCGCCTTGGCGGCGTACAGGGCCCGGTCGGCGCGCTTGATCAGGGTGTCGAGGTCGAGCGTTTCGCCCTCGTCGATGGCGGCGACGCCGGCGCTGACCGTGTATGCGATCGGCGTGCCGTCGAACACGGCCGGCTGGCCCTCCACCAGCTTGCGCAGGCGCTCGGCAAGGGCGGCGGCGGCGGCCAGGGTCGAGGAAGGCAGCAGCACCGCGAATTCCTCGCCGCCCACGCGCGCCACCACGTCGACCTGGCGGAAGCTCATCGCCAGGGCGGCGCCGAACTGGCGCAGCACGCAGTCGCCGCCCGGATGGCCGTGGCGGTCGTTGATGCGCTTGAAGTGGTCGGCGTCGAACAGGATCAGGGCGGTCGGGCGCGGCGTGCGGCGGTGGCGCGCCAGCTCCAGTTCGGCCGCCTCGAAGAACGCGCGGCGGTTGGCGACGCCGGTCAGGTCGTCGCAGTACGCCGACTTGCGGCGCTGGTCGATGGCCTCGCGCTTGTCGCTGATGTCGCGCAGGACCAGGCAATAGGCGGGCTCGCCGTCGTCTTCGCCGCCGTTGCCGGCTTCGGAGTCGCGCTCCGGCATTGGCGAGATCATCGTGCTGCCCCAGAACCGGCTGCCGTCGGCGCGCTGGCGCGGGCCTTCGTCCAGGCTCCAGCCGTTGGCGTCCGCTTCGCGCAGGCGGTCGTGCACGCGTTCCGGCGTGGTCGCATCTTCAGGGTAGAACACGGAATACGGCCGCCCGACCACCGCTGGCGTGAAGCCGGTGACGCGGCCGATGGTTTCGTTCCAGTCGCTGACACGGCCTTCGCGGTCGAGGCCCACCAGCGCGTAGTCGCTGATGCTGGTCAGCAGGGCGTTCAGCCAAGCGTCGCTCTGGCGCAGCTGGCGCTCGCGGCGCACCTGCTCGCTGACGTCCTGCAGCACCGCCATCAGGCGCGCGCCGTCCAGTTTCAGGAGGCTGAGCGAAAGCACTTGCGGCACCCGCGTGCGCTTGCCGGCGCTGCCGCTGTTCAGCTGGATGTGCAGGCCGTCGCAGATCATGCCGCTCGGGCGGGTGAACATCGCGCACAGGTGGCGCAGTTCCGGCGCCACGTCTTCCAGTGCGGTGAACAGGTTGGTGAGGCTGCCGTCGCGCGACAGCGGCATCAGGAGCTGGGCCGAGATCGGATTGATCATCACGATCTCGCCGTCGATGCCGGTCTGCACCAGGCCCACCGGAGCCAGGTACAGGAACTGGATCAGCGCCTCGTGCTCGGCCGCCAGCTGGGCGTGCGCGTCGCCGCTCACAACTTGCGTTGTACCAGCACGTAGCGTCGGTCGCTGCCCGGTTCGGCCAGCAGGCGCAGCTTCACCTTCACCGGGCGCATGCGCAGGGTCAGCACGTAGTCGATGGTGGCGTCCAGCGCGCTAGCTTCGTCCTGCGCATCCTCGAAGCGCTGGGCCACCATGAAGTTGTTCATGCAAGGCGCGACGTTGGTGAACAGGGGCTGACCCAGCACGCGCGGCGCGGTCAGGCCGGCGGCCTCGGATTCGGTCTGGTTGTACTGGCTGACCATGGTGTCGGCGCCGAAACCGATCACGCCGAAATCGAGGCGGTCGAGCTGTTCGGCGCTCAGTCGGGAAAGCTGGCCATGCAGGCCGGGCGCGGTAAAGGACAGGTCGGTGGCGGCGTTCATGGCAGCGGTGCTCGTGATAAAACGGGAAGATTGTTGCAGCTAAGAAACGAATGGTGACATGGCGGTTTCCTGTTGTCAAATCAATCGTGCGCAGGTGTGACATTCGCGCAAGCGGCGGCGGATTTGACAGGCACGCCGCCTGCCTGCACCATCCGGGACCCCTCTTTTATAGGCGAAAAATGACATGAGGAATCGAGCCACGCCCGCCTGGTGGAACGACCAGGCTGCCGTGCGGCGCTTCGTGAGCGACTTGCTGGCGGCGGAGTTGGCGCAGGCACGGCCCGGACGCATGGCGGCGCCGCTGCCGTGGCCGCCGGAGTGCGATTTCGTGCGCGACCTCGGCGCCGATTCGCTCGAGCTGCTCGGCATGGGGACGGCGCTGGCCGAAGCCTTGCACCTGGAGCGCGCCGATGTCGACGCACGCCTGCTGGCCACGCCACGCCTGGACGCCTGGGTGGAGGCCGCGCGCGCGGGCCTGTGCGCGGCGGCCGGCGTCGACGGCGCGCCCATGAGCTTCCGCACCTCGGGCAGTTCGGGCAGCCCGAAACGCTGCACCCATGCGCTCGCGCTGCTGTGGCAGGAAACTTTGGAGCTGGCGCGCCTGCAGCCGGGCCGCAGGCGCATCCTGAGCGTGGTGCCCAGCCATCACATCTACGGCTTCCTGTTCACGATCCTGCTGCCGCGCGCACTCGGCAGCGGTGATGCCCCCGCCGAGGTGAGGGACCTGCGCGCGGCGACGCCGGGCACGCTGCTGCGCGAGGCGCGTCCCGGCGACCTGGTCGTGGCCCATCCGGGCTGGTGGGAACAGGCCGCGCGCCTGGCACCGCGCTTCGCCGCCGGCGTGGCGGGCGTGAGTTCGACCGCGCCATGCCCGGACCCGCTGGCGCGCGGGCTGGCGGATGCCGGCCTGCGCCTGCTGCAGGTGTACGGCAGTTCGGAGACGGCCGGGATCGGCTGGCGTGAGGAAGCCGGCGTGCCATTCAGTTTGCTGCCGCACTGGTCGCGCGTCGATGCGCCGGCGGAATTGGCACGCGCCTTGCCGGACGGCGGCATGGCCCGCTACCCGCTGCAGGACAAGCTGGAATGGGAGGACGAACGCCGGTTCAGGCCGGCCGGGCGGGTCGACGCGGCGGTGCAGGTCGGCGGGGTGAACGTGTTCCCGCCCTACGTGGCCGAGGTGCTGCGCATGCATCCGGCGGTAGCGGACGCCGCCGTGCGTCTGATGCGGCCGGACGAGGGCCGGCGCCTGAAAGCCTTCGTGGTGCCGGCGGAGGCCCGCGACGACGCAAGCCTGGAGGCGCTGCGCGGGCAACTGCTGGACTGGTGCGCGGCGCGCCTGGCGACACCCGAACGGCCGGCCGCGATCAGCTTCGGCGCGCGCCTGCCGCGCCAGGCCAGCGGCAAGCCGGCCGACTGGATCATCGACGCGATGTGATCACAGGCATGTAGGCGTCCAGGAATTCCTGCGGCATGCGGCGCGGCTTGCCGCTCGCCAGTTCGATGCAGACCAGGTCCCAGCGCCCGCGCAGCACGGTGGCGCCGTCGCTGTTGCGCACCAGCTGGAAGCGGCGCTCCATCGACAGCTTGCCGTCGCCGCCCACCAGCCAGGTGGCAAGCAGCAGCTCCTCGTGCTCGACCGTCGGCAGGATGTAATCGTATTCGCCGCGCCGGATCGCCATCGCGCGGTCCATGCGCCGGTAGTCCTCCAGTCCCAGCCCCAGCGATTCGGAATGGGCCCAGCCGATCTGCTCGCACCAGCGCACGTAGACGGCATTGTTGGTGTGGTTCAGCCCATCGATGTCCGCGGCCTGGGGCACACGCGGCAGCGTAAACGCGTTCGGATAATCCCAGTTCAAGGCATTCCTTCCTGGCGGTTGTGCTTGGGCCAGCCATTCTACAGTCCGTCCATGCGACACGCCAGGAAGCAGTTTGCGATAATGGCAAGAGGGTTAGCCGAGCTCCAGCAGCAGCGGCTGATGATCGGAACCATGCGCGACCTCGCCGACATGAAGGCCGCGTACGCGCGACGCCAGGTCGTTGCCGACGAAGGCATAGTCGAAGGTGCATGGCGCGCCGCCCGGGTCGTGCAGGCCGACCGTGGGCGCATGCGCCCGGGCCGGGTGAGCCAGCGGCCAGGCGTCGCGCCAGGGTGGGGTGCCGTCGCCAAACGGTTCCAGCAGGGCCTGGTGGCAGCGCGAGCCGGGCAACATGTTGAAGTCGCCGAGCAGCAGCGCCGGCGCGGGCCGGGGCAGGGCCGCGAACGGCGAGTCCCGATCGCCGCCGGGGCCGCCCTGGCGTGGCTGGCGCGCATGGCTCCAGGCTTCGCGCTGCAGGGAACGCAGCGCCCCAACCTGGGCCAGGCGCTGGCGCTCGGAAAAATATTCGAGGTGGACGTTCAGCAGGCGCAGCAGGCCGAGCGGCGTGTCCAGCGTGACTTCGAGGGCAATGCGCGGCATGCTCGGGGTGGCATCCGCCGGCCACGGCAGGGAGTGGCGCAGCACCTGCAGGATGGGATGGCGCGAGAACACCATGCTGCCCAGCCGGCGCCGCCCGCCGTCGGGCGCCAGGGTGTCGACGGCATGGGCGCGCGCGGAATGCCGGCCGGGCAGGCGCTGCACCAGGCCGGCGAACTGGTCGCCCGCAGGCTTGCCGTCGCGCCCGGGAAAGCCGCAAGCGACTTCCTGCAGGCACAGCACGTCGGCATCGGGAGCGAAACCGTCGAGGCAGGCGAGCACGCCGTCGAGGTCGGTGCCGCCGCCCGGCGCGCGCGCGGACTGGATGTTCCAGGTAAGGAGCTTGAGCATGGCGTCCATGGATGCTTGAGCGTTCGAAGCACTCAGGCTAATGCGGGGCGGGGCGGCCGGGCTGATCCAGCTCAGGCGTGCGCCGGGGAACATCACGGCAGGTTCGTGGTCAAGCATTCGTCCAATAACGGGGAAACCCATGTACACGATGATCTTGTTGCTGTATCTGCAGTCGGGCCTGGACGTCACGCTCGACCAGGCCAACCTGCGCGGCGAATTCCGCACGAAAGCGGCTTGCGAGGCCGCCGCCGCCAAGCTGCGCGGGCCGATTCCGATTCCGCGCAACGTCCAGGCCGCGTGGCAGGACGTCATGTGCATCAAGCTCAACCCGAACGTCAGCGTCAACCAGATGAAGCCGGTCGAACTGGGCAAGCTGCTGCAGCAGAATCCGCCGCTGGGCTGCCAGGCCGAGGGCGCGTGGGCAAGGGTGGCCGAGATGTGCGGTCCGCCGCCGCGGGAGGCGAAGCCGCCGGCGTCGAACGGCGGCGAGAAGGCCGGCGGCAAGCGCTAGCGGCCCGGCTTCTTAGTCCTTCTTCCACTGCACGCCCTTGGGGCAAGGCACATCGCCCGCCTCGTTGGCGAACAGCATGCCGCGCATGCCCAGCGGATTGATGCTGCCGCTGCGCCGGCAGATGGTCGTATTGCCGATGCGCTTGCGGTAAATGATCACGCCGTCCGGCGAGGTATAGCTGTCTTCGTAGACTGCGTTCGAACGGTCGATGTGGGCCGCGTCCAGCCCGCGCCGGAACCGTCCCATCGGCGTGTCTGGTTCGTCCGGTACGCCGGATTTCCCCTTGCGCAGTTCGCGGTCGATGCGGCCGGCCTGGTGCTTCGACAGGCCGAGCGCGAAGCCGTCTCCGGCTTCCTTTTGTGCGCGGATGGCCTGCTGCACGTCGATGGGGACGCGCGCATCTTCCAGGCGCGGCGCGGCCGCGGGCGCCGCCGGTTCAGGTGCGGTCTCAGTTGCGGGCTCAAGTGCGGGAACTGGTGCGGGAACTCGAGGCGGCGCCGCATGGGGCGTCGCCGGGCGGGCGCCAGGGCGGGCGGGAGCGGACGGGGGAGGTGGCGGGACGGCGCGGGGCTGGGACAGCGGACGCTGCGGCTGCAGCAGGATGGACACCATGCGCGCCACGGCCGGCGTAGAGGGACGCTGCTGGCGCTGCTGCATCCAGCACAGCAGCGCCAGCATATGCATGCCGAACACCAGCGCCAGCGCAGCCCGGTTCCTGGAGGGGAAGCCTGCCGCGCCGGCGCCGTGATTCATGCGTTTGCCTTCATGCGCTTACTTGGCCATTACTTGACCGTCATGGCCTGCTTGATCGCCACGCAGCGCTGGTCTTCTTCCAGCGTGTCGAGCAGCGCGCGGCGGGTGCCGGCCGACAGTGCCGTCATGCGCGTGCTGGCTGCCTGCAGGCGCTTGACGCTGGCCGGGGTGCAGCTGGCCGGGATCATGCTCGGGCCGTAGGCGCGCATGTAGACCGGGCCGGCGTTCTTGTCCAGCTCCGGCAGCTTCGCCAGGCGCTGGTCGGCGGTCTGCTCGGCCAGGGCTTTCTGCTCGGTCGGGTACAGGCTGCCCATCGCCGTGCGCACCTTCGAGAACGGCAGCTTGGTCTTGGGATCCTGGATGGTGTCCAGCCACTCGCTCTTCACCGCCGGGTCCGGGCGCACGACGGTCGCCGCCAGCGCCGCGGCCTGGCCGCTGTCGGACTTGTCACGCTCTTGCTCGGCCTTCACCAGGCCGGCCGCGCCCGGGTAGTCGAAGCGGTTCAGGCGCGCGATGATGGTCCAGCGCAGGTCCTGGTTGATGGTGAGCCCGTCGAGCGTCTGTTTGCCGTCCAGCAGGCTTGCCAGGCGGTCGAGTGCCTGGCGCGAGCTGGCCAGGTTGACGTAGGTGCCGAACCAGCGGCGCTGGAAGTCGTCGTTGCCCTTGGCGGCGACGGCCGCGTTCCAGGCCATGTCTTCGAGCTGGCGGCCGTCCTGCTGCGCGTACGCGCTGTCCGGGTCGCTCGCGGCCAGGTAGTGCTTGGCGGCGCCGACCTTGCCCAGCACGTCGCCCAGTAGCGTGTAGTCCTTTTCGTGCGGCGCGTTGTTCAGCGCGGTGCTGATGAACTCGTTGAGCGGCAGCTTGGCGTCGCGCACGCCGTCCCACAGGCTCTGCCACAGCATGGCGCGTAGCAGCGGATCGTCGACGCTGGAGACTCCCGCGCGCGCGGTGTCGAAGGAGCGCTTGTCGAGCTGGACCTTCACGAAGCCCCAATCCTCGAAGTTCGGGTACACCAGGTCCGGGCAGGCGGCGCCCACCAGGCCTGCCACCTCCGTCTTCGCGCCCTTGTAGGTGACGGCCACGGTCTTGTCGAGCTTGAGCTGCTTGCCGTCCAGGCGGTAGCTGGCGACCTGCACGCGCTGTTCGCGCAGGGTCGGGAACTGTTTCGTTGCGCTCTGGTCCAGGCTGAACGCGGCGATCTTCCCGTTCTTGCAGCTGAAGTCGGCGGCGATCGTGTTCACGCCCGGCTGGTACAGCCAGTCCCTGGTCCAGCCCTTCAAGTCGCGGCCGGCGGCCTCGCCCAGGCTGCCGATGAAGTCGTCCAGGGTGGCGTTGCGGTACTGGTACTTGACCAGGTAGTTGTGCACTCCCTTGCGGAACACGTCGGCGCCCAGCAAGTGCCGCAGCTGCATCAGGGTCGACGCGCCCTTCGAGTAGGTGATGGCGTCGATGTTGTCGAAGGCGTTCCGGGTCGACGGCACCGGCACCTCGATCGGGTGGGTCGTCGCGCGCTGGTCCTGCGCGTAGGCGGCCTGCTTGCCCTCGGAGTAGAAGGCGCGCCAGGCGTCCTTGAACTCGGTCGCCTCGGCCGTCGCCAGCGTGCCCATGAAGGACGCGAAGCTTTCGTTCAGCCACAGGCCGTTCCACCATTTCATGGTCACCAGGTCGCCGAACCACTGGTGCGCCATCTCGTGCATGATGACGCCGGCCAGGCGCGCGCGCTGCTCGGACGTCATGTCGGCCTTGTACATGAAGCCGCGTTCGGCAAAGGTGATCGCGCCGGCGTTTTCCATCGCGCCGTACAGGAAGTCCGGCACCAGGATCTGGTCGTACTTCTCGAACTGGTAGGGGATGCCGAAGTAGTCGTCAAAGAAGGCCAGGCCGGCCTTGGTGTACTTGAACCACTCGGCCGGCTTGACTTGCTGCGCCACCGACTGGCGCGCGAACAGGCGCATCGGGTACTTGCCGCTGCTGTCTTCCCATTTTTTATAGGGACCGGCGTGCATAGAGAAGTTGTAGGGGCTGAGTTTCTTGCTCTTCGGGAAGGTCCAGCGCTTGGCGTCGCCATTCGCGGCGATGTTCGTTTCACGGGTGGTCGAGATCACTTCCCAGTCGGCGGGCACGGTCACGTTGACCTGGTAGCTGCCCTTCAGGTCGGGCTGGTCGAACACCGCGAACATCTGGTGCGCGGCGGCCGGCTCGAAGTGCGAATAGGTATAGACGCGGCCGTCGACCGGGTCGACCATGCGGTGCAGGCCTTCGCCGTTGGTGCTGTGCGGGCGCTCGTACACGATCGTGACGGTATTGCGGCCCTTGACCAGGTCCTGCGTGGCGAGCGTCACGAACCAGCCGTTGTAGGCCGGGGTGACGCTCTTGCCGTTGACGCTCACCGACTTGACGCTGGCCTTGTCGAGGTCGACGGTCAGCGGGGCCGAGGCGTCGTTCAGGTCGAAGCTCAGGGTCGTGGTGCCGCCGAAGTTCTCCTTGCCGGTCAGCGTGAAGTCCAGCACGTAGTCGACGTTGGAGACGCGCGCCGAACGCGCGGCGGCGTCGGCCTGCGACAGGAAAGCGTTCTCGGCACGGGCAGCCGCGGTGGCGGCGTGGGTGGCGGGGGCGAAGGCCAGCGCGGTGGCGATGGCGAGCGGCAGCAGGCGAAGAGCGGAGATTTTCACGGTTGTCCTTGCGACGATTGACGAGGAATGGATCGCGCAAGAATAGCATGTCAGCAACATCAATCGTACTGGCATGCGGGCCGGAACAGGGATTTTTTGCTGTCGGGGAAGGCTGGAGGGAGAAGAAACCGCCCTTCGATATATGCATGCATACATCGAAGGGCGGGAGGCGGCGCTTAGCCGTTGGCCTGCAGTGCCGGATAGTCGATGTAACCTTCCGGGCCCGGAGAGTAGAACTTTTCCGGGCGCGCCGGGTTCAGCGGCGCATTGCGCTTCAGACGCTCCGGCAGGTCGGGGTTGGCGATGAACCACTGGCCCCAGGCGACCGCATCCGCTTCGCCGCTGCTCAGCAGCTGCTCGGCGCTTTCGCGGGTCAGCTTTTCGTTGGCGATGTAGACGCCGCCGAAGGCTTTCTTGAGTGCGGGGCCGAGGCGGTCGTCGCCGACCGCTTCACGCGCGCAGATGAAGGCGATGCCGCGCTTGCCCAGCTCGCGCGCGACGTAGCCGAAGGTCTCCAGCGGGGTCGAATCGCCCATGTCGTGCGCGTCGCGGCGCGGCGCCAGGTGCATGCCGACGCGGTCGGCGCCCCAGACGGCGATGCAGGCATCGGTGACTTCCAGCATCAGGCGGGCGCGGTTCTCGATCGGGCCGCCATAGGCGTCGTTGCGCCGGTTGGTCTTGTCCTGCAGGAACTGGTCGAGCAGGTAGCCGTTGGCGCCGTGGACTTCGACGCCGTCGAAACCGGCCTTCTTGGCATTCTCGGCACCCTTGCGGTAGGCCGCGACGATGCCCGGGATCTCTTCCAGGTCGAGCGCGCGCGGGGTCTCGTAGTCCTTGACCGGACGGACCAGGCTGACGTGGCCGGCCGGCTTGATGCTTGAGGGCGCCACCGGCTTGTCGCCGTTCAGGAAGAGCGGATCCGAGATGCGGCCCACGTGCCACAGCTGAAGGAAGATACGACCGCCGGCCGCGTGCACGGCCTCGGTGACGTGCTTCCAGCCTTCGACCTGCGCGTCGGACCAGATGCCCGGGGTGTCGGCATAGCCCACGCCCATCGGCGTCACCGAGGTCGCTTCCGACAGGATCAGGCCGGCCGAGGCGCGCTGCGCGTAATATTCGGCCATCAGGGCGTTCGGCACGCGGCCTTCGCCCACGGCGCGCGAGCGGGTCAGCGGCGCCATCACGATACGGTTCGGCAGCTCGAGCGCGCCGACTTTCAGGGGATCAAACAATGTCGTCATCAGTACTCCTGTTCTTGTTGACGCGGAATTCAGTAAAGCGGCGCCCATCTTACGACAGGCGCAAAAATCCTGCCGAGGCCGTGTCACCTTTGCCTGGGAGTCACAAATCGGCCCGCCGTGCCGCCAAACCCGCGGTGCTATACTTGCCGCCCTTTGTGTGTGGATGAGCGGAGAAGCCGATGAGCTGGGCGTATTTGGTCCTTGCCGGACTGCTGGAAGTGGCCTGGGCCGTGGGCCTGAAAACCACGGCCGGGTTCACCCGCCTGTGGCCGTCCGTGTTCACGCTGGCGACGATGGCCGGCAGCGTCGGCCTGCTCGGCCTGGCGCTGCGCGCGTTGCCGCTCGGCACCGCCTATGCCGTGTGGACCGGGATCGGCACCGTCGGCACCGTGGTGTTCGGGATGATCATGCTGGGCGAGCCGGCCGGCGCGCTGCGCCTGCTGTCGATCGGGCTGATCGTGGCCGGCATCGTCGGCCTGAAGCTGCTGACGCCGGCCTGAATCAGGGATTCGCCGCCCAGCACCACCGGCAGCACGCGCACACGGGCACCGACGCCGTCGGTGCGGATGTAATGCTGCAGGCTCAGCGCGTTGAGGCAGGCGAAGCGCCCGTGGGCGCCGAGCATCTTGCGCAGGTTGAGGCCATTGTCGTCGCTGGCGTCGTCGACCTGCACCCCGGCTGCCTTCAGGCGGCCGGTGAATACCGAGCCACGCTGGCTGGTGACCAGCGCCCCCAGGCGTACCAGGTCCTGCATGTCGCGCACCACGGCCGGGTCGCCGGCGCGCGCCGCCAGCAGGTGGCGGGTCATATACACGGACTGGCCGGCCTGCACCGCGATCGCCCGGCGGCGCGGCGAGGGGACCAGCGCGCAGGCGGCGTCCAGGCTGCGCGATTCCAGGCCGGCTTCGACAGAAGCGCGTCCATACTGCGCGCCAATTGATCCGGGAATCCTTCCTCGACAACGGAGGCGGCGCACGTTTGATCCGTTCGACATAGCCGCCGCGCGGCCTGCCTAAACTCGGTGGCGAACCGGGGCCGATGCCCCATCCACGGACCGAGGAGACATCGATGATCCTGTTGACGGGAGTGGCCGGCTTCATCGGCATGCACCTGGCCCGGCGCCTGCTCGCCGAGGGGCATGAGCTGGTCGGCGTCGACCATCTCGGCCCTTGCGTGTCGCCCATCCCGGCGCCCGGCCTGAAGGAACGCCGCCTGGCGGAAATCGGCGGCGCGCCGGGCTTCCGCTTCGACCGCCTCGACGTCACCGAGGACGGGGCACTGGAGGAGCTGTTCCGGACCCACCGCTTCGAACGGGTGATCCACCTGGCCGCCCAGACCGGCGTACGCCATTCGTCGGCGCAGCCGGTCGCCTGCGTCACGAACAACCTGGTGGGCCTGGCCAAGGTGCTGGAATGCAGCCGCCGCCACGGCGTGCGGCACGTCCTCTACGCCAGCAGTTCGGGTGCCTACGGCGCCAGCCGCCGCCTGCCGTTCGACGAGCACGACCCGGCCGGCCACCCGGTCAGCGTGTACGCCGCCACCAAGCGCGGCGGCGAGCTGCTGGCGCACAGCTACAGCCACCTGTACGGCCTGCCGACCACCGGCCTGCGCTTCTTTACCGTCTATGGCCCATGGGGACGGCCGGACATGGCGCCGATGCTGTTCGCCGGCGCCATCGCCGCCGGCCGGCCCATCGAGGTCTACAACGGCGGCCGCATGCTGCGCGACTTCACCTACGTCGATGATGTGGTCGAGTCGGTGCTGCGGCTGGCGGCGCGGCCGGCCGAGCCGGATCCCGGCTTCGATCCGGTCCACCCGAACCCGGCCGCCAGCCACGCGCCGTTCCGCATCTATAACGTCGGCAACCAGCAGCCGGTGCTGCTGTCCGATTTCATCGATGCGCTCGAGGATGCGCTCGGGCGCCACGCCGAACGGGTGCCGCGGCCCATGCCCGCCGCCGACATGGCGGTCACCTGCGCCGATACCCATGCGCTGCGCCAGGCGATCGGCTGGGCCCCGGCCACGCCGCTGCGCACCGGCATCGCGCGCTTCGTCGAATGGTTCCAGCGCCATGGGGCCTGCGATGCATAGCCTGTCGATGGTCGTGCCGATGCACGACGAGGAAGACAATGTGCTGCCGCTGGCCACCCAGGTGCAGGCGGCGATGACGGCCTGTCCCTGGCCGTGGCAGCTGATCCTGGTCGATGACGGCAGCCGCGACCGCACCGCCGAGCGCATCCGCGAGGCGGTGGCCGCCAGTCCCATGCACGTGGCCGCCGTGGTCCTGCGCCGCAACTTCGGCCAGACCGCCGCCATGCAGGCCGGCATCGACACCGCGCGCGGCAGCGTGATCGCCACCATGGACGGCGATCTTCAGAACAACCCGCAGGACATCGTGCGCATGGTGCGCCGCCTGCTCGACGAAGACCTCGACCTGCTGGTCGGCTGGCGCCGCGAACGCAAGGACAGCTTCTGGCTGCGCAAGCTGCCGTCGATGCTGGCCAACCGCCTGATTGGCGCCGTCACCGGCGTCCGGCTGCACGATTACGGCTGCACGCTGAAGGTCTACCGCAGCGCGGTCCTGCGCGAGGTCCGGCTGTACGGCGAAATGCATCGCTTCATCCCGACCTGGATGGCGACCGTCACCTCGCCCGAGCGCATCCGCGAAGAGGAAGTCAGCCATTTCCCGCGCATCCACGGACGTTCCAAGTACGGCCTGTCGCGCACTGTCAAGGTCTTGCTCGACCTGCTGTCGATGGTTTTCTTCGTGCGTTTCCGCGCGAGCCCGGGGCACTTCTTCGGGCGCATCGGCCTGGCCAGCGCCTTCGTCGGGCTGGCGGCGCTGGGCTGGCTGGTCTGGCTCAAGCTGGGGCAGGGCGAAACCATCGCCAACCGGCCCTTGCTGCTGCTGGCGGTGCTGCTGGTGGTGATCGGGGTGCAGTTCGTCTGCACCGGCATCGTCACCGAAGTGCTGGCGCGCACCTACTTCGAGGCCGGCGCCGCCCGTACCTACCTGGTGCGCGACAGCTTCGGCGATCCGGATGCCTTCGGCGCGGGCAGTCCCGATGCACGCCGGATCGCGGGCGAGGAGCCGTGCGCGGGCGCGGCGCGGCAGCCATGAGCAGCGGCCCGGCCAGGGAAGGCGCGCCGCTGCCGCGGGCCCAGGGCGCGCGCGGGCGCCGGCCGGCATGGCTGGCCAATTCGGCCCGGGCGGCGGTGCCGCTGCTGTTGCCCTTGCTGCTGGCCGGCGCCGTGTTCCTCGGTCTGTTCTTCGGGCTAGGTGCGGTGCCGCTGTTCGATGTCGACGAGGGCGCATTCGGCGAAGCCACGCGCGAGATGCTCGAACGCGGCGACTATGTCTCGACCTGGCTGAACGGCCAAGCACGCTACGACAAGCCGATCCTGATCTACTGGCTGCAGGCGGCGTCGGTGCACCTGCTGGGGCTGGACGAATTCGCGCTGCGCCTGCCGTCGGCGCTGGCGTCCGCCGCCTGGATCGCGGCCATCCTCGCGTTCGCCCGCCGCTTCCTCGACCGCGGCACCGCCTACGCCGCGGCTTTCATCGCCGCCGGCAGCGCGGGTCTCACCGTGATCGGGCGCGGCGCGATCGCCGATGCGCTGCTCAACCTGTTCCTGGCGCTGAGCATGTTCGACATCATCCGCTACGCCATGAACCCCCGTCCGGCATGGCGCCGGCGCGCCTTCCTGTGGATCGGCCTCGGGCTGCTGGCCAAGGGGCCGGTGGCACTGCTGGTGCCGGGCGCCGCCAGCCTGCTCGCGTTTTCGCTGCAGGGCAGGGCGGCCGACTGGTGGCGCGCGGTGCGCGATCCGGCCGGCTGGGCGATCCTGCTGGCGGTCGCCTTGCCATGGTATCTGCTGGAATACGAACGCCGCGGCGACGCCTTCCTGGCCGGCTTCTTCCTGCGCCACAACGTCGAGCGCGTCCTTGCGCCGCTGCAGGGTCACGGCGGCAGCCCGCTGTACTACCTGCCGGCCATCCTGGTGTTGCTGCTGCCCTATACCGGCCTGTTCCTGCGCACGCTGACCGGCCTGCGCCGGATGAACGCCGCGCCGCTCGATACCTTCCTGTGGTGCTGGTTCCTGTTCGTGCTCGTGTTCTTTTCGCTGGCCGCCACCAAGCTGCCGCATTACCTGCTGTACGGCGCGACGCCGCTGTTCATCCTGATGGCGCGCCAGCGGCACGCGCTGCGCTCGAACCTGCTGGCGTTCGCGCCGCCGCTGCTGTTCCTCGGAGTGGTGGCTGCCTTGCCGCGGCTGCTGGAATACCTTGCGCCGACCATCCGCAACCCCTACGTGCGCGAAGCGCTGGGCCAGGCCGGGGTGTTCGGCCCGGCCTGGCGGGCCGGTGCGCTGGCGCTGCTGGCGGCGGTGCTCGGGCTGGCCCTGTGGCGCGGGATGTCGCCATGGCGGCGCCTGGCTGCCGCCGGGCTGCCGTGTACGCTGGCGCTGGTGGGCCTGCTGCTGCCGGCACTGGCCGAGCTGCAACAGGGGCCGGTCAAGGAAGCGGCCCTGCTGGCCCGGCGCGCCGGCTGGGACGTCCACAGCTGGCGCATCAACGTGCCCAGCTTCTCGGTCTACCGCGGCGCGGTCACGCCCGCGGCACCGGCGGCGCCGCAGTTGGCATCCCGTGGGCAGGTGCTCCTGACCCGCAGCGATGCCCTGGCCGCGCTCGGTCCGGTCGAGCTGCTGTACCGCAAGGGCGGCATCGTACTGGCCCGCATGCCGCGATGAATATGGCGCCGCCGCTCCGATCCCCCTGGGTATGGTTGCCGCCGGCCGTCGCGCTGGCGCTGCTGGCGCTGGTCCTCGCGACCGGCGCCAACCGCGCCGCGTTCCTGGCGCTGAACCACGCCGGTCATCCCCTCGGCCCGCTGTTCTGGCTGCATCTCACCATGCTGGGCGACGGCGCCGTGGCGCTGGCGCTGGTGTTGCCCAGTATCCGGCGCGTGCCGCACTGCTTCTGGGCGGCGCTGGCGGCCGCCGTGTTCGCGGGCCTCTGGACCCAGGTGACCAAGCAGCTCATGGACGTGCCGCGCCCGCTGGCGGTGCTGGGGCCGGACCAGTTCTACCAGGCCGGGCCGGCTTACCGGCGCGTGTCCTTCCCGTCCGGGCACGCTGCGGCGGCGTTCGCCACGGCCGGCATCTGGTGCATGGGCGTGGCCGGCAGCCGGCTGCTGCGTGCACTGCTCCTGCTGCTCGCCACCCTGGTCAGCCTGTCGCGCATCATGGTGGGTGTGCATTGGCCGGTGGACCTGCTGTGGGGCATGGTCGGCGGCTGGCTGGGCGCCTGGCTCGGGCTGGCGATGCACGGGCGCTGGGGCTGGCGCACCTCGGGCGTGGGCGGTTTTCTTGCCGGGCTGCTGCTGGCAGGGGTGGCCGCCGCGCTGCTGGTGAGTTCGCATATCGGCATCCCGGCCGTGCTGCCGGCACAGCGCGCGATCGGCTGCGTGTGCCTGGTCTGGGGCATCTGGGAAATGGCGCACATGCTGCCGCGGCTGCGCTGGCGCCAGCAGATCAAGGGAAAAACCGATGGGTGAGGACGATTGGTGGCTGCTGGTCGGCTTCGGCGGCCAGGCATTGTTCATGGGGCGCTTCGTGGTCCAGTGGCTCGTCAGCGAACGGCGGGGCCGCAGCGTGATCCCGGTCTCGTTCTGGTACCTGAGCATCCTGGGTGCGCTGGTGCTGTTCGCGTATGCGTTGCACCGGCGCGACCCGGTGTTCGTCGCCGGCCAGGGGCTGGGGGTGGCGATCTACCTGCGCAACCTGCACCTGCTCCGGGCGGAGCGAGCGCAGGCGCAGCAGCCCAGCGGCTGAGAGCACCCGGCAAAGCGCAGGGCAGCGCAAGTTATCCAGCGCCGCCATGGCGGGCTTGTCGGACGCTCCTGTTTATTCCTTGCCGAACTGCGGATTCGGCCGGGTCAGGTAGTACCACTCCTGATTCGGGCCGGCGTTGGTGTCCGGGAACAGGATGCGGCCCGAGAACTCGGCGGTCACCGGCGTGCCGTCGGCGCGCACGCCGATCTGGTCGCCTTCCTGGACCGGGTCGAAACTGGCCCACTGGCGGGTGAACTGGTCGCCGGCGTCGAGCTTGTCGTGCACCACCACCATCTGCAGCGCTTCCATGTCCTCGAACGGGATCGGCTGCGGCTCGGGCGCCTCGATCAGCTTCAGGTGCGCGAGGGTGTTCATGATCGCGCGGTAGGCGACTTCCGGTGCCTGCGGATCGCGGTGCTGGCCGCATTCCAGGGTCAGCGCGTAGCCGCCGGTGCTGCGCATGTATTCGGTGGTGCCCATGCCGTAGCGCAGCACGGTCTTGAGTTCGGCGGCATTGCCGCGCGAACGGCGCTGCACCCCGCCGCCGTAGGCCGCCATCCAGCCGGTCACGAAGCGGCGCACCCCGAGGCGACGCGCCAGCGCGCGTTCCTCGCGCATGTGGCGGAAGGGTTCCAGCGGGCCGTCGTTGTCGAGCGGGCCAACCATCACGAAGGGCTCGCCGTGGGCGGCGTTGAAGGAGTGCAGGTCGAGCAGCACGTCGTGGCCGGCCAGCAGCGGGCACAGCCAGTTGGCGACGCGGTCTTCGAAGTCCTGCGGATTCTCCTTGGGGGACAGGTCGCGGTTCAGGTTGCGGTCGCCCGAGCGCGTGTTCTTGGCATAGGCGAGCGGATTCACAATGGGCACAAACGTCACGCTGCCGTTGACGATGTGGAGCGTGCCGGCGTCGAGTTCCGCCATCACGCGGGCGATCGCCTGGGTGCCGCAGGTCTCGTTACCGTGGGTCGCGCCCATGATGATGACGCGCGGGCCCGGTCCCTGGCCCGTGTAATTGACGGATTTGAAGTGCAGCTGGCTTGCGGCGAAGGTCATGCTTTTGATCCAAGGAAATATCGGTCCGGGCATTTTATCGGGAAAGCTTGGCACGGGGGAGAGCGCGTCGCATGATCCGGCGTTTTCGTCGACGATCTTCCACATGCGCGGCGGCGGCGGCGGCCCCGGTGCCGGCCGGCCGGCTGTCGTACCGGCTGGTCGAGACGCCTTTCATGTGGCTGCGCGAGCGCTATCTGCCGGGCTGCGCGTCGATGACGTCGAAGGCCGCCGGCATGTCGGCCAGCCAGGCCGCCAAATGCGCCACGCGCATCGACGGATCGTAGCCGGAGGTACCCGCGATCGCCGCGCGCAGCCCCGGCAGCGCCTCGTGCGTGCGCGGGCTGGCGTAGGCCTCGATCAGCATCGCCAGCAGCTCGTTCGGCGGCGTGCCGCCGCGGCGCAGGCGGGCATGGATCACGCCCAGCAGGGCGCTCTGCATGCGCGGGGTCGGATGCTCGATCCAGGCGAACACGCTGGGGGTGTTGGCGATCGCCTCGGCCATGGCCTGGTCGATGCGCTCGGGCCGGTAGTCGGAAGGGATGTCGAAACAGGCCTTGTCCCACCGGGTGTCCGCATAGCGGTGGCCCGGCGGGAAGGCATCGATGGATTCCAGGCCGAGCGCGCGGCTGGCGCGCCCGAGCAGGCTGGACAGGACATGAAGCAGCGGCATCGTCAGGCGCTCAAGAATGCGAACGCCGCTAGTGTAGCCGAAGAAAACAGAAGGCGCGGGGGGCGAAGCATTGCTCACCCACCCGCGCCGCAAACGGAAGCCGCCTGGCGTCAGACAAATCGCCCGGCGCGGAAATCCTCGACCGCCTGGAAGACCTCGTCGTTGGTGTTCATCACGAAGGGGCCGTACTGGGCGATCGGTTCGTTCAGCGGGCGGCCGGCGATCAGGATCAGGCGGCTGGGCGTGTCCGCCTTGATGCGCACGCCGTCCGCGCCTTCGGCATTGTCGAGGATCGCCATGCGCGCCTGCGGCACCGCCTTGCCGTCGACCACGACCTCGCCGCGGTAGACGTAGAAGAAGGCGTTGTGCCCGGCCGGCAGCGGCTGCTCGAATTCCACGCCCTGCGGCAGCTGGATGTCGAGGTAGAGCGGCTGGGTTGCCTCGCGCTGCACCGCGCCCGTTACGCCATGCGAACTGCCGGCGATCACCTGCACGGCGGCGCCGGAGGGCAGGGTGAAGCGCGGCACTTCCTCGGCCGGGATGTCGCGGTACCAGGGCGCGCTCATCTTGTCGGCGGCGGGCAGGTTGAGCCACAGCTGGAAGCCCTCCATCAGGCCCTCGTTCTGTTCCGGCATCTCGGAGTGGATCACGCCGCGTCCCGCCGTCATCCACTGCACGCCGCCGTCGCTCACGAGTCCCTCGTTGCCGCCGCTGTCGCGGTGGCGCATGCGCCCGGCCAGCATGTAGGTAACGGTCTCGAAGCCGCGGTGCGGGTGCTCCGGGAAGCCGGCGATGTAGTCGCCCGCCTTGTCGCTGCCGAAGGCGTCCAGCATCAGGAAGGGATCGAGACGGCGCTGCAGCGGCTGGGTCAGGACGCGATTGATCTTGACGCCGGCGCCGTCCATCACGGACTGGCCGTCGAGCACGCGCTCGATGCGGCGGCTGCGTTCCACATGTTCTACTGCGGTTTGCTGTTCCATCTCGATCTCCTTAAGTGGTTAAGCCGCGGCCCGGGGCCGCGACGGGAACTGACTGAAACTGCTCAGGCCAGCGCGGCGACGACTGCGTCGGCCTCGGCCTGGCCCTTGCCGGCCGCCTCCGGACCCATCGCCTGGGCGTTCGAATACACGAAGGTCGAATCCGTCATGCCCAGGAAGTTCAGCAGCATGCGGATGTGCGGCACTTGCGGGTCCGCGTCTTCCGGGTAGATGCCGCCGCGGGAGGTCGCCACGAACACCTTCTTGTTCTTCAGCAGGCCTTCCGGACCGGATTCGGTATAGCGGAAGGTGACACCGGCGCGGGCGATGGCGTCGAACCAGGCTTTCAGCTGGATCGGCATGCCGAAGTTGTACATCGGGGCGCCGATCACGACCACGTCGGCGGCCTGCACTTCGGCGATCAGGGCATCGTCCAGGGCCACGCGCGCAGCCTGCTCGGGCGAGCGCTGGTCGGCCGGGGTGAACAGGGCGCCCAGCGCCGCTTCGTCCAGGACCGGATGGGGCTTGGCGCCGAGGTCGCGCACGGTGACGGTGGCGCCCGGGTTGGCGGCGCTCAGCTTGGCGGCGATGTTGCCGGCAACGCGGTTCGATTCGGAATTGGCGCCGCGGACGCTGGAATTGATCTGCAGGATATTCATGGTGATGGCTCCTTGATGTTTGTCGTGTCGGTCGGTATTTCGATGTAGACACTTTAACGGTTCCATCTATCGTGCGGAAGACGGTAGAATGGATAACATTATTCAACCCATGGAACAATCAGGAGCGATCATGGATATCGAAGCGAACGACATGCTGCTGTTCGCGCGCATCGTCGAGGCAGGCAGCTTCAGCATGGCCGCGCAGCGCCTGGACTTGCCGAAATCGACCGTCTCGCGCCGCATCGCGCTGCTCGAGGCGGGCCTGGGCGAGCGGCTCCTGCAGCGCACCACGCGGCGCCTGGTGCTGACCGAGTTCGGCGAGAGCCTGCTCGAACATGCACGCAAGGTGGCCGACGAGGTGGAGGCGGCCGGCGCGCTGGCCCAGCACCGCCAGGCCGAGCCCAGCGGCAAACTGCGGATCTCGATGCCGGGCGACTTTGCCAACCTCGACATGACGGAGCTGATGGCGCGCTTCCTGGCGCGCTACCCGGCGGTGTCGCTGGAACTGGACCTGTCGCCACGCCGCGTCGACCTGGTGGCCGAGGGTTTCGACATCGCGATCCGCATGGGAGACCTGCCCGACGACTCCAGCCTCAACGCGCGCCGGGTCGCGCTGGAGCGCTTCGGCCTGTACGCGGCGCCGTCGTATATCGCCCAGCGCGGCTTGCCGGAACACCCGGACGACCTGCTGAACCATGATCTGCTGTGCATCCTGAGCCGCAACGGCGGCGCCGCCCAGTGGGTGCTGGAACGCGGCAAGACGCGCTGGGAGCGTGCGGTGCAGGCGCGGCTGACGGCGAATTCGCCGGAGCTGCTTGCCCGCGTCGCCTGCGGCGGGGCGGGCATCGCCGCCAGCTCGGAGCTGTTCGTCGGCCCGCTGCTGAAGAAGGGGGAACTGGTGCGTGTGCTGCCGGACTGGGACTTGCCGGCGTCGACCGGCTGGGCCGTGTTCCCGGGGCGGCGCCTGATGCCGGCCAAGACCAGGGCCTTCCTCGACATGCTGGATGAGGCGTGTTGCGCGCACGCGCGCCAGCAGGAGGCGGGCAGGGCTGCCTAGGGTGCGCACGCATTCCGCTCATCCATCCCGGGCGAATGCCAACTGCCTGTAGTATTGGGACTTATACTCATTGGCAGGCATCGTCAACATGGGATCGCATTTCCATTCTTCTACGCAGGTCGGGCTGGATTTCAGCGCGCTGTTCGACGCGACACTCTCGCCTTCCCTGGTGCTCGACACCGAGCTGACGATTATTTCCGTTAACCAGGCGTATCTGCAGGCGACCAAATCGGTTCGCGAGAACCTTCTCGGCCGCAATATATTCGAGGCCTTTCCGGACAACCCGGATGATCCCGGCGCAAGCGGCGTGACGAATCTCGAGGCTTCCCTCCGCCGTGTCCTGCGCACCAGGCGCGCCGACACGATGGCCATTCAGAAGTACGACATCCTGGTCCCCGGGACGGATGGAATGCATTTCGAAGAGCGCTACTGGAGTCCCACCAACACACCGGTGCTGAATGCCGAGGGCGAGGTGACTTATATCCTCCACCATGTGGAAGACGTCAGCGAGTTTGTCAAAACGCGGGACAGCACCGCACACATGGCGTCCACGATCGACGATCGGTCCTTCGAGATTGAAATCGCGAACAGCCGCCTGCGCGAAGCGAACGAAACACTCGAGCAACGGGTGGCGGCACGCACCGAAGCCCACCGCCTGGCCGAGGAAAAATTGCGCATCAGCGAACTTCGCTTTCGCCTGATGGCCGATTCCATCCCGCAGATTGTCTGGATCATCGATGACAGCGGCCGTGGCGTGTATTTCAACAAGCAATGGTCTGCCTATACGGGGATCGCGACGGACAGTTCCCTGCCTGACGAGATTTCTCAGGAATTCGTCCATCCCGACGATCACGCAGCCACCATGCAGGCGTGGGAACTTGCGCGGAAAACCGGCAAGAGCTTCAGTGTCGAGCACCGGATCCGCTCGGCCTCGGGCGAATATCGCTGGTTCCTCGTGCGTGCGGAGGCCTATCAGGATCCGCAGTCGGGGCAGATCGCGATGTGGTTCGGTACGTCTACCGATGTGCATGACCGGAAGCTGGCCGAGGCTGCGCTGAGCGCGCGTGAAGAGCAACTGCGCCTCGCGATCGACGCGGCGGACGTCGGCGAATGGGATGTGGACGTGGCAAGCGAGACCATGCACTGGCCGGCGCGCGTGAAAGCCATGTTCGGCATATCGGCCGATCGTCCCGTCACCCTGGCGGATTTTTACGATGGCGTGCATCCGGAAGACCGTGAACGCACGCTGGCGTCGTTCGCCGCCGCCGCCGATCCGCGCTTGCGGGTCCAATATGATGCGGAATACCGGACAGTCGGCAAGGAAGACGGGGTGCTGCGCTGGGTCGCCGCCAAGGGCCGGGGCTTGTTCAACGAGTCGGGCGAATGCATACGCATCATCGGGACGGCGCTGGACATCAGCGAACGCAAGCTGAACGAACAGGCATTGCGCGAAAGCGGGGAACGCCTGCGTCAGGCCGACCGCAGGAAAGACGAGTTCCTGGCAATGCTTGCCCATGAATTGCGCAATCCGCTGGCGCCCATCAGCGCCGCCGCGGAACTCCTGCAGATGGTCAAGCTGGATGAAGAACGCGTGCGGCGCACCAGCCAGATCATCGGCCGCCAGGTCAAGCATATGACAAGCCTGGTGGACGATCTGCTGGATGTGTCGCGTGTTACCCGTGGCTTGGTGGAACTGGACAATGCGCCGCTCGACGTCAGCCACATCGTTGCCGACGCCGTGGAACAGCTGACTCCCCTGATCCGTGCACGGCGCCATCACCTGGAGCTGCGCCTGACGCCGGACGCGACCATGGTGCGCGGAGACCGGAAACGGCTGATACAGGTGCTTGCGAACCTCCTCAATAATGCCGCCAAGTATACGCATGAGGGCGGCAACATCCAGCTGCGGACCAGCGTCCGCGACGCGCATGTGCTGATCGAGGTGTCCGATAACGGCATCGGCATGGCGCCTGAACTGGTGGCGCGGGCCTTTGACCTGTTTGCGCAAGCCGAGCGCTCGTCGGACCGTTCCTCGGGCGGGCTGGGCTTGGGACTGGCCCTGGTCAAGAGTCTCGTCGAGTTGCACGACGGTACGGCGACCTGCGAAAGCACCGGCATCGGCAAGGGAAGCAAGTTCAGCATTTGCCTGCCGCGCCTGCACCCCCAGGACGACCGGTACGGCGAGAGGCACGCCGGCGACGGCCTTCCGGAGCAGGCGCAAGGCCTGCGTATCATGGTGGTGGACGACAACGTCGATGCGGCGGCGATGCTGGCCATGCTGCTGGAAGCCTCAGGCCACCAGGTCGTGGTCGAGCATGATTCGCGCCGGGCGCTGGCACGCGCCAGGGAAGAACTCCCGCAGGTGTGCCTGCTCGATATCGGCCTGCCGGAAATCGACGGCAATGAGCTGGCGCAGCAATTGCGCGCCGATGCCGGAAGCGCCAGGCCGGTGCTGATCGCCGTGACCGGTTACGGCCAAGAAAAAGACCTCGAGCGATCCCGGGCCGCGGGATTCGACCATCACCTCGTCAAGCCGGTCGATACGAAGGCGCTCGCGGCGATACTGGCCACGATCAGTCCCGCCTGAGGCCGTGGCCGGGCGGAGCTTCCGGTCAGGCCGGCGTGCCGACGAAATCGCCCATCTTCTCGCCCAGGCGCACGCTGCGCTCCGGCGCCCAGTCCTGGTTGAAGGCGATGGTATTCGCGCGGAACAGCATGACGATGGTCGAGCCGAGCAGGAAGCGGCCCATCTCTTCGCCCTTCTTCAGCACGATGTCCTGGTCGTCATAGCGCCACTCGCTGATCTTCTGCGGACGCTTCGGATTCACCACGCCGTGCCACACGGTGGCCATGCTGCCGACGATGGTCGCGCCCACCAGCACCATCACGAAGGGGCCATACTCCTCGGACTCGAACACGCAGACCACGCGCTCGTTGCGGGCAAACAGGTTCGGCACGCCGCGCGCCGTGGTCGGATTCACCGAGAACAGGGCGCCCGGCACATAGATCATGCGGGTCAGGCGGCCATCGCAGGGCATGTGCAGGCGATGGTAGTCCTTCGGCGACAAGTACAGGTTGGCGAAGCTGCCGTGGCGGAACTGCTTCGCCAGGTCGGCGTCGCCGCCCACCAGCTCGGTGGTGGTGAAGCGGTGGCCCTTGGCCTGCAGGATGTGGTGGTCGTCGATCGCGCCGAACTGGCTGATCGCGCCGTCGACCGGGCAGACGAAGGCGGCATCCGCCAGCGGCCGCACGCCGGCCTTCAGCGGGCGGGTGAAGAAATCGTTGAAGCTGGTGTAGCTGGCGATGTCGGCGTTCTCGGCTTCGGCCATGTTGACCCCGTACTTGCCGACGAACCAGCGGATCAGCCGGGTCGTGATCGAGCCGCCCTTGGCGCCGGCGACGCGGCCGGCGAAGGTCGTCAAGCGCTGCTTGGGCAGCAGGTATTGCGGCAGGACTTTAAGGCGATCGGACACGGTAAAACCTCGAATGAAAGATGTCCGATTATAACGGGCAGCTCGGCCCGTGGGTAAGTTGCTTTTTGACATTATTTTTACTCGGTATGCATATAAGACTGACCACGACCAACCTGGACCTGCGCGCCAGCCTGTCGCGCAACTGGTCGACGGTGGATTCGGTGCCGGGGCCGGACAAGCGCCTGGACGGCCAGACGCCGGTCTCAAGCACCCTCGGCGCCGACTACAAGACCGGTCCGCTGACGCTTGGCGGCAGCTATCTCTTCAAGAACGGCGGCTTGGTGCGGATTTCCGGCAACCAGCTCAGCTACCAGTCGGTGCGGCGCGACCTTGATTTGTATGCGCTGTGGAAGTTCACTCCGAAGCTGCAGCTGCGCGTGGCGACCAACAGCCTGCTGGCCCAGGACATCCTCAGCCAGAGCAGCTACATGACTCCGGGCGTGGGCACCCAGACCAGCCGCACGCTGAATCCGGTTCACCGCAGCGTGCGCGCGAACCTGGAGATGAAGTTCTAGGAGACCGGCGCGGGGCTTGGTTCGGCCAGGTCGAGGTGCAGGGCGGGCGCTCAATCACATCAAGGCGCTTGTGCCCGAATTGCTTTAGGCTTAAAGTATCTCCCGCATCCACCGACCGATTCTTTTCTCGGGAGCGCTTCATGACACGCTCATTGGCAAATTCAGCCGCTGCAGAGTCGAGTCCCTCGGCCTACGTCGACAGCTTCGCGCGGGACCATCTCCCGCCGCGCGGCGAATGGCCGGATTTCATCTTCGAGCTCCCCGAACTCCAGTATCCGGCGCGCCTGAACTGCGTGGCCGAGCTGCTCGACCGCCATGTGGCCGCGGGCCGCGGCGAGCGCACCGCCGTGCTGGGCGACCGGCTCACTTGGAGCTATGCCGAACTGCAGCGCCAGGTGGACCGCATCGCCCACGTGCTGCGCATCGACATGGGCCTGGTGCCGGGCCAGCGCGTACTGCTGCGTGGCGCAAATTGCCCGGCGATGGCGGCTGCCATCCTGGCCGTGCTGAAGGCCGGCCTGATCGCGGTGCCGACCATGCCGCTGCTGCGCGCGCGCGAGCTCGGCGTCATCATCGGCAAGGCGCAAGTGAACGCGGTGCTGTGCGCGCGGGCGCTGGCAGCGGAATTGGACACCGCGCTGGAACAGGTGGCGGATCGTCCGCCGGTGGTGTATTTCGACCACCCCGGCGATCCGGACAGCCTGGAAGCGCGCATGGCGCGGCACGAGGCACCGTTCGCGGCGCTGGAGACGGCCGCCGACGACGTCTGCCTGATCAGCTTCACCTCCGGCACCACCGGCATTCCGAAGGGCACCATGCACTTCCACCGCGACGTGCTGGCGATCTGCGACTGCTTTCCGAAGCACACGCTGGGAGTACGCGAGGACGACGTCTTCATCGGCACGCCGCCGCTGGCCTTCACCTTCGGCCTCGGCGGACTGCTGCTGTTCCCCTTGCGCGTGGGCGCGGCCGGAGTGCTGTTCGAGAAGCTCACGCCGGAAGGCCTGTTGGCGGCGATCGCACGCTTTCGCGCCACCGTGTGCTTCACGGCGCCGACCTTCTACCGCCAGATGACGCCGCTGGTGCCGCGCTACGAGCTGCAGTCGCTGCGCGCCTGCGTGTCGGCCGGCGAGGCGCTGCCGCTGGCCACCCGCGATGCCTGGAAGGCCGCCACCGGGATCGACATGATCGACGGGATCGGCGCCACCGAGATCCTGCACATCTTCATTTCCGCCAGCGGCGCCGAGATCCGGCCCGGCGCGATCGGCAAGCCGGTACCGGGCTATTCGGCCTGCATCCTCGATGCGAAGGGCGAGCCGGCCGGCCCCGGCGTGATCGGGCGCCTGGCCGTCAAGGGACCGACCGGATGCCGCTACCTGGCGGACCAACGCCAGCGCCAGTACGTGCTGAACGGCTGGAACCTGACCGGCGACGCCTTCGAGATGGACGCCGACGGCTACTTTTATTATCGCTCGCGCCTTGACGACATGATCATCTCGGCCGGCTACAACATCGCCGGCGCAGAGGTCGAGGACGTGCTGCTGCGCCACCCGGCGGTGGCCGAATGCGGCGTGGTCGGCCGGGCCGACGAGGAGCGCGGCCAGATCGTCGAGGCCCACGTGGTGCTCAAGCCGGGCACCGACGCGTCGCCGGAACTGGTGCGGGCGCTGCAGGACTTCGTCAAGGAGCATATCGCTCCCTATAAATATCCGCGCGCCGTGCGCTTCACCGACAAGCTGCCGCGCACCGAAACAGGCAAGCTGCAGCGCTTCAAACTACGCGAACCATGAATATTGTCTGCATTGGCGGCGGACCGGCCGGCCTGTATTTCGCCCTCCTGATGAAGAAGCAGGAGCCGGCGCACCGGGGCGCCGGCCGTCGCATTGTCGTGGTCGAGCGCAACCGGCCCTACGACACCTTCGGCTGGGGCGTGGTGTTCTCCGACCAGACCCTCGGCAATCTGGTGGCGAGCGACGAGCCGAGCGCGCGCGCCATCCTGCGGGCCTTCAATCACTGGGACGACATCGAGGTCTTTTATAAAGGCAGCCGCGTCACCTCGGGCGGCCACGGCTTCTGCGGCATCGGCCGCAAGCGCCTGCTCAACATCCTGCAGGCGCGCTGCGAGGAGCTGGGCGTGGAACTGGTATTCGAGACCGACGTGCAGGACGACCAGGCCATCGCCGAGCGTTACGGCGCCGACCTGGTGATCGCCGCCGATGGCCTGAACAGCCGCATCCGTACGCGCTATGCCGACACCTATCGGCCCTCGGTGGAGACGCGCCGCTGCCGCTTCGTGTGGCTCGGCACGAAAAAGAAATTCGACGCCTTCACCTTCGTGTTCAAGGAAACGGAGTACGGCTGGTTCCAGGCGCATATCTACCAGTTCGACGGCGACACCTCGACCTTCATCGTCGAGACCCCCGAGGAGGTGTGGCGCAAGGCCGGCCTGGCCGACATGCCCCAGATCGATGCCATCGCCTTCTGCGAGCGCCTGTTCGCCGAGCACCTGGACGGCCACCCGCTGCTGTCGAACGCCGGCCACCTGCGCGGCTCCGCCATCTGGATCGCCTTCCCGCGCATCGTCTGCGAGCAGTGGGTGCATTGGAACGGTGAGCTTCCGGTGGTGCTGATGGGCGATGCCGCGCATACGGCCCACTTCTCGATCGGCTCCGGCACCAAGCTGGCCCTGGAGGACGCGATCGAGCTGGCGCGCTGCTTTTCCGGCCGGCCGGACGACTTGCGGGCGCAGTTGGCCGATGCGCTGGCCGCCTACCAGGCCAGCCGCTCGGTCGAGGTGCTGAAGATCCAGTCGGCGGCGCGCAATTCGATGGAGTGGTTCGAGAACGTCGAGCGCTACAGCGCCCTTGAGGCGGAACAGTTCGCCTACTCGATGCTGACGCGCAGCCAGCGCATCTCGCACGAGAACCTGCGCCTGCGCGACCCCGGCTACGTGGCGGGCTTCGAGGACTGGTTCGCCCGGCGCGCCTGCGCGCAGGCCGGCGTCTCCTTGCCCGCGGGTGCGCGCGTGCCGCCGATGCTCACGCCCTGGCGCGTGCGTGAACTGGTGCTGAAGAACCGCATCGTGGTGTCGCCGATGGCGCAGTATTCGGCGGTCGACGGCGTGCCGGGCGACTACCACCTGGTGCACCTGGGCGCGCGCGCGCTGGGCGGCGCGGCGCTGGTGTTCGCCGAGATGACCTGCGTGTCGGCCGACGCCCGCATCACCCCGAGCTGCCCCGGCATGTACGCGCCCGCGCACACCGCGGCCTGGAAGCGCATCGTCGACTTCGTGCACGGCCAGACCGATGCCCGCATCGGCCTGCAGCTCGGCCACGCCGGCCCGAAAGGCTCGACGCGCGCGATGTGGGACGGGATCGACCAGCCGCTTCCCGAACATAACTGGCCCTTGATCGCGGCCTCCGACGAGCAGTACCTGCCGGGCGTGTCGCAGGTGGCGCGGGCGGCCACTCTCTCGGACCTGGAGCGGGTCGAAGCCGACTTCGTGCGCGCCACGCGGGCGGCCGGGGAGGCGGGCTTCGACTGGCTCGAGCTGCACTGCGCGCACGGCTATTTGCTGTCGTCCTTCATCTCGCCGCTGACCAACCGGCGCAGCGACGAATACGGGGGCAGCCTGGAAAACCGCTGCCGCTTTCCGGTACGCGTATTCCGCGCGATGCGGGCCGCCTGGCCGGCGGGTAAACCGATGAGCGTGCGGATCTCGGCCCACGACTGGGTCGAGGGCGGCATCACGCCCTCGGATGCGGTCGAGATCGCGCGCCTGTTCAAGGAAGCCGGCGCCGACATGATCGACTGCTCGTCGGGCCAGGTAAGCAAGCGGGAAAAGCCGGTGTTCGGCCGTATGTACCAGACCCCGTTCGCGGACCGCATCCGCAACGAGGCCGGCATTCCGACGATCGCGGTCGGTTCCATCTTCGAAGCCGACCACGCCAACAGCATCATCGCCGCCGGGCGCGCCGACCTGTGCGCGGTGGGGCGGCCGCACCTGGCGAACCCGGCCTGGACGCTGACGGAAGCTGCGAAGAACGGGTTTACGGCGATCGCCTGGCCGAAGCAGTACCTGGCCGGCAAGGCGCAACTCGAACGCCAGCTGGAGCGCGAACGCCAGCTGGCGGCCGCGAACGCCGGCTTGTCGCCGCAGCAGCTTGCGGCCCGGCTGCTGGAGGGCTGATGGACACGCTGCAAGGAAAACATGCCGTGGTGACGGGGGCCAGCCGCGGCATCGGCCTGGCGGTCGCGCGCAGGCTGCTGGCGGAGGGCGCGCGCGTGAGCCTGATGGCGCGCGACGCGGCCGCACTGGAAGCGGCGGCGGCCGGACTTGGCGGCGACGCTGCATGGCAGGTGGTGGACGTGGCCGACCAGGCCAGCGTGGCCGCGGCCTTCGCGCGCGCGGGCGCGGCCGACATCCTGGTCAACAACGCCGGCCAGGCCGCATCGGCACCGTTCTCCAGGACCGACGCCGCGCTGGGGCAGCGCATGCTGGACGTGAACCTGAGCGGTGCCTACCACTGCATCCAGGCGGCGCTGCCCGCCATGCTGGAGGCGGGCTGGGGACGCGTCGTCAACGTCGCCTCCACGGCCAGGCTCACGGGCTACCGCTACGTGGCCGCCTACTGCGCGGCCAAGCACGGGCTGGTCGGCCTCACGCGCGCGCTGGCGCTGGAGCTGGCGGGCAAGGGCATCACCGTAAACGCCGTGTGCCCGGGCTATACCGACACCGGCATCGTGCAGGAGGCGGTGGCCAACATCGTGCGCAAGACCGGTCGTTCCGAGGCGCAGGCGCGCGCGGAGCTGGCGGCCGGCAACCCGCAGGGGCGGCTGGTGCGTCCCGAAGAGGTGGCGCACGCCGTTGCCATGCTGTGCATGCCGGAGGCGTCGGCCCTGAACGGGCAGGCCATCGCGGTGGCCGGCGGGGAGCTCATGTGACGGCGCGCGAGCACCACCAGGCGCTCAAGCTGTGGCTGCGCATGATGGTCTGCACCACGCGGGTCGAGAGCGCGATCCGCAGCCGCCTGCGCATCACCTTCGGCATCACGCTGCCGCGCTTCGACATGATGGCCCAGCTGGAGCGCCAGCCGGAGGGATTGCGGATGGGCGAGCTGTCGAAGCGGATGATGGTCACCGGCGGCAACGTCACCGGCATCGCCGACCAGCTCGAGCGCGAGGGCCTGGTGGCGCGGGTGCCCGATCCGGCGGACGGGCGCGCCTTCGTGGTCAGGCTGACCCCGCTGGGGCAGGCCGCGTTTGCCGAGATGGCCGCCGTGCACGAAGGCTGGGTGGCGGAGCTGTTCCGCGACATCCCGGCCGCGGACAAGACCGCGATGATCGCGCTGCTGGACACGATGAAGCAGCAATTGAACGACAAAGAAAAGGAGTAGACCATGCGTTACCTGCAGGGCGACCCGCATTCGCTGCCGCGCAACCGCGCGCTGCTCGCCAGCTACCGCGCCGAGCATTTTCTCTACGAGGCCGCCGATGGCGTCGCCACCATCACCCTGAACCGGCCGGAGCGCAAGAATCCGCTGAGCTTCGATTCGTATGCGGAGCTGCGCGACCTGTTTCGCGCATTGGCCTACGCGGCCGACGTGAAGGCGGTGGTGATCGCCGGCGCGGGCGGGAATTTCTGCTCGGGCGGCGACGTCCACGAGATCATCGGACCGCTCACCAAGCTCGACATGCCCGGCCTGCTGGCCTTCACCCGCATGACCGGCGATACCGTGAAGGCGATGCTCGCCTGCCCGCAGCCGATCGTGGCGGCGGTGGACGGCGTCTGCGCCGGCGCCGGCGCGATCCTGGCGATGGCCTCCGACCTGCGCCTCGCGACTCCGCACACCAAAACCGCCTTCCTGTTCGCGCGCGTCGGCCTGGCCGGCTGCGACATGGGGGCCTGTTCGATCCTGCCGCGCCTGATCGGCCAGGGGCGGGCGGCGGAACTGCTGTACACCGGCCGCTCGATGTCGGCCGAGGAGGGCGAGCGCTGGGGCTTTTTCAACCGCCTGTGCGAACCGGACGCGGTGCTGGCCGAGGCCCGGCTGCTCGCGCGCGGCCTGGCCGAGGGCCCGAGCTTCGCGCACGGCATGACCAAGAAGATGCTGCAGCAGGAGTGGAATATGGGAATCGACCAAGCCATCGAGGCCGAGGCCCAGGCCCAGGCGATCTGCATGGCGACCAACGATTTCCATCGCGCCTACCACGCCTTCGTGGCGAAACAGAAGCCGGTGTTCGAAGGAGACTGAGATGGCGGACAAGTCCTACCTGGAGTGGCCCTTCTTCGACGGCCGCCACGTCGACCTCGAAGCGGCGCTCGACGAATGGGCGGCGCAGAACGTGCGTGGTGTGCACTCGCCGGACGTGGATGCCGACTGCCGCCGGCTGGTGCGCATGCTGGGTGAGGGCGGCTGGCTGCGCCATGCGATCGCGGGCGAGTCCCAGGCCGTCGATACGCGCGCGATCTGCCTGATCCGCGAGACCCTGGCGCGGCACAACGGACTGGCCGATTTCGCCTTCGGCATGCAGGGCCTGGGCTCGGGCGCGATCAGCCTGTTCGGCACCGAGGCCCAGCGCGAGCATTACCTGCCGCGGGTGGCGCGCGGCGAGGCGATCGCGGCGTTCGCGCTGTCGGAGCCCGCTGCCGGTTCGGACGTCGCGGCGATGGCATGCGCGGCACGCCAGGACGGCGACAGCTATGTGCTGGACGGCGAGAAGACCTGGATCTCGAACGGCGGGATCGCCGACTTCTACGTGGTGTTTGCGCGCACCGGCGAGGCGCCGGGCGCGCGCGGCATCAGCGCCTTCGTGGTCGACGCCGGCACGCCGGGCTTCGAGATCGCCGAGCGCATCGAGGTGATCGCGCCCCATCCGCTGGCGCGGCTGCGCTTCGATGCTTGCCGGGTGCCGGCGTCCCGGCGCATCGGCGCGGCCGGCCAGGGCTTCAAGGTGGCGATGGCGACCCTGGACGTGTTCCGCACCTCGGTGGCGGCGGCGGCGCTGGGCTTCGCCCGGCGCGCTTTCGACGAGGCGCTGGCGCATGCGACCAGCAGGCAGATGTTCGGCCAGCTCCTGTCGGACTTCCAGCTGACCCAGGCCAAGCTCGCGGAGATGGCGACCCGGATCGACGCCGGCGCGCTGCTGACCTACCGCGCCGCCTGGCAGCGCGACCGCGGCGCCAGGGTGACCAAGGAAGCGGCGATGGCGAAGATGACGGCGACCGAGTCGGCGCAGCAGGTGATCGACGCCGCCGTGCAGATGTTCGGCGGCCTGGGCGTCACCAGCGGCCACCCGGTCGAGCAGCTCTACCGCGAGATCCGTGCCCTGCGCATCTACGAGGGCGCGACCGAAGTGCAGCAACTGATCATCGCGCGCGAACTGCTGGGCCAAGCAAAGCAGGCAAGGGAAAACGAAGGGGAAACGCGATGATGGACATCCTCCAGCCCCCGGGCTGGCCGCGCCCGCGCGGCTATTCGAACGGCGTCGCGGCGAGCGGCCGCCAGGTGTTCGTGAGCGGGATGATCGGCTGGAATGCGGACGGCCGCTTCGACAGCGACGACTTCGCCCCGCAGGCGCGCCAGGCACTGCTGAACGTGGTGGAGGTGCTGCGCGAGGCCGGGGCGGGTCCCGAGCACATCGTGCGCATGAACTGGTACGTGGTCGACAAGCGCGAGTACCTGGCGGCATCCGCCGAGCTGGGCAATGCTTACCGCGAGATCATCGGCAAGCATTACCCGGCGATGACGGCCGTCGAAGTCCGCGCCCTGATCGAAGACAGGGCGCGGCTGGAGATCGAGGTGACGGCCGTCGTGCCGGAGGCCTAGATCAGCGCAGCGACAGGTCCCACACGCCGCGGCCGTAGGTCGAGGCGCGCAGGAAGCTGCCGTCGGCCGGCATGTACAGGTCGCTCACCTCGACGGTCGGCAGGCCGGCGCCGAACTGGCTCCAGCTGGCGCCACCGTTGGTGGTGCGGTAGACGCCCAGCCAGGTCGCCGCATACACGGTATTGCCGCTCAGGTCGTTCGGCGCCGCCAGCAGCTTCTGGATCGGCACGTTCGGCAGGCCGTTGCTGGCCGCCTGCCAGTGCGCGCCGTTGTCGGTCGACTTCACCACCCACACGCTCTGGCCGGTCGGGTTCTCCGAGGCGACATACAGCACCGAATTGTTGGCCCAGGCCACGCTGCTGTTGAAGCCGGAATGGCCGGGCACCAGGGTGTTGCGCATGAGCCAGCTTGCGCCGCCGTCGTTCGTCATCAGCAGCCTGCCGCCGGTCGACACCGCCGCCACGTGGTTCAGGTCGACCGGGCTGACCGCCACGCTATGCGACGCGCCGCGGATGTAGGTCGACGCCGTGCTGCCACGGAAGATCGGACGCCACGATGCGCCGGCGTCGTCGGTGCGGTAGATCAGGCTGGCCGTGTTGGTGAAGTAGGTCTTGCCGCCCGGGTCGGCCTGGGCGCTGGGCGTGGCGATCGGCGTCACGAAGTAGGCGTTGCAGGCGTTGATGCCGTTGTAGGTGCAGCTTGCATCGTCGAAGGCCGGGCCGGTCCATTTGCGCTGGATGTTCGGATCCATCTGCGAATAGTAGATGTAGCCGTAGACATAGCTGCCGAGCGCGGTCACATTGGTTTTTGACTGGCTCCAGCCGACGCCGAAGCCGTCGCCGCCGAAGCTCTGGTTGAACACGCTGGTGTTACCGGAACGGATCCGGGTGCCGTTGTCCTGCAGGCCGACTAGCACGCTGTTCGGATCGGACCCCGAGGTGGCCATCGAGTAGATGAGGTGATCCGCCAGGCCGGTGTTCTTCTGGTCGGTCCAGCTCTTGCCTTCATCGTAGCTGAGGAACAGGCCGCCGTCGGTACCGATCATCACGCGCTTCTTGCCGCCCGCGGTCGATACGACGGCGGTATGGTGGTCGGCGTGGGCGTACGGCAGGCCGAACTGCCCGAGCCAGTTGGTGAGCAGGCGCCAGGTCTTGCCGCCGTCGGTGGTCTTGCCGGTGTTGAGCTGGCCGCCCAGGTAGACGGTATTGCGCGACGGGTCGGTGGAGTCGACCACGATCATGTGGTTATAGAAGCCCTGGCCGCCCATCAGCTCCATGGTCGGGTTTTCCTCGTTCGGATTGACCGGCGCCTTGCTCTTCAGGCCGAGCGCGGTCCAGGTATAGCCGCCGTCGGCCGAGCGGTACAGGTCCTTCTGGTCGCAGCCGGCGTCGCACGAGCGCGCCGCGTAGGCGTAGACCACCGCATCGCCCGGCGCACCGACCGCGAGCGTGATGCGGCCGGCGCCGCCGGTCAGGTTCGGTGCCGACAGCGGCGTCCAGGTGACGCCGTCGCTGGACCGGTACAGCGTCGCCGGGCTGTAATAGCCCCTGGTGGCGACCGTCGCCAGCCAACCGACGTTGGTGCGCGCCAGGCTCCAGGCCCGGCCGGCGTTGAGCACGTTGGTGTAGGTGTTGCCGCCGTCCGCGGAGCGGAAGATGCCGGTATCGGTCGCCACCAGCACGACGTCCTTGGTGCCGCGGCTGTCGACCTTGACGTCCGTGACCATGCCCGAGTTGCCGAGGAAGACGAAGGGCGACCAGCTGTTGCCGCCATCGGTGGTCTTCAGCATGGCGCCGCCGACGATCGGAATGCCGTCGAAGGGGTCGCCGGTGCCGTAGTACAGGGTCTGCGGGTCGCGGCCGAGGGCGGCGGCGCCGCCGCTGGTGGTGATGACCTTGTCGGTGATCGGGCTCCAGGTCGGGTAGGGCGCTTCGAAGTTGCTGGTCTTCCAGATGCCGCCCGAGGACGACAGCAGGTAGACGGTATTCGGGTCGGTCGGGTGCGGCAGGATGTTGCGCAGGCGTCCGCTGTCGGTCACGCTCAGCTTGATCCCGTTCTCGGTCTTGACGGCACGGGTGGGGCCGATGGACTGCCACTGCGGCACGCCGGCGGGCGGCGTGGCGCCGGGAGCCAGTTGCGGATAGGTGCTGCGCTGCTTCGCCCATTCCTGTGCCATGCGGCGCGAGAAATCGGCGGGCACGGTCGCGCCATAGCGCGCCTTGAGCCATTCGAGCCGGCCCATGACGGTCGGACGCGCCTCCTCGTCGCCGCCCGCGCTCTGGAAGGAACGGAAATCCTGGGTACTGCGGTAGCCGCTGTCATCCGTGGCGGTTTGTGCCTGTGCCACGGATGCCGCGCCGGCTGCGGCGATGATTACGCCGAGCCATTTACTTGGGAGTAATGAAGCCATCATGTCTCCTAACCGGGTTAGTTATCGTTGTCCGCATACAGTAGAACTACCGTAGATGCGGAACTGACGAGGCTACTCCGATCAAGCCCATGCGTTCCGAAAGTTTTCGTGAAATATGACAAAAAAGCAACTCATCCGTAAACGGAGATCGGATATGCATGCACGATTGACAGATGACAGAGCGCGAGTACCTGGCAGCGTAGCCCCGGTCAGGCAGTGCCGGTCGGCAAGGCGGCAATGATCCGTGCTGCGATCTCGCGAAGCCTGCCGGGGTCCGCGGCAAGCTGTGCATGCGGCCTCAGGGGTTCCGCCGCCTGTCTCGGTATGATATGAAAATGCACATGGGGCACGGTCTGGCCCGCCGCGCTTCCGTTAAATTGGGCAATCATGACGCCGGGCGAATTCAGCGCGGCCTTGACCGCGGTCGCCACGCGCCGGGTGGTGCGAATGCACGCCGCGGCGCTCTCTTCGGACAGCTCGAAGATCTCGGCAGCGGCTTCTTTCGGGATGACGAGAACGTGCCCGTCGGCTTGCGGCATGATGTCCATGATCGCAATGGTGGCATCGTCTTCGTACACCCTGATCGAGGGAAGTTCGCCGCGCAGGATGCGGGCGAACGCGTTCTGGGAATCGTAGGTCATGTGTAGTGGAACCTCAATAAATGCAGCAGGGCCGCAGCTTGCGCGCGGCCCCGCATCGTCTTAGTGAACCGAACTGCCCAGCACCGCGCCACCCGAGGTCCCGTAATAATACGGACCATTCAGCGATGAGCCGTCGCCATAGGTCTGCACCGCCTGCGACGCCCAGTTCGAGGTATTGAAGAAGGCGCTCGCCTTGAAGCTGTACTGCGGCGCGCTGGCATAGGGCGACGGCTTGCTTGGCTGCGCGCTCAGGCGATACACCTGGATGCCGCTGTTGTCGACCAGCGGCTTGCCGGCCACGCATTGCGTCGGCGCACTGGTGTATTTCACGAAGTAGGCGGAATTCTGGGCCGTGTAGAGCGAGCTGCTGTTCTCGGCGTTGTACGGATTCGCCACCAGTTCCGCTTTCGCGGCCCCCGCTGCGCCGGAGATCAGCACCGCGGTCTCTTCGTCGATGCCGATGCCGCCCACGTCGCCGACATTCGCCACGCCGCCGGTGCAGCCCTTGCCGATCCTTGCCACGAAGGAGAACAGGCGTCCGAGCCGGTCGCGCGTGTTGAAATGCGGGTCGGTGATGATGTTGCCCAGCGTCGGCACAGTCAGGAAGCTGCCGGTCTGGACGAACTTCTTCGACGCGGTATTCAGCGGATCGATCGTCACGTAGCGGTTGAACGGATCGCTCAGGGCCGCGGGGGAGTCTACCGCGCCGTTCAGCGCGGCGAAGGCGTACTGGCCCAGCATGGCCGTGCCGGCGCTGGTGCCGCCGACCGGAATGCCGGCCGCCACCGCTTTCTGGATGAGATTGTTCAGCGAGGTGCTTTGCCAGTCATTGTAGTAATCCGCCTGGTCGCCGCCGGCGATGAAGATGGCGCTGGCCCGCCCGACGACCTTCAGCACGAAGGGATCCTCGGCCGCGGCGCGATTCGGGATCACCAGGGTTTCGACGGACGTCAGCCCGAGGTCGGCGCCGCCCACCATCTCGTAGCCTTTCGGGCTGGTCGGGTCGACTTGCCCGAGGCGGCTGTAGATATACGGGTTGTAGGCGTCGGTGCCGGTCGCGCGGATGATCACGAAGCGTCCGCCCGTGGCTTTCGTGACGCCGGCGCGGGCGATCATCCAGCGGAAGGCTTCGCCGACGTCATAGCCGCCGCCGACCAGGGCGATCGACGGGCTGCATGAATCTTTGCTACAGGAAACCGGGGTGGCGGAGACCTTCGGATTGTCGGGATTCCCGAGATACGAATAGGTATAGCCTTTCGTCGCCGTCGCTGCGTTCGATGCGCTTGCGAGCAGGAAAAATGAGGCGCACAGGGCGCTGTGTCGAACCTTCATGGAACCTCCGTCGGAAAAGTGGAGCGCATCGCAACGCGCTTGTCGGGCCTGCTCGAGACCATAAGGTATTATTGCTTTCCCGGCAACCCGTTCAGGCCAGGCGCATGGCTACCGCACCACAGGCGATCAGGCCGGCCGCCACCAGGCGCCAGGCTCCGACCCTTTCGCGCAGGAACAGCGCGGCGATCGCGGTGGCGAACAGAATCGAGGTTTCGCGCAGGGCGGCGATGGCGGCCACCGGCGCCAGCGTCATCGCCCACAGCGCGATGCCGTAGGAGCCGAGCGTGCTGACCCCGCCCAGCGGCAGCAGCAGCGGGCGCGCGCCGGCCAGGCGCAGCAGCTCGCGCCGGCGCCCGCGCGCGGCCCACGCCGTCACCGCGCTGCCGGTCAGCAGGAAGATCCACATCGTGTAGGCGGCCGGCGCGCCGGAGCGGCGCACGCCGGCGCCGTCGATCATGGTGTACAGCGCGATCACGCAGGCGGTCGCCAGCGCGAACGCCGTTGCGCGGCGCTGGCTGCGCCGTGCCTGCGGCGCGTGCGGCGTGCGCGTGCCCAGCAGCATCGCCAGCACGCCGCCGCAGATCAGGCAGATGGCGATCCACTGCGCGCCGTTCAGGCGTTCGCCGGTCAGCACGCCGTTCACCAGCGCCACCAGCAGCGGCGCGCTGCCGCGCATCAGCGGGTAGGCGTGGCTCATGTCGCCGTGCGCGTAGGTTTCGATCAGGAGCAGGTGATAGGCCACCTGGGCCACGCTGGAGGCGGCGATGAAGGGCCAGCTGGCGGGTGCCGGCGCGGCCGTGAAGGGAAGCAGCAGGGCGCTGGCCAGCGCGCCGCCGGCCACCACCAGCACCATCGGCGGCAAGGGGTCGTCCGGCGGGCCGCCTTGCCGGGCGCGGCCCTTGACCAGCGCATTCCAGGTCGCGTGCAGCAGCGCGGCGCCCAGCACCGCCGCGATCACGAAGGGCGGGATCGCCGCCGTCACGCCCGCCGTCACGTCTGCTTGTGGCTGCGGAAGTAGCGGCGCGCCACGACGATCGCCAGTGCCTGCATCGCCGCGCACACGAAGAAGGGGCCGCCGACGCGCCAGTCCTGCGGCGGCAGGTGGCTGGCCGCGCCGAGGATGAAAGTGCCAAGCAGCGGCATCAGGATCACGCCCAGGCTGCCGACCGATTGCAGGGAGCCCATCAGCTCTCCCTGTTCGCCGGGGCCGGCGGTCTTCGAGATGATGCCTTGCAGGGCGGGGCCGGCGGCGAAGGCCAGCAGGTTGCACAGGATGAACACGTACATCATCCAGCCCTGGGTGGCGAGCGCGTACAGCATGTAGGTGACGGCGCCCGAGGCCAGCCCGAGCAGCGACAGCCGCACTTCGCCAAAGCGCCGGATCAGCGCCGCCAGCAGGCCGGCCTGGACCACGATGCTGGCGACGCCGACGCAGAACATGGCGATGCCGTTGTCGCGCGGGGTCCAGCCGAAGCGGAAGGTGGTGTACAGCACCCAGGTCGACTGCAGCATCATTTGCGCGAAGGTGACCAGCACGACCACCACCACCAGGCCGCGGATCTCGCGGCGGCGCGCCAGCCGCGCCAGGCCGCCAAAGGGATGGATGTCCGAAAAGCGGAACGGCTTGCGGTTCCCGGGCGGCAGCGACTCCGGCACCGCCAGGAAGCCGTACACGAAGTTGGCGGCCGACAGCCCGGCGGCGACGTAGAAGGGGAGGTGCAGCGAGATGTTGCCGAGCAGGCCGCCGAGCATCGGGCCGCAGACGAAGCCGAAGCCGAAGGCCGCGCCGATCTTGCCGAAGCTCTTCGCCCGGTCCTCGGGGCCGGTGACGTCCGAGGCATAGGCCATCGCGACCGACATGCTGGCCGAGGAAGCGCCGCCGATGACCCGGCCGATGAACAGGCAGGCCAGGTTCGGCGCCCAGGCCGTGGTCAGGAAGTTGATGCCCATCCCGGCCATCGAATACAGCATGACGGGGCGGCGCCCGAGGCGGTCGCTGGCGGCGCCGACCATCGGCATGAACAGGAACTGCATCAGCCCGAACACGGCCGACAGGATCCCGTACCAGAACGCCTGCTGTTCGCGTCCGTGGACGAATTCGCCCACCAGCGCCGGCAGCACCGGCACGATCAGGCCGATGCCCAGCATGTCGATGAACACGCAGATCAGGACGAAGTTCAGGTTGCCGGCCTTGGCCTTGGCGAGGGTGGCGGTGCTGGTCATGGGATCGCCGTCGCAATGTCGAAAAATCCTATGGTAGCACTGTTGCCTGAAGGTTAATCCATCAGTTGATCCCATTCCACTCGGCGGCAAACGCGGCCCTGAATTCCATCAGCATCGCCAGGCGTTGCTCGCCCAGCCGGCGCCCGGCCTCGGTTTGCATCATGCCCGGCAGGCGCGCCAGCTTGAGCGGGATGTGGTCGAGCGAATAGGCCTGGTCGTCGAGCGGGCGCGCCATCCCCAGCGGGTCGCTGCCGTGCGCCAGCCCGCTGCCCATCCGGCCGGCGATGTAGAACATGCGCGCCAGCCCGACCGCGCCGAGGCCGTCGAGGCGATCGGCGTCCTGCACGATGCGCGCTTCAAGGCTGCGCGGGACGATCCCGGCCGAGAAGCTGTGGGCCTCGATCGCGTGCGTCACCGCGTCCAGCTTCTGCGCCGGGAAGCCGAGCGCGGCGAGCCGCTCGCGCGCCAGTTCGGCCGAGCGGCGCGAGGCGCTGGCGCGGGCCGGATCG
This sequence comes from Massilia sp. LXY-6, assembly GCF_051233485.1. Classification (NCBI taxonomy): domain Bacteria; kingdom Pseudomonadati; phylum Pseudomonadota; class Betaproteobacteria; order Burkholderiales; family Oxalobacteraceae; genus Massilia; species Massilia sp. LXY-6. The sequence goes on from NZ_JBKFGF010000023.1 coordinate 255,108, forward strand.
TTCTTCGGCAGGTTGACCAGGTCGTGCAGGTAGCAGGCGGCCAGCACCACCAGCGCGTCGGCTTCGGGGTAATCGTTCAGCAAGGACCGGGCATTGCGCCAGACGCGCTCGAGGTGGTTGGCGTCGTGGGCGCCGTCCAGGTCGCCGGCGGCGCATTCCTTGGCGAGGGCGGCCAGGCGCGTACGCCAGGCTTCGGAGTCAAGCTGATTGTTCTGCATCGATGTCGGCAATGGGTGAAAGTGCGAACGCGCGCTGCGACAGCGCGTCCGCCTGGGTGTTCTTGTGGCGCGGCACCCAGCGCAGCGCCAGGCCGTCGATCCGGGCCATCAGGGCGCGCGCCGTGGCGCGGTAGGCATGCAGGGACGGCGCGGCGAGCGCGTCCGGGCCGCTCACGTCGCCGATCACGACCTGGCTGTCGCCGTACACCGTCAGGCTGGACACGCCGCGCGCGACGGCCGCTTCCAGCAGGGCGATCAGGGCGAGGTACTCGGCCTCGCTGCTGTTGCCGTAGCCGGCCGCCTGGGCGATCTCGACGGCGCCGCCGGGACCCTCCAGACGTGCACCGATGCCGCAGCGGCCGGGGTTCGGACGGGCCGAGCCGTCGAACCAGGCGCGCCAGGTACTGGGAGCGCCATCGTGACGCCGGGCCTGGCGTGCGCGCGCCTCGGCCCGGACGGCGTCGCGCGCCGCGCTGCGCCCGGCTTGCGCGAGCTGGTCGGCGGCGCGGGCCGCCACCAGGGCGGCCAGGCCCGCCTTGCCGGCCTTGAGTTCGAGCGTGCGGCGGAGGGCTTGCTCGTCGGACAGGCCGGAGGCGGCGGCCAGGCGCCGGCTGGCCGCGCGTTCGCCCTTGTAGGCGATCTGTTGAAGACGGAAAAGCTCAATCATGCCGGCAGGATACCCGAAAACGACAAAAGCGCCGGCGAAACGGCGCTTTTGCGGTGGAACTCAGGCGGCGCGGATCAGCGGCGCCACGGGTTGTCCGGACGGCGGTCGTAGCGGTTCGGGACACCGTCGCCGTCGCGGTCCCAGCCGCGCTGATGCTCGTAGCGGTCCGGGATGCCGTCGCGGTCGCGGTCCCAGCCGCCGCGGTGCTCGTAGCGGTCGGGGATGCCGTCACGGTCGCGGTCCCAGCCTCGCTCATAGACCCGGCCGTAGCCGCGGTCGCCGCCGTAGGCCGTCCAGCGGGCCGGCGCCATGTACCAGCCGCCATTGTTCTGGTACCAGACCGGTGCATTGTAGGCATAGCCCGGGCGTTCCACGACCCAGTAGCCCGGCGCCCAGACGTGGCGGTGGCCGTTCCAGTTCCAGTAGCCGGGCGCCCACACATAGCCGGGGCGCAGCGCCGGCACACGCTCATATACCGGCGCCGGTGGTGCAGTGCCGATGTAGAGGCTGACGTTGCTCGCGGCAAGCGAGGGCAGCGGGGCGGCGGCGGCGCCGGCGAGGATCAGGGCGGCAAGGGCAAGGGTGCGTTTCATGTTTGGTCTCCAGTCCGGTACGGATCAAGATGCGTTGCGACGAGTTGACTATAGCTCGCTGTGCCGCGGCTGTGCGTGCCTGAAAAAGTCGCTTACATCTGAAACAGAATTCGGCCGTTTGCCGATGCCTGGCGGCTACACTGAGGGGATCGAAGAGGCGGGAAAGGAGTTGCAGGGACTGAAGGACGAGGGTTCAGCCGGCCGCGGGCGGGTGCCTAGGAAGGAAGCGCCCGCGGTCGCCGTGGATCAAGTGCGGCTCCCGGCACGCTCAGCCTCCAGCGACTGGCGTTTTTCGGTGTCGGTCATGCGCTTGGCGCTGACGTGCACGACCGGCATGCCGGGCTGGATCGCCGCCGCGGCGCGGACCGGCACGCCGGCCTCGGCCGGCGGAATCGCATCGATCGCCACGCTGGCCACGCCGGCGACGCTGAGCGACAACAGGAAGGCGGCTTCCATGTGCTTGAGGACGTTCATGATGGTTCTCCTTTCGTGACGGGTGGTGAAGCGCTTGTCGATGTGTGCACTGTATCCGGGCGACGATCAGGTCTCCAGCGGCTTGCGACAGGCCGCAAAAAATGCGGGATGAAGTGCGAAATTCCGCCGCCGAAGCTGCGCCGGATCCGTGCAGCTTTTCCCCTTCCCCCGGCTAGGGCCGCCTGACACATCAAGCGGGAGAACGGGCATGATCGGAGCGGTGGTCGGGGCACTGGCGGCGGGGCAGGCGCGCTGGCGGCGCGCGCGCAACCTGCGGGCGGGATGGGCGCGCATGCGGCCCGATGCACGCCCGGCCGCGCGGACGCAGGCGCAGGCTCAGGCGCCGGCGCCGGCGGCCGCGGCGCCGTCGCGTCCCGCCGCGCTGCGCCGGCTGGGCGTGGCCTGCTGCCTGCTGGCCCTGGGCGGCGGCGCCGTGATAGCCGTGCATGCGCGCTGGATTGCGGCCTCGGGCGAAGCGGTGGCCGGCCCGGCCGGGCCGGTGGCGCTGCGGCCGGTCCTGCCGGGCGCCGCGTTCACGGTGCCGCCCGGCCCGGCGGCTGTGCTCGAAGCGCACGGCGATGCCGCGCTGCTGATCCTGTCCGGTCTCCGCCCCGAGCCGGCCCGCCACATCGACCTGTGCAGCCAGATGCTCGACCCCGCCAAAGGGCGCCTGCTGCCGCTGCGGATCGGCGTGCGCTTCGACGAGGTCGCGGCGCTGGCGGCCCGCAATGCGCAGGCGGCCAAGCCGGTCCTGCTGCGTAACGTGGTGCTGGCCGAGGAGGCCATGCCGCGCATCCAGCTGAGCGGCAGCGTCGCCGCGCCCGAGCTGCGCTGGGAAGGCCAGGCCGCGCGCTGGGTCGGCGACCAGGGCGCCACCGCGTACCGGGCGGCGTCCTCCGGGCAGGCCAGGCTGGGGCGCCAGGCCTGGCTGCTGTGGGACCGGCATGCGCTGCGCTTCCTGCGCCGCCCGCACGCATCCTGCGCCGCGGGCGAGCTGGTGCTGCAACTGTACCGGCCGGCCGCGCCGGCACCTGCGCAGGGCAGTGTGCGCGCGCTGGCGGTGGCGTTTCCGGCGGCGGGGACGGCGGTCGAAACCTGGCTTGCGCCGGGCGATTACCGCGTACCGGCGGCACCCGCGACCGCGATGGAAGACCAGCGCCTGTTCGACAGCCTGGCAGCGCGTGGCCTGCTGCGGCTTGGCGCCGGCGGGCTGGCCGAGCTGGCTCCGCCCGACCTGGCCGCCTGGCGCGCGCAGGGCAAGACCGGCTGGGACCAGGTCGCCATCGATGCCGATACGCTGCGCCTGCTCGAACGTTTGTACCGCCACGCCGACGGCGACTTCGTGCGCGAGCAGGTCCGCATCTTCAACAGCGAACGCCGGCTGCTGGCCTGGCGCCTGCGCCCGGCAGGCGAGGCCGGACGCTGGCAGGCCGAGGCGGATGGGGCCCCGGCGCCGCTGGCCCGCGACCTGCCGGCCGCGGCGACCCGCTTGTTCGCGCGCCTGCCGCAGGGCTGGGGCGGCTGGCAGCGGGTGGCGGCCTGGCCGCTCGGCGGCGAGGGCGCACGGCTGCGGCTGCGGCTGCCGGCCGCCGCGGCCGACGGCGCCACGATCCAGCTGCTGCTGGTGGGCCGCCTGCGTGGCCTGACGGGCGCGCGGCTGGTGTCGGCGGCGCCGGCCTGCGGCGGACGCGCCTGCACGCGGCCGGACCAGGTGCAGCTGCTCGAGCTGGCGCCGGAACCCGGCGCGCAGGAGCTGGCGCTGGATGCCGCGCCGCTCGGCATGGACGCGCTGGCGGCGCCGGGCGATGCGCGCTACCGTCACATCGTGTTGAAGGACGGCGCCCTTGCGTGGCAGGCGCTGCCGGCCGGGCAGGGAGGACGTGCGCCGGCCAGGGCCGAGGTGGCGCTGGTCGACCGCCGCGGCCGCAGCCTGTGGATCGATGGCGCCCCGAGCGAAGCGGCGCGCCTGGCCGGACTGGCGCCGCTGCTGGGCGTGCGGGCCGGGCATGCCGGCAGCGTGTCCGGCATGCTGGCGCGCTTGCCGGGCAGCGGCGGCCACCATGCCACCTTGACCCTGGACCTCGATCTGCAGGCGGCGGCCCAGGCGGCGCTCGACTGCATCGCCATGCGCCGCGGCGCCTGGGAGAACGGCCGCTGCAGTGGCGGGACCGCTGCGC